>JANYFN010000164.1 GCA_025362675.1 Limisphaerales bacterium | reverse complement strand
GTTCCACCTCGACAAAAACAAACTCATCTCCAAATTCGCGTCATCCGCCGCGCACGTCACCGGCAAGCCGCTCGTCAGTTCCGAGACCGGCACCTGGCTGGAGGAACATTTCACTGAAAAACTGTCCGACGTGAAATATCTGTTTGACGACATGTTTCTCTCTGGCATCAACCACATGTTTTATCACGGCTGCTGCTACTCGCCCGACGAGGCCGGCTGGCCCGGCTGGCATTTTTACGCCTCCACGGAAATGAATCCGCGCAATTCCATCTGGCGCGACGCCCTCGCCGTCAACACCTACGCCGCGCGCGTGCAATCCATTTTGCAATCCGGCCAGCCGGACAACGACATTTTGCTCTACTGGAACATTTCGGATTTTTGGATGCAGCCCGGCGACAAACTGCTGCCGCAACTCACCGTCCACGCCCGCGACTGGTTCGAGGGCCAGCCCATCGGCAAGGTTGCGAAAGAACTGTGGGACAAAGGTTATGCGTTCGACTACGTTTCCGACGTGCAGTTGAAAACGGTGAAAGTGGTGAACAAAGAAGTTCAAACACCCGGCGGAAAATATAAAACCATCCTCGTGCCGGAGTGCAAATACATTCCTTTTGAAACCTTCAAACAACTGCTCGCACTCGCGGAAAATGGCGCGACGGTAATTTTTGAAAATGAACCCGACGATGTTTCCGGCTTGAATAATTATTCAAATCAGCACACAGAGTTGAAAAAACTTCTGGCAGAAATTCAGCCGCCCAAATTTATGCACAATGTTGGAAGTGTGCCCCGGGGACTTGGGCAAATAATTTTCGGAGAAAAAACTGTTGCCCTTCATTTTGCGACCGCTCCGCTTGAACCAATGGCAATAAACGGCCTTTCCTTCATCCGGCGCTCATTTGACGACGGCTGGAATTATTTCATCGCCAACCGCAGCGGCAAACATTTTGACGGCTCGGTCATGCTCGCCCGCCCAGCCAAGTCCGTGGTCATCCTTGACCCGATGACCGGCGCCGCCGGCGTGACAACGTCCGGGCAAAGCTCCGCCGGCTTCGGGGGAATTCATCTGCAACTCAACGCGGGCGAGTCCGTGATTCTCCGCGCGTTCGCCGACAAGAAAGTCGAAGGCCCGGCTTGGGATTATTGGCAGACCGACGGCCAGGCGGTGGAAATCACCGGCGATTGGAAAGTAAAATTCATTTCTGGTGGCCCGACGTTACCCGCTGATTTCTCGACCGCCAAGCTCGCCTCGTGGACGACGTTCCCCGACACGAACTGCCAAGCCTTCGGCGGCACGGCGAAATATGAAACGACGTTTGACGCGGACAACTCAAAACTGAAAACTCAAAACTCAAAATTCTTCCTCGACCTCGGCGACGTGCGCCAGAGCGCGCTGGTGCGCGTGAACGGCAAGGATTACGGCACGCTCATCACGCCGCCGTTCCGCGTGGTGATGGACAATCTCAAGCCCACCGGCAACACGCTCGAAGTGGAGGTCACCAGCGTGGACGCCAACCGTATCCGCGACCTCGACCGGCGCGGTGTGAAATGGAAAACCTTCCGCGACATCAACATCGTGGACATCAATTACAAACCCTTCGATGCGTCCAACTGGCCGCTCACCGACTGCGGCCTGCTCGGCCCGGTGACATTGACGGCGGTGGCGGCGGAGAAATAAAAATTCAAATTTTTTGTCGCCAAAACCGAGTGGGGATTTCAGCGCCGTCGGCGCGGAATCTTTGTAGAAATTCAGCGAACTATTTCAAAGCCCCGTCAGGAGCGGCATATTTTATTTCGCTCTTACGGAGCTTGGAAAATTTTATTCGTCTGTTTCTGCAGATATGTCGCGCCGACGGCGCTTCGGACACATGGAGCGGGTGGGGAAATCGAGAACGTTTCGTCCGTGCGAAAGCGGTGTCAGCCCCCTTCGCCGCCAGCCACCGCAGTCCAAGACGCATTACCAGCGACGGAGGTTGCCTTGGCGTTCTTCGTGAATAGCCAATTTAGTATTTGTCTAATTCGCTTCTAATATTTGCCTCCAAACCATCGAGGCTTACGATGATGGAATTTCCTGAAGGCGTTGGAAAAATAGCGGGGAGAACATTTCTTATTTTCATATTTGGAATCCAGTTTTCAAGAAACTCTGCGAGATTTATTTCTTTTGGCTGATAATTATTCCACGAATTGTCTTTAAATTTTTCGGCATAGAGCGCGTGCGGCCAGAATGGAATCATTTCGTTTCCGTTTTCATCGCCCAGTGCAGCCCAACCATCTTCATAGAGGCTCCAAATTTTCCCTGAATCACATGCATGATTCAGGAAATATTTGTAACGCGATTCACGGTCAGAGGTGAGCATCGCTTCAATTTCTTTTGGCTTTGGAATCCAAGGCAGGTTTCGGCTTACTTTCACTCAAACTGAAATCCCTGCTGCCGAAGCCGTTGCAATTTGTAGAGCAGCGCGCGGCGGCTGATGCCAAGGGCTTTCGCGGTTTCCGTGCGGTTTTGTTTGTGCTGCTTCAAGCCGGCGAGAATCGCCACGCGCTCGATTTCATCCATCGTCTGCGAATCTAGACTTAAAACTGGCGCGGCGTTTTTCACGGCGTCGCGCAGCTTCGTGGGGAGATGCTCCGGCAGAATCAATTCGCTCTGCGAGAGCAGCGCGGCGCGTTCGATGGCGTTGCGAAGCTCGCGCACATTGCCGGGCCATGCGTAATTTTTCAGGCAGTCGGCGGTGGCTTCGGCGAGGCGGGCGCGATTGCGAGCGAGTTCGGCAACGAACAGATTTGCGAGCGGCAAAATGTCTTCGCGACGTTCGCGCAATGGCGGCAAATTTAATTCTACAACGTTGAGGCGGTAGAATAAATCTTCGCGGAAACGTCCGGCTTTCACTTCGGCTTCAAGATCCCGATTGCTGGCGGCGATGATGCGGGCGTTGCTGCGGATCTCGCGGTTGGAACCGATGCGCTGGAATTTTCCGTCTTGCGTGACGCGCAAGATTTTCGCCTGTAATGGCGGGGTCATCTCGGCGATTTCATCCAGAAAAATCGTGCCGCCATCGGCTTCTTCGAAGCGTCCGATGCGCATGGCACTCGCGCCGGTGAAGGCACCTTTTTCGTGGCCGAACAATTCGCTTTCGAGCAGCGTTTCGGGAATCGCGGCGCAGTTTACTTTGATGATCTTGCCGGTCGCCCGCGCGCTCCAGAGATGGATGACATCGGCCACGACTTCCTTGCCGGTGCCGCTTTCGCCGGAAATAAGCACGCGCGTTTCCGACGGGGCAATGAGCGCGAGCTGCTCAAACAGCGCGATGGTGAGCGGGCTTTTGGCGATGACGTGCGGCGGGAGATTTTTTTGCGCGCCCAGGTTCATCGGCGCGGATTGCGCAATACCGGTGGCGACGCGGACGGTAGCGAGCAATTCGTCGAGATCAATCGGCTTGGCAAGATAGTTCAGCGCGCCGTCACGCATGGCTTCGACGGCATCGCGAATGTCGGCGTAGGCCGTAACGAGCAGCACGGGCAATGAGGGAAAATCCTGACGCACGCGGCGGAGCGTTTCGAGACCGGAAAGACCCGGCATCCGCACGTCTGAAATCATCATGGAGAAGGTGCGCGTCGGCAAAATTTCCAGCGCGCGTTCGCCGGAATCGGCTACGACGGTTTCAAAGCCTTGGCCGCGCAGGAACGAATCCAGCAGGCTGCGCTGGCCGGGGTCGTCGTCCACGATGAGGATGCGCGGCGTTTCGTTTGGCACACACGCAGGCTAGATTAATTGACGGGCACCCAAAAGGAATTTTCGAGGCAACCGGCGGACGGGCTGGGCGCTGAGACGCCCACGGCTAATGGTTGTAATTATGCGTGACCAAGGCTAGGCTCTTGGAACTAGCCCTTAACAACTTACTGGGAGGATTGCGTGAAACAAAAAACATATTTGATTGCACTCATTATCAGCTGCGTATTTGGTGTTCTTTTTTTCCAACACCGTCAGCCGGCGGTGCCTAAAATAACTCCCGCAATCGAAGTGCCGGCAAAAACAGTCGCGCGCGCTGCCACCGCCACAAAGCAATCTTCGCTACCAATAGCGACCACACCACTGACAGCCCCGCATACGGTGAGAACGCCGGACGCGTTTGAAAAATTTTCCGCGTGGACAACTGAATTCACGAACGGAACGGTAGCGCTGATGGACGGCGAACGGCTCGCTTGGAAACGGCGGGAGGCTATGCTGGAATTGATTCAGACCGACCCGAAGCGCGCGCTCGAAAGGGCGGTGCCGTTTGAGTTGCGCCAAATGTTGCCGCGTGAAATCAGTCGTTTTTTAGAGGAACAAGTTGACGGCCGCGGTGATTTGGAAGTGCTGGCGGCCACAGATTTTTCCGCTGGCACCACGGTGATTTCGCGCAAGGTGCAAATCGGGGAACGGAGATTTGATGCGTTTGTTTTTGGCCGACGGAACCGGCAGATTTCGCAGTCAAATATTCCGCTGCATGGCGTGGCGCTTGACAACCAACTCGCTGTTTCCACCGAACCGCTGCGCGTCTTGACGGCGGCGGAGGCAACGGCGTTGGATAAAAACGCCGTATTGTCCGACGCGATTTGTTCCGTGTCCGGCAAGTTGGCCAAATCGCGCGGGCAGAATGTTTACGCCCACGGCGGCGGCGGGGTAATTCATTTTTGCGGGGTGGATCACTTGGATTTGGCGAACAAACAATTGGCGCTGGCAGAAAGCGGGGGAACTTCGGCCGGCAGCAATCCGGTTTTTCCGTCGGCGGCACAGGATACTTGGACGCATGGGCGAAAATCCGTGCTCTACATCCGCGTGAATTTTCCGGATGACTTGACGGAGCCGATTTCCGAACCAGCGGCCTACGCCGCGATGAACGGGGTGAATTCATATTATACGGAAAATTCGTATGATCTGACTTCGCTCACGGCGACGGTAACGCCCGTCATCACGATGCCGCAAACCAAAGCGTATTACTCGCCGGATCCAGGATTGCTACTCAAAGATGCGCGCGCGTATGCCAAAACGGCAGGATTCGTCACGGCGAATTACGACCGCGACATCATCGCGCTCACGAGCGTGCCGGGCTATAGTTGGGGTGGACTCGCCGCCGTTGGCGGCAAGGGCTTGTGGCTACAAAGTATGGGCGTGGGCGTGACGTCCCATGAACTGGGGCATAACTACGGTTTATTGCATGCAAATTTTTGGAACACGTTGACCAACTTCAGCATGATCGGGCCGGGCACGAATCTTGAATACGGCAACATTTACGACACGATGGGACCGGCCGCGGCGGGCAACGCTTTGTTTAATGCCGCGCACAAAAATATCCTCGACTGGCTCAAGGCCGACGCCGTGCAAACCATCACGAGCAACGGGGTGTATCGTATTTTTCCGTTCGACGTGCCGGCGTCGTCGCGCGTCGCGGGGCGGATGTATGCGGCGGCTTTGAAGAAAGATTCCTTGCGTGATTATTGGTTGGAATTCCGCACGAAATATACTTCGAATCAATGGCTGCAAAACGGATTACTGCTCAACTGGACGCCGTGGGACGCGAGCAACGGTGGCTCACAATTAGTTGATACCACGCCCGGTTCGCCGGACGCGGATGACAGCAGTAGTCGCAGCGACGCGGCGGTGACCATCGGCCGCACGTTCAATGACAATGTTGGTGGCGTCCACATCACGCCGTTGCAACGCGGGGCGGCGGGCACGGAACCGTGGATTGATTACCAGGTGAATCTTGGCGCGTTCCCGAACAATCAGCCGCCGGTGCTCGCGGTGGAGGTGGATCAAACAAATGCCGCGCCCGGAACGCTGGTGCATTTTCACGCGACCGCAGCCGATCCCGAGGGCGATGCGCTGGCGTATTCATGGACGTTTGATGACCTGACGTTTTCCACAAATAATTTACCGTGGGCGGTGAAAAGTTTTGCCACGGCCAAAGATCACGTCGTGCGTTGTGTGGTCAGCGACATGAAGGGCGGCGTGGCCAGCGCGAATGTGGTGGTGAACTCCGGATCAGCGCCCAGCGTCCGCATCACGGGACGCGTCACGGATGTGGATGGCAATCCGCTCGAAGGCGTGCTGGTCGGCAACGGACAGATTCCTGCGACACAATTTGTCGGCGGCTGGACGGATAGCGACGGACGTTACGTTCTGGTGAACGTGGACACGACGACGAATCTGAATTTACAGGCGTTTCAATTCGGCTACACCTTTTCAAATGCAAACTGGTCCACGCCGTTACTGCCGACGAACATCATGAGCGGTTTAGACCTCGTTGGTTTTCCGTTGCCGCACGTAAATATTTTTGCGGATACCAACAGCGTTGCCGAAAGCGACGGCGGGATACACACGTTCACCGTGACGCGCACCGGCAGCGTGAGCAATGATTTGTCTGTGAACATTCTCCAGTCCGGCAGCGCGACGCCCGGCAGCGATTACACCTTGTCGCCTGATTTAAGTGCCACCAATGCCGTCACGATTCCGGCCGGAACGAATAGCGTTACCTTTACGTTGCACGTCATCAACGACTCAGTGGTGGAAGGCCCGGAAACAGTGACGCTGACGCTGCTTGATGACAGCGGCAATATGGATAATCCCACTTACGCGCTCGCGCCGCTGGCTGAAGCGGTCGTGACAATTCTGGATGATGACGCGCCGGTGAAACCAATCGTGACCGTCACGACCTCGACCTCTGACATTACCGAGGGCGGCATGGACGCGGGGCAGTTAATTTTCACGCGCAGCGGCAGCACGGCAGGTGACATGCTGGTGAATTATTCCACCAGCGGCACGGCGACGGCGGGTGTGGATTACACCGCGTTGCCGGGCGTGGTATTGATTCCCGCCGGGCAAAGTAGCACGACGATTCCGCTCATAGTCATTGATGATAAAAATGTAGAACCGGACGAGACGGTGATCACCACGATCAGCGCAAATGCAGCTTACACAGTCGGCGCGCCTTCAGCCGCAACCATCACGATCCTCGATGATGATGTTATGACGCTGACAGTTTACGCGACGGCGGATGCAGCCGAACCTTCGACCGCCGGAAAATTCACCGTCAAGCGCGACGGCGATTTGACCGAGGCGCTCGTGGTAAACTATTCCGTGAGCGGCACCGCCAGCAACGGTGTGGACTACGCAAGTCTCAACGGCACGCTGACGATTCCAGCGGGCGCGGCTTCGGCAGATGTCGTCGTATCGCCAATCGATGACGCGTTACTCGAAGGCGACGAGTCGGTGACGCTCTCCCTGCTGAACCTGGTGAACTACGATGTCGGCACGCCGGGCAACGCCACGGTCTTCATTCGTGACAATGAAAAACCGACGGTCAGTGTGACAGCGGCGGGGTCGCCGCTTTCCGAACAAGGCACGACGACGGCAACGTTCACTATTTCGCGCACGGGTTCCGTCGGCGATCTCACGGTGCCTCTTGGCATCAGCGGCACGGCCACCAGCGGTTCGGACTATGTGCCGCTCGATAATCCCGCGGTGATTCCTGATGGATCTTCTTCCGTGACACTGGATTTGATTCCATTTCACGATCTGATTTTGGAGCCAACGGAAACCGTGATCCTCACACTGCCGACGAACAGTAATTACAACGTCGCGTCCTCCGCTTCGGCCACGGTCGAAATCACCGACGACGGCACGAGCCAGATCCCCGGCGTCGGTTTTTGTTTTGCGACCTCAGCCATTTCAGAAAGTTCCTCGCCCGGCATCGCGGTGACGTTGAGCCAAACCTCGAGCGTGCCCGTGCAAGTGGGCTACCGCGTCATCGGAGGCACCGCGCCCGCCAGCCGCTACGCGCTGCCGCAGGGAATGCTGACGATCCCGACCAACACCCGGGTTGCGTTCGTGCCACTGCAAATTGTAAACGATGCCATCGTGCAGGCACCGCAGACGATTCGTGTCGCGCTGTTCAATCCCACCAACGCCACGCTGGATGGCATCAAAATTCACACCTACACGATCCTGGACGATGACGCGTGCTCCGTGAACGTGGCGGCCACAGCGGCGAACGCAAACGAGGCCGGGCTGGTCGCGGGAAATTTTCGTATCACACGCGTTGGACCAACGATTGCCAGTCAGTTGGTAAATTTCCAAATCACCGGCAGCGCGAGTGCGCCGACCGATTATGCTCCGCTCGGAAATTCCGTCACCATCCCGGCGGGCGCGGCGTTTGTGGATTTGCCCGTGGTGCCGAGCGATGACAACACGATGGAATTTTCACAAGACGTTGTGTTGACTTTGACCAGTGCTACCAACGCGAATATCATTTCGCCAAACTCTGCCAGGGTCACGATTGCTGACAACGACACGAATAATTTGCCGGTGGTCACTATGACTTCCACGAATCAACCGTTCGCCTACGAAGGCGGCGGCAACGGCGAATTTCTCTTCACGCGCAGTGGGGCGACCACTAATGCGCTGAACATTATTTTCACCGTGAGCGGCACGGCGAACAACGGCGGAGATTACGCTGCGATCACTAACGGCGTGACGATTCCCATCGGCCAAACCAGCGCGATTGTCTCCGTCGTGCCGGTCAACGACACGCTCGTCGAAGGCGATGAGACGGTCATTATCTCGCTTACCGAAGGCACCAATTATCGCACCGCGTATCCCGCCTTTGCCAAGGTGACGATTCAGGACAACGACCAAAACGTTTGGGTGGATGCGAGCGATTTTAGCGCCTCGAAATATGGAGTAGATCCCGGACAATTCACCTTCTCCCGCTTCGGCACTACGAACACGCCCGCGACAATTTTTTACACCGTCAGCGGCACCGCGAGCAATGGCCTCGACTACGTTCGCATCACGAATCAAATCATTATTCCCGCCGGCCAACTCACGGCGACGCTGCCCATTTTGCCGCTGCACACCGGCTTTGTGAAAGGCCCGTTGACCGCGACTATCACCCTGCTCGCCAACGCCACTTACTCTTTCGGCACGCCGACGAGCGGCACGGTGATTATTGATGATGACATGCCGATGCTGACGATTTCCGCCGTCGTGACCAATGTGCTCGAAGGCAGCGGCTCCAACGGCGTCTTCCGCGTCACGCGCACGGGCGATCCAAAATATGATTTCACCGCGCTGCTCGCGTTTGGCGGGGCGGCGACGTTCGGCGTGGATTATCCACCGTTCGCGACGAATATTTATTTCACCTGCGGCGTCACTTCGATGGATCTCTTCATCACGCCGACGAACGAAGTAGTGGTCGAAGGTGATGAATCAGTCACCGCCTCAATTCTGCCCAGCCCGGCTTACACAATCCTCTCGCCGAGCAGTGCCGTCCTGACCATCGCGGACGCGGGCACGAACGCCACACCGGTTGTCATCATCACCAGCCCGAAAAGTTACGGCACTTTTATCAACGGCACGAACGCGGGCCTGCTGCTGAACGCCACGATCATTGACGACAGCACGAACGACGTGCTGACGTGGACGAATCTCGACGGCACGGCCGGCGCCGTTTTTGGCGACCCAACCACGAACAATACAACTGTGCTGTTCACCAATACCGGCATTTATCATTTGCGACTCACGGCGGACGACGGTCAATTGCAAGGCCACGCGGATCTTCTCATTTTTGTGAGCGATGCCGTTTTGAGCGCGACCAACATTTTGCATTGGGCACTGGACGAAGGGAGTGGCACAAACGTAACTGACAGTTCTGGCAATGCTCGCCATGGTATTTTCTCAGGCCCGCCCAAGTGGACAACGAATGGCGTCATCGCGGGGGCAGTGAATTTTTCCGGAACCAATGATTGCGTCCGGCAGTCCGCCGGCTCCAACACGTTGAACGGATTGCATGCGTTCACCGTCGCGTTATGGGTCAAACCGCCGCTGACCAATGCCAGCCAGGGATTTGTGACCGCCAATGATAGCAGCACCAATGACACGTTCAGTTTCACCACCCGCACCTTTGCCTCGTGTGGTAACTACACCAACGTCATCGAAGCCACGATCCCCGCGACCCGCGGCACGGTGCATCGCATCAGCGTCGGCAACGCCGTCAAACCCGGCGCGTGGCAGCATGTCGCGTTGACGTGGACCAATGGCGGCGCCCCGAAACTTTACGTCAATGGATTATTGGATCAACCGAACGCCGGTTTCGCCACGGCATCCGGTGTGCTGACAAATTGCCCGCAGTTCATCATCGGCAAAGGCGCTTGGGATAGTTCCGCCTCTTGGAGCGGAGCGTTGGATGACGTGCGCGTGTTTGACGTGGCATTGAGCGCGGAAGAGATTCTTGCGCTCGCGGACAGCCCAATCACCAATCACGCGCCGGTGGTGGATGCGGGCGCAGATGTCAGCGTGCAACTGGGAATTCCCGTGACGCTCACCGGTGCCGTCAGCGATGATGGCTTGCCGAATCCGCCCGCAAGCCTCACGAATTGGTGGACTTATCTCGGCACCAATAACATCACCCTCACGAATCCCGCGAGTCTCACGCAAACGTTTATTTTCGACACGCCTGGCGATTATATTTTTCGCCTGATCGCGTATGACGGTGAACTGTTCAGTTTCGATGACGTGACGATCACGGTGCTGGAGCCAACGCTCGTCAGCGTTTCGGCCAGCATCGGCGACGCGAATGAACTCGGCCCGGTGCCGGGTGAATTCACCTTCACGCGCACTGGCGATACAAATCAAATGTCCGTATATCTCGCCATAACCGGCACGGCTAGCAACCGCTTAGACTACGTTGAACTGACAAATATTATCGTCTTCGCGGAAGGTTCCAACACCGTGACGTTACCATTGGTGCCCATCCTCGATGACCGTATCGAAGGCGATGAATCCGTCGTGATCACCTTGCAAACAAACATCGCCTACTCCGTCAGCGGCGGTCCGGCCACGGTGACGATTCACGATTCACCTTACGGCTTATGGAGCATTCAGAATTTCACGTTGGAAGAACTGACGTTCCCGAATATCAGTGGCGCGGCGGCGGATTTTGATCACGACACCGTGAAAAATTTTTCCGAATACGCCTTCAATCGCAATCCAAAATCGGCTGATTCCAATCCGCCCTATCTCTGGGGATTTGAGACCAGCACGAATGACAGCAAACCACACCTTACGCTCACCTACGCCCGCCGGCTGCCGCCGCGCGATGTGGAATACGGCGTCTTCGTCTCTACCGATTTGCTGCACTGGAATACGGGAACCAATTACGTCGAAGAATTTCTACACACGAACGATGCGAACGGCCTCACCGAAACCGTCAAGGTTCGCGCGCTCACGCCGTTCCCCAGCCGCACGAATCTCTTCATGCACATCCGCGTCTGGCTGCAACAAGTCCCCGCACCCTGAATCAATTAAAAAGAGCGCAGAGAATTTCTTCTCTGCGCTCTTTGCTTTCTAGCCGCTCGAAATTATTTACAACTTCGTCGCCACAAACTGCGCCAGCTTCTGCGCGTCCGCATTGAATTGGCGGATGCCTTCCGCCGTCTTCTCCGTGGCCATGGCGTTTTCGTTGAAGAGCCAGCGGAATTTTTTCTCGTCGAGCGGCAGCTTCTCGATTTTGGATTCGCGCGCAATTTCGGGACTCAATTTGCGCACGAGCGGCGCCTCAGATTTCTGCAAATCCGCCAATAGATTCGGGCTGATGGTGAGCAGATCACAGCCGGCAAGCTCTTGAATTTCGCCGACGTTGCGGAAGCTCGCGCCCATCACTTCGGTCGCGTGGCCGAATTTTTTGTAGTAGGCATAAATTTCTTTCACCGAAATCACGCCGGGATCTTCGGCGGGCGCGAACTCTTTTTTCTCCTTCGCCTTATACCAATCCATGATACGACCGACGAACGGCGAAATCAGTTTCGCTTTCGCCTCGGCGCACGCGACGGCTTGCGCGAGCGAGAACAGCAGCGTCAGATTGCAGTTGATGCCTTCGCGCTGCAACACCTCAGCGGCGCGAATACCTTCCCAAGTCGAGGCAATTTTGATGAGAATACGTTCGCGCGGAATGCCGTGCGACTCGTAGCGTTTGATGAATTGCCGACCCTTCGCCGCGAGCGCTTCGGCGTCGAAAGAAAGATTCGCATCCGTCTCGGTGGAAACGCGGCCGGGAACGATTTTCAAAATTTCCACACCGAACAAAATCAGCAGATCATCCAGCACGCGGTTCAATAACTCATGGCCGCTCGCCTTGGCCTTGTTGTCGGCGATGGCTTTGTCCACGATGAATTGATATTCCGGCATCTGCGCCGCCTTGAAGATCAGGGACGGATTCGTAGTGGCATCGCGCGGCGAGAATTGTTTCAGCGAGGCGAAATCGCCCGTGTCCGCGACGACGGTGGTGAACTGTTTGAGTTGGTCCAGTTGGTTGCTCATAGTTTTGTTAAATTGGCTGTGTCCAAAATACGCTGATGTTTCCCGTTGGCAATGGTTTTGGGGTAATCCGGTCATCGGATAATTCATCGGTAACTTGAGGTTTAATCATGGGCGAAGAACTTTTTGACTCTGCTTTGCCACCGCGTAACATTCCGGCGAATTTCATTATGCCCACACATTATCTCGCCTGCGATCTCGGAGCCGACAGCGGACGCCTCATGCTCGGCACGCTCGACGCCGGAAAACTTTCCCTGGAGGAACTCCACCGGTTTCCCAACGGCCCGGTGAAAACCAGCGGCGCGCTGCACTGGAACCTCGACGGCCTATTCAATGAATTAAAAGTCGGCCTAAAAAAAGCGGCTGCGAAAAATCTGCCGATTGCCAGCATCAGCAGCGATTCATGGGGCGTGGACTATGTGCTCTACCGCGAAGACAACCAGCCCATGTTGCCAGTCTGGTGCTATCGCGATTCACGCACGGCGAGCGGCGTGGAAAATGTCAGGGCCAAAATCGAATGGTCGGCGGTTTATTCCGAGACCGGCATTCAGTTTATGGCGTTCAACTCAATTTACCAACTCGCCGCCGAAGCCCCGGAACGTCTCGCCGAGGCTAAAAAACTGCTGCTCATCGGCGACGCGTTCAATTATTTTTGCAGCGGAGTGGCGCGCAACGAAGTTTCCAACGCCAGCACCACGCAGCTTTATAATCCGCAGACCAAAACGTGGTCAAAAAAACTTCTCACCGCTCTGGGTCTGCGGGAAGAGATGTTTGCGCCGCTGTGCCCCAGCGGCACGAAACTGGGCCCCATGAAGAAAAATCTCGCGCAGGAAACCGGCCTGCTGCCGATGGAAGTGATCGCCTCCTGCTCGCATGACACCGGCGCGGCGGTGGCCGCGGTGCCGGCGAGTGGCGAGAACTGGGCGTATTTAAGTTCGGGCACGTGGTCGCTCATGGGCGTTGAGGCCGCGGTTCCCGTCATCACTGAGCAATCGCGCACGCTGGGTTTCACCAATGAAATCGGCTACGGCAACACAGTGCGCCTGCTCAAAAATATCATCGGCTTATGGATCGTTCAGGAATGTCGCCGGGCGTGGACCAAGCAGGGGGAAAAATACGATTACGCCACGCTGGAAAAAATGGCGGGCGAGGCTCCGGCGTTCGTGTCGTTGATCAACCCAGATGATTCCCGTTTTTTGGCCCCGGAAAACATGCCCCAGAAAATTGACGAATTCTGCATCGAAACCGGCCAGCCAGTGCCGGCCAATCATGCCGCCTATGTGCGCTGCGTTTACGAAAGTCTCGCGCTGTTTTACCGCGTCACATTGCGCAAGCTGGAACGGCTCACCGGCAAAAAAATCGAAAAACTTCACATCGTTGGCGGCGGCAGCCAAGCCACAACGTTGAATCAATGTGCGGCGAACGCGTTGAAAATCCCGGTCCTCGCCGGCCCGACTGAATGCACTGCCCTCGGCAACATTCTGGTGCAAGCCATCACACTGGGCCACATCGAATCGCACGCGGCGGCACGCACCATCGTGGCGAACTCTTTTGAGTTGAAATCGTTTACTCCGCAGAATTCTGCTGACTGGGATGCCGCAGCGGCGCGGTTTGAAAAATTACTGAGCTAGCAGGTTATCCAAATCCAGCGCCCGGGTGAACATGGCCAACTCGCCGCCCGGCGTGCGCGGCCAATTTTCCGGCGGAAGATCCCAGTAGAATTCCAAGCCGTTGCCATCGGGGTCGCGCAGATAAATCGCCTCGCTCACGCCGTGATCCGCCGCGCCGTCAATTTCAATCCCGGCGGCCAACACACGCCGCAACGCATCCGCCAGCGCCGCGCGCGTGGGATACAAAATCGCCGCATGAAAAAGGCCTGTTGTTCCCGCTGGCGGCGGCGAACCACCTTTGCTTTCCCAAGTATTCAAGCCGATGTGATGATGATAGCCGCCCGCCGAAATGAAGGCGGCCTGCGAACCGAAGCGTTGCTGCAATTCAAACCCCAGCACGCCGCAGTAAAATTTCAACGCGCGTTCGAGATCGGCAACTTTAAGATGCACATGGCCAATGCGGACGCCGGGATGAATCGGGAGATTTTTTTCAGCGTGTATTGTCGGTTGAAGCATGAATCAGGCCTCGAAGGATTTTCCGCAGCCGCAACTTTGTTTCGCGTTTGGATTGGTGATCTTGAATCCGCCGGCGGTAAGTTCGTCACTAAATTCCACTACGGTGCCGCGCAAAAAATCGGCGCTGATCGTATCCACCAAAACGGTCACGCCATCATTTTCAGAAATGAGGTCGCCGTCGCGCGACTCGTCAAAAATCATGCCGTATTGCATTCCGGAGCAGCCGCCCTGCTCTACATAAAAGCGCATGTGTTTACCGGCGTTTTCCGCCAGCGTGAGCAGCGACTTCACTTCCTCGACCGCTCGTGGGGTGAGACGAACGACGTTCTGACTGGCAATGGTTGCATTCATGCAGGTTAAAATTAGATGGGTCTGGCGGGCGTGTCAAATGACGTTAATTTTTTACGGCGCTCAAGGCCGCCCGTTTTTTTTCCAACGTATCTTTCAAGGGCGGTAAAAGCATTTCGAGACGATTGAAAAAATTGGTGTGTCCACTATCAACTGAGGTCAACAGGGGGAACGCGGCGAGGCCGGCTTTTTTCACCCAGAATTCATCCTGTAAATCTTCGCGACCGGGATTGGTGGCACTATCCACCACATCAAGATAAGCGTTTTTGGCGAGGTCCAAGAAGGGTTTGCGCTGTTCGGACGGTAAGCCTTCCGCGATCTTCTGATAGGTCAAACCCAGACCCACCCGCGCCTGGGCACGCAGCGCCGCATCCGCAAAAGTTGAGTTGGCCACTTGAAGATAGGCGTTCGTGGCGGCGGAAAAATCGCCCAGCAGCTTGGCACAATTCGCCATCTCACCGCGCGCGCGCAAACCGACTTCGTTCGTGGGATAAGCCTTGAAAATCTGCTCGAAAATAATGGTGGCCGTGCTGAGATTTGCCAGCGGATTATTGGTATCGGTGGACGGCTTCTGCATCAGCACCGCACCGTAAGCAAACCGGGCCTGCGCGCCTAATTCCGAAGGCAAGGGCGACGTATTGATGAGCGGAACTAGATGCGCTTCCGCGTCTTTGTAGCCCTGCCGCCCCATCGCCGCGCGCCCGGCCATCAACTGTGCCTGGTAATACAAGGGCGACGTTTTCCAAGCCTCGGTCTGGTAGATCAACTCGTAATTTTTTTCTGCTTCCCCAAAGTTGCGATCACGGTAAAGCTTATCCGCCACCCACCATTGGGCGAGCGGCGCATTCGTGCTGGCCGGAAATTGGGCCACGAAATTGGAGAACAAAAGGAAGGCATTGGTTTCATGGCCCGCTTTAAAATTTGCCCACGCCTGTGCGTAGGCCACCTGCGGCAATAGGCTATTGGTCGGGAATTTTTCGAGCCATGCGGCATAGTTTGTCACCGCCGCCAGCCAGTTCGTCTCGCGCTCGAACGTCTGGGCCATCACAAATGCCGCCTGTGCCCGCAGCGGAGAGGTGGAAAAATTATCAGCGAACTTCCGCAACAAATCACGCGCGACGGAAGGCGAACTGAAATCGGAAAAACTTTCGGCGGTGAGCAGCAGGCTGTTTTCCGCGATGCCGGTTTTGGGAAAGCGCGCCAGCAGATCCTGCAAGGCGGCTTCGGCTCCGGCGCGGTCTTTCAACTCCAGATTCGCGCGCACAATTTGATAGAGCGCCCGGTCACCCAGCGAATTGATGACCGCAGCGGAGTTCGAAAACTTCTGCAACAACTGCTTATAATCATCCCGCGCCGCCGGGAATTTTTTTAACATCATTTCGGTGTCAGCGGCTTTGAAAATCGCCACCGCCAGTTCATTCGTTAACGGCAACCGCGCCGCAGCGTTCTTGAAATCCGCGAGGGCCGGCTCATATTTTTCCGCCAGCCAGAACACCCAGCCACGGCCCAGATAGGCTTTACCTGCGAGCGGGCCGTTGGGGGCATCGTTAAGTAGTTCATCAAACTGTTCCTGCGCCGAAGCGAGATGGTTCGTCGCCGAAAAATCTTTCAGATGCAGCTCACCCAATGTCAGCCGAACCAGATTCGCCACCGGAACGTCCGCCGCCGTATTGAGAAATTTTTCCAAGTTGGTTTCCGCGACAGTGAAATCCTTTTGCGCCGCAGCCAGCGCGGCAATTTTTAAAATCGCTTCCCGCTGCTTTTCCACTGGCGCATTCGTGGAGAGGTTTTCCTTCAAGGTGGCACTAGCCTCGGCATTCTGCCCCATCGCCTCCTGCACCGCCCCGAGTTTAGCCGAGGCATCCGCCTGCCAATCGGCATTCGTTTCACTCCGGGCCAGCTCCAAAAGATTCGTGGTCAAGGCCATCGCGGCGGCGGTTTCACTCGTCGCCATCTTATTGGCGAACAGCAGCGAATCCTTTTTCCACAACTGGTCGGGCGGTAACTTTTGCGAATTCAAACTCTCAAGCACCTCGGTGGAGGCCGCAAAATCCTTCTGCGCTGTCAACGCGCGCGCGCGGAGCAGTTGGCCACTGATGATTTTTTCGCTGCTGGCATTGGTCTGCGCTGTGCGTATAAAAACTCCGCCCCCATCACCGAGCAGCGCAGAGATTTTTGCCCAGTCACTCGTTTTTTCCCAGGCCGCCGCCGCTTCGACCGACGCCGTCAAGCGCAGCGATGATTCGGGAAAATTTTTAACCACCGCCGACAACGATTCGGCCGCCTGCGCAAAGCCGTTCGTCTTGAACTGCGCCTCACCTGTCCAATACAGAAATTTATCACCCAGCGCGCCGGCATTGTCGCGATACGTCGCAAGCGTTTGCAGCGCCGCTGCATAATTCTCTTGTTTGAATTGCGCCTGCGCCATCAGCAACGCCGCCGTTGGCAAGCTGGATGACCTGGGATAATTCTTGATGAACTGCGCCAGCTCCGTCTCGGCGCGGTCAAAAATTTTATCATTGAAAGTCAATTGCGCCGCGTTCAACGCGCGCTCCTCCCGCGTGCTGGCGCCCAAAAGCGAGCCGCTGCCCAGAACGAGCAGCCACCCCATCAACAACCATTGCCGGAGAATAACCATGGTCAGAATTTAAACGACGGTGCGAACCGAACAAAGCGTGAAATCTCGGAGTGCGGACGCGCTGCAAGCACCTGCGTTATGCCAGCACACTCTTCAAATAATGTCCCGTGTGGCTTTCGGCCACATGGACGATTTTTTCCGGCGGACCTTCCGCAATAATTTTTCCACCACGCGAACCACCTTCCGGGCCGAGATCAATGATCCAGTCCGCCGTTTTGATCACGTCCAGATTATGCTCAATGATGACAAGGGTATTTCCCGCGTCGCGTAATTTGAACAGCACTTCGAGCAGCTTCGCGACATCGTGAAAATGCAGGCCAGTGGTCGGCTCGTCCAAAATGTAAAGCGTCTGGCCAGTTGCGCGGCGGGCCAGTTCGGTGGCCAGTTTGACACGCTGCGCTTCGCCGCCGCTCAACGTCGTCGCCTGCTGGCCGAGCCGGATGTAACCGAGTCCGACCTGCGCGAGCGTCTCCAGCGGCGTGGCGATCTTCGGCACCGCGCGGAAAAAATCCACGCCTTCATCCACCGTCATGTCCAAAACGTCGGCTATGTTTTTTCCTTTGTAAGAAATCTCCAGCGTCTCACGATTGTAGCGCTTGCCGTTGCACGCCTCACACGTCACATACACGGCCGGGAGAAAATTCATTTCAATTTTCAGCACGCCGTCGCCTTCGCATTTTTCACAGCGACCACCCTTCACGTTGAAACTGAATCGCCCCGGTTCGTAGCCACGAATCTTGGCGGCAGGAATTTTGGCAAACAGATCGCGGATCTGATTAAACATTCCCGTGTAGGTTGCCGGGTTGCTGCGCGGCGTGCGGCCAATCGGCGACTGATCAATCACGATGACTTTATCCAGCGCTTCAAAACCCTTGAGCGACTTGTGTTCACCGGGTTTTTCTTTCGAGCCGTAAAATTTACGAAACAATGCGCGACGCAAAATGTCATCTACAAAAGTGGATTTACCGGAACCGCTGACGCCAGTGAAGCACGTAAATGTGCCCAGCGGAATCCGCACATCAATGTTCTGCAAATTGTTTTCCTTACAACCAAATACTTCGAGCCAGCCCTTTTCCTCGGTTGGCTGATTGCGGGTTTTAGGAACCGCGATGCTCAATTCGCCGGTCAGATATTGACCCGTGAGCGATTTCTTCGCCGCGAGAATTTCCGGCAACGTGCCCGCCGCGACGAGTTCGCCGCCATGAACGCCCGCGCCGGGACCGAGATCCAAAATGTAATCCGCTGCGCGAATCGTATCCGCATCGTGTTCGACGACGAGCACGGTGTTCCCTAAATCGCGCAAGCCTTTCAGCGTTGCGAGCAAGCGATCATTATCTCGTTGATGCAGGCCGATACTGGGTTCGTCCAAAACGTAAAGCACGCCGACGAGCGCCGCGCCGATCTGCGTGGCGAGCCGGATGCGCTGCGCCTCGCCGCCGCTCAACGTGCCGCTCTCCCGATCCAACGTGAGATAGCCGAGGCCGACGTTTTTTAGAAAGCCCAGCCGCGCGCGGATTTCCTTGATGACTTCCGCCGCAATTTTCTTCTCGAATTCCGTGAGCTTGAGCGCGGTAAAAAAGTCATCCGCTTTTTCGACCGACAAACCGCAGACATCCATGATGGAGAGGCCGGGGATTTTTATCTTCGATTTTTTGTTTTTGAACTGCGACGTGAATTCTTCGCCGCCCAATGTCACCGCCAAAATCTCCGGCTTCAGCCGCTTACCGCCACAGACGTCGCAAAACTCCGGCGCCATGTATTGCTTGAGACGATTGCGCATGAATTCGCTTTCGCTATCCATCGCGAGTCGCTCCAGATTCACCAGCACGCCTTCAAACGGGCGATCAATGCTACTGACTTTGCCGCCTCGCCAGAATTTGAATTCCACATTATCCTCGCCGGAACCGTGCAGCAGAACGTTTTTGAAATCGTCTGGCAACTCCTTCCACGGCGTTTCTAGCGCGACGTTGAAATGTCCGGCGACACTTCGCAGCATCGCCTTGTAATAAATGTTCATCCGCTTCCCCGCGCGCCGCCACGGCTGAATGGCGCTTTCGAGCGGCTCGTCAAAATCCGGCACCACGAGCTGTTCATCGAAAACCATCTTCATGCCTAGTCCGTGACACGTCCCGCACGCACCGGCGGGCGCGTTGAACGAAAAATGTTTCGGCGTCGGCGGATCATAACTCTTGCCGGTCGCGGGCGAACACATCTTGTTCGAGTGGAGGGTTTCGATCCAGTCGTCGGCTTTGGCAACCTTCGCCGTCCCGGTCGCCCCCTCACCCCGGCCCTCTACCCCGCTTGGGGAGAGGGAGTGGAGTGTGAACATCACGCCTTCACCCAATCGCAGTGCCGTCTGCACCGAGTCGCTCAGGCGCACGCGGATTTTATCATCAATCACCAAGCGATCCACGATGGCCTCAATGTTGTGGAATTTCTTTTTATCAAGTTTGATGCGCGCCACCTCTTCGCCCAGTTCCAGCATCGCGCCGTCCACGCGCACACGCACAAAACCTTCGCGCGCGAGCCGTTCGAACACATCGCGGAACTCGCCTTTCTGCCGACGCACAACGGGCGCGAGCAGCATGACTTTCGCTTTCGGCGGCAGCGTGAGAATTTTATCCACGATGTCGCTCGTGCTTTGCGTGGAGATCGGCACGCCGGTTTCCGGGCAATGCGCCTGACCGATGTGCGCGTAGAGCAACCGCAGGTAATCGTAAATCTCCGTGGTCGTCGCGATGATTGAGCGCGGACTGCTGCCGGAACTGCGTTGCTCAATCGCGATCGCCGGCGACAAACCTTCGATGAAATCCACATCCGGCTTTTGCAACTGATCGAGAAATTGTCGCGCGTAGGCGGAAAGTGATTCCACGTATTTTCGCTGGCCCTCGGCGTAAATGGTGTCGAACGCCAGCGACGATTTTCCGCTGCCGCTCAAGCCGGTGACGACCACCAACTTGTCACGCGGTATCTGCAGCGTGAGGTTTTTGAGGTTGTGCTCGCGCGCGCCGCCGATCTTGATGAACTCTTTACTCATGTTGAGAATTTCTAGTCGAAACGAAATTTTACACTACGCGACGGGGTGAAAAATGCAAAGCCGGAGTTTTTTCGGGTAATGGCGTCGCTTAAAATAAATAGGCGCTCCGGCTTCCTCTCCGCTTGGGGGAGAGGATTGAGGTGAGGGGGCGACGTGGTAATGATTGACGGCCCCGGATTGACGGAAGCCTTGATCCCTCACCCTAACCCCTAACAGGGAGCGAGGGAACCGGAACTACCCGCATCACGGTTCAAATTACGGCACGCGCAGCAAACGATAGTAGCGTTGCGGGCCGAGTGGCGCAGTTTGCGAGCCGTTATCAATGAAAGTCGAAACTTTGTTCGTCGTGGTAACCGTCGGCGTATTGATGGTGTGCCAGGCTGGCGGCGCAATCGTATCCGACCATTGCACTTTGTAACGAGCACCCCGAGTGCCCTGCCATTGCAGTTGCGGTTTTTTACTGGTGGTCAGCTTCGCGCTAGTCAATTTAAAAGCCGCCGAGGGGGCAATACTATCAAAATCCACCCGCACGGTGAAGGTGACCGCCGCGCTATTCGTGTTTTCAATCAGAAGATAATACGTCGTGCCCTGCACGATGGCGGGCGTCGTGGTAGAAGTGTCCAGCTTGGTCGCGCCGGCATTGACCGCCGCCAGCAGGAGCGTGCCACTCGCGCTGGTATTGGTCGCCGGATTGCTCGTGGTGAACCAGACGTTGACGGGCAGCGTGCTGGAGAGCAACAAATTGTTGGCGGCGGTCGCGCCGCCCGGCACTTGAACGGTGTAGTAACCGAAATAACCGCCACCCGCAAACAGACTGCTAGTGATTTGCGAGCCAACGCCACTGTTGGCTGAATTGAAGGTGCCGAGTGCAGCGGGCGCGAGGTTGGTGTTAGCGAGCACAAATTCCAAACGCCAGTCCACGAGCCGCGTGTTGTTCGTGGCACCAGCGCGATTATCCAACACTTCCATCTGCCAGTCACCAAACGGACTCGTGTTGAGGATGTCATCGAGCGACTGTTCCGGCTGGTAAAATAAATCCGACGGCAACTGCGTAAGCGTAAACGCATCAAAGGTCGCGTTAAAGTTCGCCGTGCTGACCACTTTGCCGTCGACGGTGACGGCGCTGTTGGCACCGGCATCCAAAACGAGCGGCGTGCCGGAGCTGGCTGCGGTGAAGGCCGTGGACTGCGTCTGCCAGCCCAGATCATTCTGGCTATCGGGATTGCTGTTGTAAAAAGCCAGACCGGAAGGGCCTTGGCCCGTGCCCGCCACACTGGTGGCGATTGGCGGAGCCAATTGCCACAAGGTCTGGGTTCCATCAGTGACGTAGAGGTTGCCATTGCTATCAAATACCAGCGCCAAAGGATTATTCAAAATTCCGGCGGGAAAGAAAACTGCGGAAACTCCCCCCGGAGTGATGCTCCAGATGCTGCCGTCCGTGTTATCCGCGACATACAGATTTCCGCTCGCATCCAGCGCCAACCCTTGCAAGTTGTCGCCCGGGGTGGGGATGGTGAAAAATAGCGCGGAGACTCCGGGCGCGGTGATTTTTCGGATGTCGCCGAAGGCAAATTCTGAGACATAAACATTGTTGGCCGCGTCAACCGCTATTCCAGCCGGAGTCGTCAGGCCGTTGGCCATCACCGTGACCACACCGCCGGGCGTAATTCTCAAAACAAACCCGTCGTTCACGCCGGTGGCGAAATCCGCGACATAGAGATTGCCCGCGTTGTCGAACGCCAATGCCTTGGGGGTGATCAAGCCTTTGCTACTGTCGGCAAAAACGGTGCGCTGGCCATTGGGCGTGTAACGCGCGATCAAACTGCTGGAGCCATCCGCGACATAGACATTGCCACTGGCATCCACCGCCACGGCGTAGGGAGTGACCTCAATGGTCGGAAACGTCGTTGAGTTAAAGTTGGTATCCAGACTTTGAATCTTACTGTCAAACGCAGCGGCCACATAGAACCGCTGGTAAGGCAAGGCACCTTGCGCATATTGCAACTGGTATTTCCGTCCCGCGACGGTAGGCAGGTTGGTGGAAATTTTGCCACCCGCTGGCAGCGTCAAAAAGTTCGTGCCGTCAAAGGCCGGCGGATTCGTGGCCACGACGGCTTGACCCGCAGACACATTCCAACCGCCGAGCGACGTGGGGGCGAAATTAGTTCCGCCGGGATAAGTTTCAAAACTATCCGCCCAGATATTGCTGCTAATCGAACTCGGGATGAACGGCGGCGGCCCGAACTTGATCGGCGTGGTCGTCTTGTTTGTATCCTCGGTGAAGGTCAGATAATAATTATTCGTCACCACGCCGCCGACGTTGTAAGTCCAGAACGTCCGCGCCGGATGATTCGTGGCGTTCATCACAATGGTCAGGAAGGTGGAAGAGATGGTCGCGGTCGGAGGCGGAAAGGGAATCGTCAATAGTCCGCTACCGCTAACAAAAATATTTGTGATGAGATTCGCCGTCGAATTGGAATTGGTGGGGCCGTAATAAATCGTCATCTCATCCGGCACGGTGAACATATCGTAATTGACCGGGATGCTGCCGGCCGTCATGTGCGTATCAATCTGGTTGGTGGTCGCCGCTGGACCGCCAGAGGATCCGACATTGACGTAATTCGTGCTGATGACCGATGCGCCGCAGCCGTTGGTGTCCTGACCACCGCGATTTTCCATGAGCAAATAACGCGCGCCGGCAGGCGACACCAGATGGAACACGAGGTCGGAAATGCGCGGATGATCCACGCGCAGGCCCACGTTGAAAGCCTGAATGGTCTGGGTGTTGGTGACGTGAATGGTATCTGTCGTCACCGCATCATCCAGGAGCGGCACCGGGCCGGCGGAGAAATAATCGATCGTGAGCGCGGCGGAGGCGTTGTAGGAGAGGATGGCGCTGAGTGTCACGTCGTGCGTAACCGTGTCGGGGTTATAGATACCAATCCAGTAACGTCCGGGCGCGAGCGGCGGACCGGCGGAAAGCGAGTTGCCGGGGGGCGTGCCATTCGTCAATTCCGTGCGCAACAGGAACGTGGTGAAATCCGGTTGCGTGTTGTTGCCATTCAAATAAAGTTGGATGGGCGGCGTGGAGGTGGTTGGCAAGTTGGTCGCCAGCACGAGCAGATTCGTATAGCCCGCTGGCACGTCGATATAATCATAGAACCAGGACTGACCGGCGATGGTGTTCGTGGTGCCATTGCTGGAAAGGTTCTTATGCGGATAAATGCGGAGCGTGAAATTTTCTACGCGACCGGTCTGCGTCAGGTTGTTGTCAATTTCATTGAGCACCCACAGGCCGGAGCCTTCCTTGGTGTTGAAATTTTTCAACGTGCCGGGCGAGTCGGTGTGAAACACATTGTTCGTTAGACCTTCGCCGCTGTCGTCATAAACGCGCACGAGCGGATTTACGAAGCCAAGGCCGTTGTGATTATTCAGCATGGAATACTGTTGGTCATGCGTCAGCCCGCCGACGAGGTCGCCGAAATTTTGGTGAGTCACGGTATTCGTCAAGGTCACGCGGCGGACAGTCATCGGCGACAAGGCGAGACCCAGCGAATAGGAGACGCCGGCGTGGGCGTTATTGCCGTCGGGAATCACGGCGGGCGTGAGCTTGCCATAAACATTCTGGCTGCCGTCGGGATTCAGCGAGCTGAACGGTGAGTCGCTGAAGATCGAGACGAAGGCGTATTGACCGGCCATCTGATCCTGACATTGCACGCCTACATAATAAACCTGATTGGCGACTGAATTCGTGTAGGCCACAAACTCCACGCCGCCGCGCCCGATGGAAGCGCCATCGCCAAGGTTACTCGCCAGACAGTTGGAAATCACCGTGGGATTGATGTTCGTGAGCTGCGCCGCCAAAGCATCCGGCGAGGTCGCCACAAATAATTCAATATCCGCTTCCGGACGCGTCGGATTTTGCGCCGTTGTCACATAGCCACCTTCGCGCGGAATCGCGAGCGTGGCCGGCAGAAAAGTGATGAACGCGGCGTTGGTGAAATTAGGGTTCGTCGTCGCAAACGTGTTGGTGATGACAAAGAAATGCCACTGGTTCGTGAGGCCGATACCCAGCGTGGCGTTGGTGGCAAAACCGAACGCGGTGTTCGTGACGGCCAGCGTGTTGGTGCTCAACCACGGCGCGTTCGCTCCGGCGTATTGATTGAACAAAATGCCGTTCGTGGCCGGCAGATAAGTGATCGCGGGCGAAATGGATGGCGTGAACGACGGGGTGCCGGGCGTGAACGTCACGCCGTTGGTGTTGTTGCCATCGCCGCTGCTGACAACGAGCGCGAAGTCTTGCACCACGTTCGTTTGCTCCGCCGTCACGGCATTCACGTTCACCGCTGTGCCAACGACGGTGATGGAATAATTCGTGCTGAGCGTGGGCGTGAGATAAACGTTTTCGACGTTGTTGATGTTATCGGTAAACGCTGTGCCGTTAGTCGTCGCCGGGAGGCTGTTCGGCGGATTCGCGGATGAGGAAAAATTATTTCCATAATACACTGCGCCGTTGGCGAGGTTGGTCATGACCAGGTCGAGGTTGTTGACGAGCTTGATGCCGGCGGCTGGATTGCCCGGCGGATCCGTCCACGCGAGCGTCACGCGCAATGTCTGCGCCCGCGCAGCCGCAGTCGGCACGCTGACCAAATAAGTGCGGCGATCACCTGTCTTCACTGTGTTCGTAGGGCTTTGGTCGAGGAAGAATAAAGGTTTGTTGGCAGTGACGGCGGTGTTCGTCAGTGCGAGCGGAATGGAGTTGGTCAACTTCACCAAACCCCAACCTTGGAGATTAATGGTGTTGGTGACGGCGTATTTGTAACTACCCGAGACGCGGGCGCCGTTGATGAGCATCGCCTTCAATAACGCCGGACTCGGTGTGAGGTGCAACGTGTTCGTGAAAAAATCCTGCATCAACGCCAGCGTGCCGGACACCGCTGCCGCCGACATGCTCGTGCCGGTTTCATACCGGTAAAATTGCGGCCCGGTGCATAGATTGTCATTCAGGAATTGCTCCACGGCGAGTTGGTTGCCTAGGTCGTTCGTGGTGATGACTTGCGTGGTGAGATCGAAGCTCGCAGGAATATTCGTGCCGTCGCCGATGGCGAATTCAATCTGACCGTTCGCGATGCTGGCGATGCCGGAAATCCCACCGCCGGTGTCGGGCGGAATGCTCACGGAATTATTTTTCTTGATGTCAAAAGCCGCTGGCGTGGGCACCACGGTTGACGAAACATAAATCGGAAAATTCGGAAACGGCGAAGGCGACAGGGCGTTCGCCGTGATGGTGATCTTCACCCCGATGGTGTTCATCGGGATCGTCAGAATGCCCGGGAGCAACGCGTTCGTCCGCGCCACCAACCCGCGATAAACCGCCGTGTGAAAATTCGTTACGTTGTAATACGCATTCGTATCCCACATCGTCGAGCGCGTGCTCACTACAAAACTTCCCGGCGCGATCACGTCCGGCTTGAAGCGGCCATAAGTTCCTTCCGTGAAAATACCCACGTTGCCGCGCGCCGAATAATCCGCCACCTGCGAACTGGAATCGGTTTCCGCTGACCAGATAGCGTTTGAAGTGCCGTCCAGCGCGGTGACGATGTTGGTGATGTTGCGGAATTGCTCCAGCGCGCCCACCGTGACAACGTCCTTCGCCGTGCCGGGTGAGGAGATGGAATCCGCGTTGCCGCTTTGTCCGCTCGTATCGCCGGCACCATCGTTGCCCGCCGCGAACACGAACAACACCGGCTGCGGCCCCGTGATTTCCGGCAACGCATCGCGCACCGCCGCGTCGTAACTAGCCGCCGATAAATCATATTCGTTCACCCCATCGTTCACCCAACTATTATTGGAGATGAGCGCGTTGGTCGCCGCCGGGGCTTCTTGCAATTCACTATCGCCCACGAAAATATTCGTGTCATTCGCGCCGAGGAAACCCAGCGCCACCAGTTTCGCGAGCGGCGCTTTGCCACGATATTGCGTGTTTGTGCCGGGATTAATCGACCCGCGCGCATTCGTCACCGTAGTGGATTGAAAACCATTACCCGCAATGATGCCTGCGACATGGGTGCCGTGGCCGTCGATATCCACGATACTATTGGAAAACAGTCCTGTCACCCGCGACGGCGCGACTCCGCCGGATTGCATCAGGTCGGGATGCGTCGCATCAATACCCGAATCGTTCACTTCCACCACTACGTTTGAGCCGGACAAATTAAGATAGTTTGTCGTCGTCACTGTGTTCAATGATTCGCCCATGATAACGCGCGTTAAATCATTCGCCGGTTTGCGCTGGTGCGTCGGCTCGATCCGCTGCACCCCGGGCAACTGCGCGAGCGCGATCCAATCTTGCGGCGGATTGACCCGCACAATCGGACCGAACGGCGAACGATCTCGCGCCACCACCACGCCGCCCATCTTTTCAATCTGGGCCACCGTCGCCTCCGCGTTATCCGCGAAGAGCCCGAGCGTCAGCACCTGGCCGATGAGCAACGGTTTTTCCGCGACCGCCCTGCCCAACAACGACGCCTGCACCTTGTAATATGGTTCATAGGGCAGCACCGCCTGCACCAGCGGATTACCGGTCAGAGAATTCGCCGCGCCGGAAGTCAGCCGCACGAGCAAGGCATTGTTTGGAATATAGGATATTTCCTGCGCCCCCACCGAGACCAGCAACGAACGAAACGCCGCGTCCACTGCGCCGTGCGCTTGCACGATGTAGGCACCCGGATCTCCCTGCGACTTTAAATGTTTCGGAATGGTAAAATTTATTTTTGCATCCGTATCCACCAGCGCATTTTCCAAAATCACGGCGTGCGGTGTGCGACTGAATTCAGCGTAACCTGCGGGTGTATTCGCTTTGGGTGAGTTTGATAAACGATACGTCAGGCGGTTCGTCGCGGCGGCAGAATTTTTCCCCGTGTCTTCAGCCGCAATAGAATGAGTAGCCGCCGCCAGCGGCGCAGGTGACGTTGTCACGGCCAACGCAGCCGAATCATTTCCCGCGACCGTCGCGGAAGGGACCGAACCACGCGGCAACCAGAGCCACGCCGCCAGCAGCGCGACCAGGCAAATCAAGACAACGACATACGAACGAATTTTCATAACGACAACTTTAAAAAATTTCTAACAAGTAACATTACGTTTCACGCCGCACACTTCACTCGGGTGCCAGCGGCCGGGAATTTTCAATAATCACGCGCGGTGCACCGTTCGTGCCGGCGGCGTTATCCACGCGAAAAATCACGCGGATGGCGCTTTCCGCCACCACCTGATAATTAGTCACTAATTGCGACTGGAAGCCGCCCAGCACCGTGCCGTTCTGCGCCGGCTTCAACGCCTGCCCGTAACAATAAGCCACATAGCGCGGCGTGCCTAATCGCAGCAGACCCATCGTCTGCTGCGGCAGCCATTCATAAAGCTCGTCGCTGATATTGTAGTTCAGTTGATTTTCACTATTGCGATTGAGAAATGGCGATTCCTGAGACAACGCCGGCACGCGCAAAATGTCGCCGACATATTTGAATACGCCCTGCGGAAATAGATTGGTATCCCCACGCGTCGACAGGATGGAATTTTGAATCAATTTAAGGGCGGAGTTCGGCACATCCACGCCCGCTGGCGAGACAATCAGGTTCGTGACCGTTGGCGTCGTATCAAGTTGTGGAAACTCCAAATCATTCGTCAACACTACCAGACCACTAAGCAAAGCTGAGATAGAAGCAAGTTCGGTTTGGTTGACGGACAACGTGCCGCGCTGCGCATTGTCATTTGGTGCCGCCGTGAAGAGATCAAACAAAAAGCGGTCATTCATCGGCGCGGAATGGACGTTATCGTAGGAATATGAGTTACCCGTCCAAAGATTCCACGTATTCAAACCGGCAGGATATTCACCATTCGCGCCGGTGACATAATTCAAAATGTTAGTGGCCTTCAGAAACACGGTTTGCCACGGCGTGCCACGATGCACGCGGCCAATCCAGCCGACAGCCGGAAGTTTATTCGTCGGGAAATCCCAGAAGTCGGAGCCCCAGACAAGCGAGTCGCGATAGGCGAAGTTGTAGCGGTTCTGGTCATCAAACTTCTGTCCTTTGGTTACAAGTTGCGGATTTCTACCCCACGGTTGATAGCGAGATTCTACCAAGGCATCGGTGTGATCTAGGGCATTCAAAACTTTATCCGGTTGCGGCACAGGCGGCGCCGTATCACCATCACTTCTTCCAAAATGATTCGCTCCAAGACTGTCTTGCAGATCGCTCGCCATATAATGCACTAGTGGATCATTGACCGACCACATGGTGTATTCATAAATCATCCGCGACGGCGTGTAAGGCGCCTGCTGAACAAGTGAGGTGTTCGAGTAGAGAACACCTCCCGGGCCGGGGAAGAAATTTGTGACCGAAAAGAAAGCGTTGAAAAAAGCTGCCTCATAGCTTGGAGTGCCCTTCAGGGCAGCGGGCGTGTTCGGAGGTGACTTCCAGCCCGGCGCGGGAACATACTGACCATCGCGTGAAACGGTAACTTGATCCACGATGCCCCACGTTGGAGTTAGGCCGGCGATACCGGCGGGCGTATTCGTGCTCCACATGGGTCTTTGCAGCGTAGCAACATTGATCAGGTTGGGATCGCGTAACTCCTCATTCAACTGGCGATAGCTCGCTGGCCCGGAAAATTGCACATAGTCAACTATGCGTCCAAAGGCTCGGTCAATGAGATAGGCTTGGAGATAATTCGTCGTGCGCAAATCAAACTTCGGGAACACCGGCACCGGCGAAATTCCGGTTTCAAACGGGGGATCAGGATTTCCCGCCGTCGATTCAAATTGTCCAGTGCCTTCGCGGTAAATCGCTTCGGGCAAGAAACCACAATCCCAATTGCTGTAAAGGAACGACGCGCCGGAAGGTTGTTTGCTTTCCCAGGCATCGCTTGAACTAGTCCAAGCTGAACCCGGCCAGTTGTTGATGCTGAAATTCGCCGGCGTTACAAACGTTGCATTGCTCATCCAAGTGCGCGGGAAGCTATTGGACAATTGCATGTTGAGATTATCCCGCACGACCACATCCATCGTGCCCAGATAATTCGTATCGTAAGAATTCCACAACGACCAGCCGATATGATTGGTGATGCTCATGATATACATCACATTCGTAGCCAGCGGACCGGTGCTGGGGTCGGTGCGCGTGAGTTGCAGCTTG
This sequence comes from Limisphaerales bacterium, assembly GCA_025362675.1. Classification (GTDB taxonomy): domain Bacteria; phylum Verrucomicrobiota; class Verrucomicrobiia; order Limisphaerales; family UBA11358; genus UBA11358. The sequence continues at coordinate 14,990 of JANYFN010000164.1, read as the reverse complement.
CGCGTGACTTGCACGTTGTTGAGCGAATAAAAGCGGTTGAAGTTAGGTAAATTTTTCTTCGCCCCGATAATCCACGGCACACCGTAAATGTTGATCGGAATGTTCACGCCGCCCACTTGCGCAAACGACTCCACATTCGTCGGCGTGGAAAACACAAAGTCCGCCGTGCCAGACACGGTCACGATATTCGTATAGCCGGTGATGAAAACATTCGTGCCGGTGCGCGTGAAGAGCGGACGGAAGACGGATGGGAAAACATCATTCGTCGTAGTGTCGTAGAGATTCGCTGCGAGCTGGAGCAGGCGGTTCACGGCGGGCGTGTAAACAAAACGTCCGTTCACATAGACGGGGATGTGCGTGACGCCAAAGGCGCTAGTGGTGATTGAGCCAAAGGTATTCGTGAAATTGAAATAGGCGTTGGTGTTTTCATTCAACCATTGGGAGGTGTAAAACGTGAGCATCCGGTCGGCGGCGTTGGTGAAAAATGTCAGCGGCGCCCAAGGGAGCAGATTCGTGGCGCTGGCGGTGCCGTTCACATTGGCGATGCCATTGATGGCGCGCGTGATGTTATCGTAATTCAAATTCATCCGCGTATCGTCCACGGTGGAATCGGTGCTGAGTTGCTGGAGCAGACGATAGAACGTGTAGCGGTCGTAGGTGGAATTGGTAGTGCCGCCAAATGTGTTGGTGCCTGCGCGCCGCAGACGATCGGTGAAATCATTTCCGGCGGCGACACTAATCGCAGGCACATTTCCCGCCGTCTTAGCTAAGTCGAATAGTTCGGAGGGTAAGGTGTAAAATCCGACGGGATTATTGGCACCGACCCAAGGCTTGGCCGGATTATCCCGATTGATGTTTTCGTCAATGTTCGTCGTCGTGGTTTGCAACGGTCCGTCGCTATAAACATCAATATTGTCAAATGGCAATATAGTGCTCGCCACACCTGCTAGCGCGTTGTTGGCCGAGGCGAGGTTGTTATAGTTGAAGTCGTAACGATAGGATAACAAAGCGCGGGCATCTTCAAAAGTATGACCCTGATTAAACCCAAACGGGTTGTAAACATAGTTAGAGGTGGTCGCAAAATTATCAGCACTCCAGACATTCGTATTCAGGTCAGCCAGAAATGCGGCCAAATTTAGTTCCCAGGAACCGACTCCTTGATTGCGAAAAAATCCGTCGTTGGCCGAAAGTGGCATATTTAAGGTTTGGTTATGAATCGCATTCAAGTCTAGCGAATTGCCAATGGGCTGCGCAAAAAAAGCGTAGCGGGCGACGAAATGATTGTCGGACGCATGGGGTTGGTCAGGCCGCTCAAGGATGCCTACCCATTGCGGATCACCGCTGACGATAACCTGCGCGTTGCCGGTAGCATTGGGGAGCGCGTTGCCGAAATTATCCACGTTGGTCACTGTGCCGCTATCTTCAAACAGTCCATTACGATTGAGATCGAGAAAATAGCGGAAATCATTGGAGCCGGTGGCGGGGTTGAAGATGCTGACGGGCACGCGCGGGAGAAAAAACAAGTTGGCGACGTTTTGCTTGAAGTCGTCAGGCGTCAGCGCGGCCCCATCAACATTGCGAAAATTAAAGTTTACGTTCGTTGGATTTTGGCTACCAATGAAATAACCGTCAGGATTTTGATAATTCGTCGAGACGACCATCTTGAAATCGTAGGCGGAAGCGTTGGTGACGAAAATGTTAGCAACGATCTGCGCCTGGGCCGCCGCGAGGGCGGTTTCGGCGGCGAGCCGGGCGGTGGTGCTATCCGTGCCGGTGGTGGAAGCATTACGCGAACGACGCGAAACGGCGATGAAGGCGATCGCCATCACCAGTGTCACCGAGAGCATGATCAGCGTGATGACGAGGGCGATGCCTCGGCGGGAAGGTTGAAGGTTGAAGGTTGAAGGTTGAAAACTTCTCGCTCCTAACTTCTCGCTCCTAACTTCGGTTTTAGAATTTAGTTTCATTGGTAGGCCGACGGGACAACGTTCGGAATAGTTACCAGCTGACGGAATATGTGGACGTGGCCGGCTTGCTGGGAAAGGTAGTTAGACTGCGAGTTAAACGTGGGCAACGATTCGGCACGTTGCAACGTGCGATCTTCAATGATGCCGAGTTGCAGTTCCACGCTGGCCGGCACGGTGTTGCTGAACATATACAATTGCGTTTCGCCGTAAGCCGGCACGAAGAACGAAGCATTCGCAGCGTTCGTGTAGGCGATAAAGTTATTGTTAATCCAATGGCCGCGCGGATCTTGGGGGCGCACTACCAAATGCACAACGCCGTTCATAATGTGACTCATGTTCGTCCACTGCCGATTGGAAATAGCGGTGGAAAAGGCGTAGTAGAGCGTCAGGGGCGAAGCCGTGGCATTCGTCTCCGCATAGAAACGATATAGCGGATAGAGCGTGGAAGTATTTGTGTTATCAACTATGTAACCAACCCCGGTCCACTTATTATTTTCACGTCCTAACACGAAGAAATAATTCAACAGGTTTACACGCAAACCCGAACTGGCCGGCAGACTTTGAGTGAGCGGCGAGTAGGAATTATAATTATCATTCGCGACGGAGAAGAAATTTACCGGCGCGTAAATGTTTGCACCGACCAAATTGCTGGAGCTACCCGATGGGGGCAGGCCGGACGGCGTCAGGCTGCGCAAATCATCGGCGATCATCTGCATCGCGGCGCGGCCGCCTTCGAGCACGTCGGTCTGCGTGACACTGGCGCGGAACGCTTGCTGCGTGCTGCTGAACACATTCATCAACGCGAGGATGATGAGCGAGAGCAGCGTGACGGTGAGCAATACTTCAACGAGCGAAAAGGCCGATTCATTATTGAAGGTTGAAGGCTGAAAGTTAAAGGGTTCAACGCCCGCCGGAGTGCGGCGAGAAAGCTGTAACTTGCAACTTGTAACTTGTAACTTCATTTAGGGCGCATTGGTGAAAGATTGCGACTGGTAAAAATACAGGTCGAAATTATTAGTGTAGATGTGGGACAACTGACCGGCGACCGTCGCGCGGAAAGTCTGGCGGCCCTTGCCAGTGTCGCCATTGGGTAACAACGGCCAAAGAAACGTCATGCGTAGCTCGTGCTGATTGCGCGAAAGTTTGTCAGCATAAACTCGGGCGGGATCGTTCGGGGCGTAAGTGAGGAGATTGGTATCTATCGGCACGGCGGCGTTGACGCAGTAGAGACGATAGCCAAACGTGTCCTGCCGCAAGATGTCGTTATCCTGCGGGGGCTTTTCCGAAACCACGCCGCTCATCGCGCTCACAAAGGCAATGATGTGGTTGCTAGAAACATTCACTGAAGCCGGATTAAAATAGTTAGTCGGATTATAGGCTGCATCTATGTATTCCGGCGTGCTCAATAGGCCGATGATATTCTCGCCATTGGTCAGCGCGAGATGCCAGTTGCCGGCTGGAACCGCCGGAAATTTGGCTGGCGAAAAACCGACGCGCGCGGCGAGTTTATTCGTGTAGCCATAGGAAGTCGGGCCAGTGTTGACGATGGCGTAAATGTAATTCGTCAAATCATCCGCGCCGCGCGAGCCGTTGCGCACGGCCTCGAAAATCACGCTGGCATCCTGGCCTACGATCGTCTCCTCGCGACTGTCGCGCTGGGTGTGCAAGCCAGCGGGCAAGATGCCGATGATGGCCACCAGAGCAACGCCGATGATGCCGAGACAGATGGCGATTTCCACCAAGGTGAATCCACGCAAGCGACGCGGCGAGCGACGGGCGGTGGAGAAATGTTGGCGGGAAATATTCATTTGAGCTTAAATGTTTCCAGCGTGGCGCGGCCGGTGAGCGAATCAATATGGATGATGTTGTAGCCTAGACCGGTGCTGTTGCCGGGCGGGCGTTCCAAGATATCGCCAGGATTCACTATGGTGGGCACGGGCAATTTGGTGGCGACATCAACGCCATAACCAACGACACCTTGATCTAGGGGGATATAGCCGTCGCTCGTCCCTAACTGGGAACCGTTCGCGAGATTTTTTTCTAGCTGGCCCAAATGATTGAACGCGATGCACGGCAGATTCACCAGCGGCGAATCCTCGGTGGGAAACGGAAAATTGTTCGTCTGAAATTGGTAGATGCGGTTCAAATCCGGGTTCGGATGATCGGTCGGCCATTGCGGAACATTCAGCCAAATCGCCGGGTTAGGCGCAGTGAATTTTAACGGGCTGATGAACGTGCCTTCAGGTAGTGACTGCCATTTATCCTCAAGATAATGCCAGGCGTGTTGGCCCGGTTGGTCGCCGAGCCGACCATAGGAGATGAAACGATAGCCGCTCAACTGCTTGTCCACTAAGTTGGTGGCGGATCTCAACGCGAGCTCCCGCTTAGTGGAATCGGTGATCGCATTCAATCCCAACCAAAAGTTCTGGTTGTTGGCGTTGTTGAGCGTGAAATAATTCGTCGGCACAAACACCATATAGACGATGTTGCGCTGACTCATGGCGAGCTGCCGGGCGCGGGCCACGTCATCCAGCATCTGGCGCGTGGCGCTGATTTGAGCATTGGATTTGCCCATATCCTTCAGCGCCGGCACGGCGATGCCCGCGATCAGGCCAAGAATGGTGATCACGACGAGCAGTTCGATCAGAGAAAAAGCCTGATGCGGCACGCGCGAGGCACGACGCGAAAGCGCTTCGCCCACGGGCATCGGCGGCACTTCTCGCATCACATGGCACGCATCATTTTTCATATCACTGCCAGCTTAAAATATTGTCTTTATTCACACCGGCAGTGGCCGAAATGCCCGAATCAATTTTTTTGTCCGCACCCGCCGACCAGACCATGACTTTGCCGTGGAACTGAAAATTATCTGCCTTAGTCGTGTCGGGATTAGCGAGGCTCACGAGTCCAGGATTGGTATTCAAACCACCAACATTAGCTACCTTTGACAAACAATAGAAAGCGTCCTTGCACTGTTCGTCATAATTCAAATCCAGGGAGATGATATATGGATTGCCCCACGGATCACGATAGACGAGATCAGGGCCAACGCCCGGCAACGTCGGATCGCCCGTCATCGTTGCGTTTAGGAATTTGGTCTGGCGTGGATTTTTGACGTGGTTGGTATTCACGGTTAATAATCCGGTCGGCGTCGAGGTCAAATCCATCAAAATCGCCACGACCTCAGCATTGGATGTGTTGTAAGTGTAGCCACCTGGATTCGATACGAGAAAGGGCGCGGTGGTCGCATCAAAACGAATCGGTCCGCCATAAGTGAAATCGCCTTTGTTCAAACCAGCGTCGTCCTGTGCCGCCTTCGAAACTGGAAACCGGCCATACGCTGAGTCGTATGATTCAATCGCTGTGGCAATGCTTTGCACTTCCATCCTGGCTTTTTTCTCTTTGGCCTTTTTACTCACGGTGGTAATGACCGGCAGGAGCATGGCCGCCAAAATGCCAATAATGGCAATGACGACCAGTAGCTCCACGAGCGTGAAGCCGAAATGGGAACGACGCGATAAAAATAATGTTGGTTTCATAGTTTGAATACGGTTATGACGGGAGGCAGGATGCTTCAAAAACCCCTGCGGTAGCAACGGTTTTATGCCGCGACGACGGTGGGAACGGCGAACGAGAATGACCGGCTGCCACACCGCCTCGTGCCACTCGACCGCCAGCGGGCGTTTACGGATGGAGTGAGTCACGACACTCATAAATCATTTTGCAGTCCAGTTGCCAATCCGGTTGGTCTTGCCACTGATGACCAGATCAATCCATAAGTCGTAAGAGCTGGGATTGTTAGTAGGGTTGACCGAGTTATAGTGGATCGGGTTCACGTCCTGAACTCCCAATGGCTGATAGTTTATGTCCGGACCACCAACGGAAGTAATCAGGAGCGTGGTGAGCTTAGTATTATTCGAGAGGTTTTCCCGAAATTGTTTTGCCTTCAATCCACTCAAAAAATTCTGCGCGGCCACACCATCATCCCCGCCGGGTTTGGTGAGATTCACAATCCCGCCAACCCCAAATGCCAGTTTGTAATCGCCCTCGCTGATAGTTGCCGAGCCGTCTAAGGTTTTGTAGTTGGCCGTTGGACTAGGCGGAGGCGTCGTATTTGTAACTCCTGACAACTCATAATAAAGCTGACTGTAGCTCGAAGGATCATAGTTGACGTTGGCGAGATTCTGATTGCTCGGCGGATAACTGCCGTATTTGGCTTTATAATTTTCAATCGCCGCCTCGATAAATTTCAAGTCCGCCGTCGCCGTTTTGCGATATGAAATTTTTTTGGCGGCTGCCAAACCCCCGATGATAAATGCGGAGAGCACGCCGATGATTGAAATCACCACCAGCAGTTCGATCAGCGTGAACGCGGCGGGGAAAGATGTTTTTTGAATTTTTGTTTTCATGTTCGTCTGCAGATTTTCAACGTTCGCGAAGCTCCTGTTCCATGCGCTCACTCAACCACTGTTTGACCATGCTCTGATAATTCAGATACCGCTGCCGCGCGAGCCGCTTGATGCGCGCCAACATCCGCGGATCAAACCGCAACGTCACCGTCACGGACTCGGACGCCTCAGCATTGCCCGCCGTCGCCGCATCCATCAGCCGCAGGTCGGGGCGGTTCTCGGCCCAAAAAATCGCCTCCGCCTCTTCGCTGTCGAAGATCGGCACGTCCTCCCAATTGGCAAAAGTTTGCATGGCAAAAATTATTTTTACTACGCGAGCGTCTGATTCATTTTTTTCTGGTAGAAAAATCGCTCTTCTGGTTCAAACGGCCGCGCGTGTAATACCCGCAACTGTTTGCCGTTCGTCCGATACACACTGCAAATTCCGACGCCGCCCGCCGACATTCCCAAATTAAAAAACCGTGCCTGCACTCCGAACCGCGGCGAATCCGGCATCAACCGCACCGCAAACGGATCTTCAAACGATTCTTCCACTTCACGCTGATTTAAAGAACCCAGCTCAAAGGACGAATTATTCCAATCGAACTCCATATCCGTTCAGTTGTAAATAGTTCGCCCATGCAATGTGTATACAATGTATTTACATGCAGGCATGGTTAATGTCAAGTTCAGGACCTGAAAATGTTCGCGAAACCCAATTTTGGCAAGGTTATTATTTGTCGCCGCCGCCTTCGTTGGTCATGCCGCCGATCATGGCGATGAGCGGAAGAAACATGGCGATAACGATACTGCCGACGATGACCGCCAGAAAAACGATCATGATCGGTTCCAACAGCGAGGTCATGGCGGAAACGGCATTATCCACTTCCTCTTCGTAGTTGTCAGAGATTTTTAGAAGCATTTCCGGCATGGCACCGGTTTGCTCGCCGACGTCCACCATGCTGACGACCATCGGCGGAAAAACTTTGGAACTTTCCATCGGCGCGGTGATGGTTTCGCCTTCCTTCACGCTTTCATGAATTTTGAGAACGGCATTGGCGATGACCACGTTGCCGGCAGTTTCGCGGACAATGTTCAGCGCTTGCAAAATCGGCACACCACTACTGACCAGCGTGCCCAGCGTTCGGGTAAATCGCGAAATGGCCACCTTGCTCACTACTTGCCCCATCGGCGGACAGATCAAGATAAATCGATCCCACATGAGCCGCCCAAATTTTGTCTTAAGAAATAATTTGAACAGGATGAAAAATATTACCGCGCCAATGATACAAGCGATGATGTTGTGCTGAATAATATCGCTCGTGGTGAGCACAAAGACCGTGAAACCGGGAAGCTGAATACCCATGCCGGCGAAGACATCCTTAAATTTCGGCACCACAAACGTCATCAGCAAAATCATGATGCCGACTGCCACAATCAAAACCGCGATGGGATAAAATAGCGCGGCCTTGACCTTGCCTTTGATCTTTTGGGCTTTTTCTGAAAATTCCGCTAGGCGCTTCAAAACGACTTCGAGCACACCGCCGAGTTCGCCCGCCTTGACCATGTTGACGAAGAGGCGGTTAAAAACTTTGGGGTGCTGCGCCAGTGCTTCGGAGAAGGTGCTGCCGCCCTCAATGGAAGTAGCTAGTTCGCTGAGAATTCTTTTGAGGACCGGACTACGCTCCTGTTTTTCCAACACACGCAGACCACGCAACAACGGCAGTCCGGCGTCCACCAGCGTCGCCAACTGACGCGTAAAGGTCGTGAGCACCTTTGGCTTCACCGTGCCACCGAAGCCGGGAATCGCAAGGTTGAAACTCATCCCGCCTTTTTTTTTGCCAGCCGCAGTTCTGGCGGCGGGTTTACCCTTGGCTTTCGCGGCCTTCTCCTCTTTTTCCGACTCAGTGATTTTGGTCGGGAACAAACCCATTTCCTTCACGCGGCCGATCGCCTCGTTCTGACTACCCACCTCGATGCTGCCCTTGGTTTCAACGCCACGCTGATCGAGGGCGATGTAATTAAATTTTGGCATGATCGTTTTTGGTTAAGTATATTTAACGACTTCTTCGATGGTGGTGTCGCCGTCGAAAATACTACGCAATCCATCTTCGCGCAAGGTGACCATCCCCAGCTCCACTGCGCGCTGCCGGACCACGATGGTTGGCGCGCGTTCATTGATCAGATTTCGGATGGCGTCGCTGACCACAAGCAATTCGTAAATTCCTTTTCGGCCTTTGTAGCCGGTGTCATTGCACGTCGAGCAGCCGCGCCCGTAATGAAAAACTTTGTCGCCCAAATCGTGCGGGGAAAGGCCCAGCATGGAAAGTTGCTGCTCCGTCGGCTCAAAGGGAGTGCGACAATTTTTGCAAGTAGTGCGCACCAACCGCTGGCCCAGCACCCCCATCAACGTCGAGGAAATCAAAAAGGGTTCCACGCCCATGTCCACCAGACGCGTGACGGCACCCGGCGAATCATTCGTATGCAGCGTGCTCAAGACCAAGTGACCCGTGAGTGACGCTTGAATAGATATCTGTGCCGTTTCCAAATCGCGCATTTCACCCACCATGATGATATCCGGATCTTGCCGCAAAAATGCCTTGAGCGCTTTACCAAAGGTCATGCCCGCCGCCTCATTCACCGCCACTTGCATGATGCCTTCGATGTCAAACTCAACTGGATCTTCCGCCGTGAGCAGCTTCGTATCAATCGTGTTCACCCGGCGCAAACAGGAATACAACGTCGTTGTTTTGCCACAGCCAGTCGGGCCAGTCACCACGAAAATTCCGTTCGGGCGCTGAATCACTTCCGATACGAAGTCATGAACATATTTAGGAAAGCCCAATCCATCCAGATCAAGATTCACTGAGGAGCGATCCAAAACGCGCAGCACGATGGATTCGCCGAACGCCGTCGGCAGCGTGCTCACCCGCAAATCCACTTGCTTGCCACTGACGGTCACGTTGATGCGTCCGTCTTGCGGCAGACGTTTTTCGGAAATGTTCAGGTTCGCCATGACCTTGATCCGCGAGGCCACGGGCAACGCCAGATGCTTCGGCGGCGGCGCCATTTCATAGAGCGCGCCGTCCACGCGGTAACGGATGCGGAAATCCGTTTCAAACGGTTCAAAATGAATATCCGAGGCGCGATCTTGAACGGCCTGTTGCAAAACCAGATTAACGAATTTTACAATCGGCACTTCATTCGCCAACGCCTCGGCCGCCTTGGCATCATCGCCCGCCGCACTGACTTCCTTGGCGAGTTTACCATCACCAAGTTCTTTTAAAATTTCCGCAAAACTTTCATTTTCTTCCGCGCCGTAAAGACGATCAATGGCCCGCTTGATCTCCGCCGGATCAGACACCACGACCTGAATTTCACGCTTGGCCGCGTATTGAACTTCATCCGAAGCAGCGGGCACGAGCGGGTTCGACATCGCCACCTGCAATACCCCACCGACTATGCCAACGGGCAGACATTGATACATCTGTGCGACCTTCGCCGGAATGGTCTTGAGCGTTTCCGGTGAGATTTCCCGATCCTTGAGCGAGACAACTTCCGTTCCGAGCGCCGTGGACTCGACATGCAAGATGTCGTCGAGTTTCATGATGCCAAAATCTTGCAGCACCTGAATGGACGCTGTGCCGGAACGCTTCACCTCGCCCGCCACTTCCTCGAACTGCAAATCGTCGAGCATCCCCTGCCCGTGCAGGAGGTTCAATAGTGGGTCTGAAATTTCTTCGGACATGAAAATTATTTTTTACTTTTATTTTCCACCGCCGCCGCCAAATCCAGCTCCTGCAACTTCAACATGATCGTCGTCGGATCCGCCGATTTGTTGATGACTTCTTCGCGCGCGATCATACCCGCCTGATATTTGTCCATCAGCCATGCGTCCAAAGTCACCATCCCGTATTTCGATCCCGTCTGAATGTCCGACTGGATACGGAATGTTTTATTGTCGCGGATGAGCGCCGCGATCGAAGGCGTGTTCACCATGATTTCAAACGCAGCCACGCGACCCGGCTTATCAATGCGCGGCAAAAGAATCTGGGAGATCACCGCCTGCAACACCGTGGAAAGCTGAATACGAATCGTCTCCTGCTGGTTCTGCGGAAACGCATTCACCAAACGGTCGATCGTCTTGGCCGCGCCCGTCGTGTGCAACGTGCCGAAAACTAAGTGACCCGTTTCCGCCGCAGTGACCGCGGCTTCGATCGTTTCCAAGTCGCGCATTTCGCCGACGAGAATCATATCCGGATCCTGCCGTAACGCACGCCGCAAGGCCTCCGCGAAGTTCGGCACGTCCACATGGACTTCGCGCTGCGTGATCAACGACTTTTTATGTTTGTGATAATACTCAATCGGATCTTCAATCGTGATCAGATGCACTTCATCGCGCGTTTCGTTCACGATGTTCAACAACGATGCCAGGGTGGTGGATTTACCCGAACCCGTCGGGCCGGTGACGAGCACCAATCCGCGCGGCTTGTGCAACAGTTCCTTCACTGATTCCGGCAAACCAATTTGCTCAAACGTGAGCATCTTGCTCGGAATCTGCCGCAGCACCATGCCGAAATTTCCTTTTTCTTTAAACACGCTGACGCGGAAACGCGCCGCCTCACCAAACGCAAAGGCGAAATCCGCACCGCCGCGCTCGCGCACCTGCTGGATGTTTTCCTCGGACGTGATACTGCGCATCAATTCTTCCGAAGTCTCCGGCGTGAGGGCCGGACCTTCCACGCGGTGCAGCGTGCCGTGAACGCGGATCGTTGGCGAAACGCCGACGCGCGTGTGCAAATCGGACGCTCCTTCAGAAACCATCAACTGCAACAAATCTGACATCGAATATGACATGGCAAAAAAAGAATTTATTTCCGCTTCATTTAATGGTTAGACCGTTCGCGGTTCATTTCCTCACGCTTCGTCACCCACCGTCGCGCGGATGACTTCTTCCGCCGTCGTCAAGCCCGCCAGGACTTTACGAATACCGTCTTCACGCAAGGTCCGCATCCCCATTTCGCGCGCCCGGGCGCGCAGCACATTCGTCGGCACTTGATCGTAAATCAATTTCCGCGCCTCGTCATCCACCACAAAAATTTCAAAGATGCCGAAACGTCCGCGATTTCCGGTGTTGTTGCAGTTCTGACAGCCCCGACCTTTTTGCACGTTCGCATTTTTCAGGTCTTCCTGCTTGAGGCCCAGCGAACGCATTTCCGCATCCGACGGCTGATAGGGCTCGGCGCACTTTTTGCAAATTTTCCGCACGAGGCGTTGCGCCATCAGGCAGCGCGTGGAGGACGCCACCAAGAACGGTTTCACCCCGATATCCACGAGACGCGTGACCGCGCCCGGCGCGTCGTTCGTGTGTAGCGTGGAGAAAACCAAATGGCCGGTGAGCGACGCGTTGATGGCGATGGACGCCGTGGTGATGTCGCGAATTTCCCCGATCATCACGATGTTCGGCGCTTGCCGCAGAATCGCGCGCAACGCCGTTGCAAACGAGAATCCCACCGCGTCATGCACTTGCACCTGATTGATACCCGCTAGCACATATTCAACCGGGTCCTCCACCGTGATGATTTTACGGTCAGGCCGGTTGATGAAATTTAAACAGGAATAAAGCGTCGTCGTTTTGCCGGAACCCGTCGGGCCGGTGACCAGCAAAATTCCGTCGGGCAGCGCGATGATCCGTTCGAAGGTCTGTTGATCATCCGTCAAAAATCCGAGTTCTGGCAAACCAAGTTTCAGACCTTCCTTGTCCAAAATACGCATCACGATGCTCTCGCCGTGATTCGTCGGCAGACACGACACGCGCAAATCAATCAGCTTGTTGCCGACCTTCGATTGGATACGTCCGTCCTGCGGAATGCGATGCTCTGAAATCACCATGCCCGCCTGAATTTTCAGACGCGCAATCACCGGTGCCTGCAAGCGTTTCGGCGGCGACGGCACTTCCGTCATCATGCCGTCAATGCGGTAACGTAGGCGAAATTTTTTCTCCAGCGGTTCCAGGTGAATGTCGGAAGCGCGCAATTTAAAAGCGTCAATGATGATTTGATTCACCAGCTTGATCAGCGGTGCGTCGGCTTCAACTGCGCCGCCATCATCCACTTTGACCTCGACGTTTTCCTCCGTGAGTTGTTGGATGACATCCTTGAAGATACCCGCATCCACCGCCTTTTTTTCGCCGCCGTAATACTTGGTCAGCGCGGCCTCAATATCCGCTTCCGATGCGACGCGCAGTTCGATTTCCGAACTCAACAAATGTGTCAGCGAATCAATCGTGTTCAGGTCCGACGGGTCCGCGATGGCCACGGCTACCTTGCCTTCGGTTTTATAAACGGGAATGACGCGATACTTCCGCGCAATGTCACGCGGCACGATGGAAATGATGTCGTCCTCGATTTTGAGATTGGCGAGGTGAACGACTTCCGCGCCGAACTGGGCGGCTTTAGCTTGCGTGACATCACCCGGGCGGATGATTTTGTTGGCCACCAATAAATCCACCACGCCCACGCCAGCGGCGTGCGCTTCCTCACGGGCCTTGGCAACCTGCTCGGCATCGGTGAAACCGAGGTCAACCAGAAGGTCCAACAAATAATCGTCTTTTTCTGCCACGGAATTTTTACCGCACTCTCCTACTATTTAATTCGGGTAAATGTGCGGCGCATAGACTTCCACTTGTCGTCCAAAATGTCAATCGCGGCTAAAAATTGGTTGCGCCTTAATTTAGAATCGCGGTCGCCCAAACGGCAGTGGGGATGGTCGCGCTGCGAGCATTGGCACCGCGTGCAGCGGCGCAACTCTTTGGCAGGCACCACGGTGTCAAAAGGGTTCCGCCGCTGCACGCGGCGGTGGTGTTCGCAGGGCGAACACCGCCACCCGATTTAAGGCACTGCCTAAAAATTGGTGGCTGTCTGATTTGCTGGTTCCTCAAACCGCAAACGCAACTTTGAAACTCCTTAAAAATTTCCGCCCGGAATTTCCGCCATCACCCGCGCCATTTCGATCGCCGTCTGCGCGGCTTCCGTGCCTCGATTATGCTTTTTAGCGAGGCAACGCTCGCGCGCCTGCTCCGGATTTTCCAGCAGTAAAACCTCATGAATGATGGGGGTTTCGTGTAGAATCTGGATCTGCGCGAGGGCGTTACTCACCGCCTCGCCAATGTGCTGCGCGTGCGTCGTCGCGCCCCGCAAAATCACTCCAAGGCAGATGATGCCGGAATAATTTTCCGACCGCGCCAGCCGCGCCGCCACCACCGGAATCTCGTAAGCCCCCGGCACCCGGATGATTTCCAGCCGGCCACCGGCCCGCAAAATCTCCGCCTTCGCCGCGCGCACCATCGCGTCCACAAACTGCTGGTTGTATTTTGAAGCGACGATGACGAAACGCCGACCCGCCGCGGATAATTTTTTAGCCGAAACTTTTTTGAGCATGATTAAATTTTTGGCTGACTGACCTTTCCCGGGTCGCTGTAATGAGAGACGGCCACCATATTTTCCCCCAACGCCGCCGCACCAATCCTCGTCGCCAGATTTTTTTGCAGAAAGACAGTCTCGTCCGAAATCCGTGCCGACTCCATCACCAAAACCTCCCAGGGCTGATGAATGGTCCGTTGCGTTGGCGCTTTGAATGGCTTCACTTGAAAATCTCCGCCGCGCATGGCCAGCATCGTGAAAAAAGCTTTTTCGCCGGCGGCTTCCCCCGCCACGGCATGAATGACCACGCCCGCCTCGATGTAAATCTGGCCGCGCATTTCCGGGCTCCGGATTTCCAACACGGACGAGTGACGCCCGTTGCATTCCAATTGGATGACTTCTTGCAAACCGACTTGCCGCACCGAACCGGAAAATCCTTCGCTGTCCCACGAGACTAAATCATGCAACATATTAAAGGCTGATTTCATCCCGTCCGCTGTCACCGGTTTTTCCAAAAATAATTCCGCGCCGTTCGCCAGCGCGTCCGTGCGCCGCGCAGCGCTCGCATTACCCGTCATCACGGCGACTTTGATGCCCGGATAACGACGACGGATGATGGTCAATAATTGCAAGCCATCCAACATCGGCATGCCAATATCCAGCAGCACCAGATCCACCGGCCGATCTTGCAACGTCACCAGCGCCTTGTCCGCCGAGGTCGCCGTGTAAAGTTGCCAGGTGCGGCGCGAATATTCCTGACACAACTCGCCGAACAATTCCAAAAACGCCATGCTGTCGTCCACAAACAACACGTGAAACAACTTGGTCGCATCAGCCGGCGGCAAGATTTCCGGCTCACTATTTTTCGCCGCCGGCAACGGCCGCGAAATGAACATCGTCTGCATCTCGGTCGCAAAATGGGATGACGCCGGTGCGCCTACAGTTTTCTCCGCCGCCGCCGATTCAAAGCGCAGCTCGAGATCACCCAAGCGCAATATTTGACCGGGCTGAACGGTCGCCTCGGAAATTTTTTTGCCGTCCACAAACGTTCCATTGGTCGAGATCAGATCGCGCACCAGCAATTCTCCTTCCCGCAGCCGCACTTCACAATGACGCCCGGAAATGGAGGCCTCGACAATCTGGATAAAGTTGCCGTCCGCCCGGCCGACGGTCGTCCACGCCTCGCCCAGTTCGAACATCGAACCGGCGAGCGA
>JANYFN010000232.1 GCA_025362675.1 Limisphaerales bacterium | reverse complement strand
GATTTTTTGGTGGGCGTGAGCACGCAGACGGCGTTCTCGAATAAATTTTTCCGCGCCGCGAGCACGCCGGTTTTTTCCGCACCGGCCATCGGATGACTGCCGACGAAATGCGCGCCGGATTTTTTCAGCAACGCATCCAGTTCGCGGACAACCTCGGCTTTCACGCTGCCCACATCGGTGACGATTGCACCGCGTTTTAGCGCGGGCAGAAATTGTTCCGCGAGCGAACGCATCTGCGCGAGCGGGGTGCAGAGGATGACGAGATCGGAATTAGAAACGGCAGCAAGCAGATCGGTGGTGGCGTAATCCACTGAGCCAGCGCGTTCACAGTCGCGCAAGCTAGATTCGCGGCGCACGAAGCCGGCGACTTCGCGGGCGAGACGATGTTGCCTCGTGGCCAGCCCAATGGAGCCACCAAGCAAGCCGACGCCAAGGATGGAGATTTTCTGAAACGGCACGCCGCGGAGGATAGCGGATAGAGGCTGGCGGATGGAAGATGGAAATTTAAGACAAATAACTTTTTCGTGGTGGAACCGGCTTCCAGCCAAATTCCGTTTGTGGCGTGAATCGCAGGTTTGCGTTCGCGCAGCTGAGTTGCGCTAGCCTTCCTACGGTTTTCGGCAAGATGCCGAAAACGACCGGCTGGAAGCCGGTTCCACCCAGCAATTTATTTCACCCAGTTGTCGTAAATCATTTTCAGCGTGATGAGCAAAACCATCGTCAGAAAAACTGGGCGGATGAATTTGGTGCCACGCGTGATGACCATATGGCTCCCGAGCTTGGCGCCGAACACCTGGCCACCGCCCATGATGAGGCCGGCGACAAACCAGACTTTTTGCGCGATCAAAAATACGAGCAGCGACGCCACGTTGCTGGCCCAGTTCAACGCCTTCGTGTTGGCAGTCGATTTGGTCAGGTTGAAACCAAGACCGAGCATGAACGCGAGCGCGAGGAACGTTCCCGTGCCGGGGCCGAGAAAACCGTCGTAAAGCCCGATGCCGAAAGCGAAAATGAAATCGAATTTTATCCGCGAAATACGCGGATGAATGTCCTGCTCGCCGAGTTGCGGCCGGAACCAAACGAATATTGCGACGGCAAAGAGGAGCAGGGGAATGATTTGTTTCAGGCGATGGGAATCAAATTGTTGGACGAGCAGCGAGCCAGCAACCGAGCCGAGAAAAGCCAGGAGGCAAGCCCGGCGACAATCGCGGAGATTGAGCGTGCCCGCGCGGGCGAAATGAAATGTCGCGCTGGAGGAGCCGAACGTGGACTGAAGTTTGTTGGTGCCGAGCGCGAATTTTGGATCGGGACAGATGTTCATCAGCATCGGCAGCGTGAGTAGACCGCCGCCGCCAGCGACGGTATCCACGAAACCGGCGGTAAATCCGGTCGCAAACAGCAGCGCGATTTGCCACCACTCAATTGAATGAAAACTTTCCACGACGCGCGCAGTCTAGCGGCGAGAAATGGGGCGTCCATACTTTTTGATTTTGAATAGAAGTAAACATTACCAACAGAATTCCAACTCGCTTTTTTGCTCCAGAACTTTATTTTCAACGCATGTGTTTTAACGAAAATCAGTCTGGCCATCCCGATCAGTTTGTCCGCCGTCACATTGGACCGAATGCCGCGGAAACGAGCGCCATGCTCGGCCTGCTCGGGCACATGAGCATGGATAATCTTATTGATGCCGCGGTCCCCGCGAAAATCCGTCTTGGCAAAAAAATGAATCTGCCGCCAGCGCGGACCGAGTTTGAGGCGCTCGCCGAACTCCGCCGCATCGCATCCGAGAACAAGGTGTTTCGCTCGTTCATCGGCCAGGGTTATTACGACACCATCACGCCGCCGGTGATTCAACGCAGCGTGTTCGAAAATCCCGGCTGGTATACGCAATACACACCGTATCAAGCGGAGATTGCTCAGGGCCGTCTCGAAGCGTTGCTGAATTTTCAGACGCTGGTCACCGATCTCACGGCGCTTGATATTGCGAATGCTTCCATGCTTGATGAGGCCACCGCCGCCGCCGAAGCGATGACCATGTCGCTGCGGTTGCGTGATGGTCGAAATATTTTCTTCGTCTCCGAAAATTGCCATCCGCAGACCATCGAAGTCGTGCGCGCTCGCGCTGAGGCGTTGAATATTGAAATTGTCATCGGCAATCACGACGCCTTCTCATTCAGCGAAAAAGTTTTTGGAGCACTCGTGCAGTATCCCGACACCTTCGGCGAGATCATTGATTACTCCGGCTTCGCGGAAAAAGCGCACGCTGCCGGTGCGATGCTCACGGTTGCCACGGATTTGCTGGCGCTCACACTCATCAAACCGCCCGGCGAATTCGGCGCGGACATCGCCGTCGGCAGCGCGCAACGCTTCGGGGTGCCGCTCGGTTACGGCGGACCGCACGCAGCATTCTTCGCCACGCGCGATGAATTCAAACGCCAGATGCCCGGCCGCATCGTCGGCGTCTCCAAAGATTCGCGCGGCAAGCCTGCCTTGCGCCTCGCGCTCGGCACGCGCGAGCAACACATCCGCCGCGAAAAAGCCACGAGCAACATTTGCACCGCGCAGGCGCTGCTCGCGAACATGGCGTCGCTTTATGCCTGTTATCACGGTCCGCTGGGGTTGAAACAGATTGCGCAACGCACTTACCTACTGGCGCGTTTGCTCACGGCTGGTTTGGAAAAAGCTGGTCATCGCGTCACGACGAACCAGTTTTTCGACACGATCAAAGTTGAGCTCAAACAAATCACCTCGGCAGAAGTCATAAAAAAAGCCGAAACGAGCCGGATCAATTTCCGTCCCATCAACGACCGAAGCATCGGCATCTCATTGGATGAAGCGACAAATGTAAGCGATGTTGCGGCAATTTTTGGCGCGATCGGCGTGGGCGACGTTGCTGCGAAATACATCGGCGAGACGGAAAAAAATCTCCGCCGGATTCTGGTCGCTGCGCAAACTGGCAATGCCACATTGTTGTTTGATGAAGCGGATGCGTTGTTTGGCAAACGTTCGGAAGTGAAAGATTCGCACGACCGTTACGCGCGCACTTCAAAATATCTCCAACACTCTGTCTTCAACCGTTACCACTCCGAGACCGAGATGCTGCGTTACATCAAGCGCCTCGAAGCGCGCGATCTCTCGCTCACGGCCTCGATGATTCCGCTTGGCTCATGCACGATGAAGTTGAACGCGGCGGCGGAAATGTTTCCGGTCTCGTGGCCGGAGTTTGCGAAGATTCATCCGTTCGCGCCCATCGGACAGGCACGCGGCTACCAGATTCTTTTTCAAAATCTCGAAGACTGGTTGGAAGAATGCACCGGTTTTGCCGGCATGTCGTTGCAGCCAAACGCCGGATCGCAGGGCGAATACGCCGGCTTGCTCGTGATCCGCGCCTATCATCAATCTCGCGGCGACAAGCATCGTAATATCTGCCTCATCCCGACTTCCGCGCACGGCACGAATCCCGCCAGCGCCGTCATGGCGGGCATGACCGTCGTGGCTATCGCCTGTGATACCAATGGAAACATTGATGTCGCCGACTTGAAATCAAAAGCCGAGGCCCACAAAAAAGATTTGTCGGCATTGATGATCACCTATCCCAGCACGCATGGCGTGTTCGAAGAAACTATCATGGAAATTTGTGACATCATCCACGCGAACGGCGGTCAGGTTTATATGGACGGCGCGAATATGAACGCGCAAGTCGGTCTCACTTCACCCGGATTCATCGGCGCGGATGTCTGTCATTTGAATCTGCACAAAACGTTTTGCATTCCGCACGGCGGCGGCGGACCCGGCGTCGGGCCGATCGGCGTGGCGAAACATCTGGTTCCCTTTTTGCCGAGCCATCCGGTGTTCACCGCGCGACTCGAAGATAAAGACCATTCCAAACAGCACATCGGCCCGGTCAGCGCTGCGCCGTGGGGCAGTGCCAGCATCTGCACAATTTCGTGGATGTATATCGCGATGATGGGGCCGGACGGACTTACCGACGCGACGAAGTTCGCCATTCTCAACGCGAATTACATCGCCGCGCGTTTGGAGAAATATTTCCCGACGCTCTACCGTAGCAACGGCTTGGTCGCGCACGAATGTATTTTGGATCTGCGCGTCTTCCACAAAACCACTGCCGAGGACGTCGCGAAACGGCTGATGGATTATGGTTTCCACGCGCCGACGCTCTCGTGGCCCGTCGCCGGCACACTCATGGTCGAGCCGACTGAGAGTGAATCGAAAAACGAACTCGACCGTTTCTGCGACGCGATGATTTCCATCCACGCGGAAATGACGGCGATTGAAAACGGGTCGGTGGATGCGAAGAATAATTTGCTCAAAAACGCGCCACACACGGCTGACCAGATCGCCAGCGACAATTGGAATCATCCTTACGGCCGCGAACAGGCGGCGTTTCCGGCGAAGAGTTTGCACGACTACAAATTCTGGCCGCACGTCAGCCGCATTGACAATGTCTTCGGCGACCGCAACCCGGTGTGTTCTTGCGTGGGGATGGAGAATTACGCCGCGTGACAAAATGGTTGAAGCGGTTGAAGTAAAGTCAGATGAAACCAGTGTCGCCAATTCATTTTCCGCCAGAATTTCCGATCTGGGTTGACCCGGAACGATTGAGCGGCGCTCCTTGTTTCACTGGCACGCGCGTGCCGGTGAACAGCTTGTTCAACAATCTGGAAAGCGGCTTCAGCCTCGACGAATCCTTGGATTGTTTTCCCGACGTGACGCGTGAACAAGCCGTCGCCGTTTTGGAATACGCCCACAAAACCGCGCTGCAAGCCGCATGAAAGTCCTGCTGGCTGCCTGCGTCCCGCGCCCATGTGATTTGTTTTACCCCTGAACCGACGCGGCGGCAAGGTCTTTGCCGAGACGGTTGATAAATTTTGGCAAGACTATGCCAAAAAACGGTTGGTGCGCCGCCGGTTTTACGCCGATGTTAATGGTGTTCGCGGAAACAATAACACCATGAAAATTACCGATGTATTACGAGCGGAACACGCGGTGTTCCATAATCTGTTTGATCATATTGAGGTGACCGTGCCGCATGTGAAGTCGCTCGCGGAAGTGAAGGGCCTCGCGACGTTGGTGGAAAAACTTCACGGGCCGCACTCTAAAACGGAGGATGATTTATTCATCGAACCGTTGGAGCCCTATTTCGACCAGATGGGCCAAAAGGAAACGTTCCATGCCGAGCACGAACACATCGAGGCAGCGCTGGAACGCGTGCAGAAATGCCGGACGCTCAAGGACGCGAAGAAAATTTTACTGAATGCGATTGCCGCCTCGCGCAAGCATTTTGACAAGGAAGAGCGCATCGTTTTTCCGCTCGCTGAACGAATCTTGAAGGCTAAAACGTTGAGCGACCTCGGCGAAGAATGTTTGCATCGCCGCGAGGTTGGGAAAAAGTGGTAAGCTGGTTGTCCTTCAGCCGCGCAGATATTTTACCACCGCTTCGGTGCGGGAATGGACGTGGAGCTTCT
Organism: Limisphaerales bacterium; assembly: GCA_025362675.1. Lineage (GTDB taxonomy): Bacteria > Verrucomicrobiota > Verrucomicrobiia > Limisphaerales > UBA11358 > UBA11358. The sequence goes on along the minus strand of JANYFN010000232.1, from coordinate 18,867 downwards.
CGTAAACGGTGCGCACATAGCTGCGAACGGTATCAATGCTGATGCTCATGCGATCGGCAATTTCCTTGTAAGCGTAGCCCTTGGACAGTTGGTCGAGAAATTCTCTTTCCGCCGGGGTGAGTTTGGCGATCGAGGTGTTGTCCGTCGCCGGCTGTGAAAAAAATTGGACGACGCGCCGCGCCAACTGCGGGGACATGGGTGCCCCACCTTCGAACACATCTTTTATGGCTTCAAGCAATCGCGCCGCAGCGGTGCGTTTCAGCAGATAACCACTGGCTCCGGCGCGCAGTGAATTGAACAGCGAGTCACTATCTTCATAGACGGTCAACATCAAGAACTGCACCGCCGGATGCGCGGTCTTGAGCTGGCGCACGCAATCGTAGCCTTTCATGCCGGGCAGGTTGATATCCATCAGCACGACATCGGGCAGATTTTTGGGGATCTCTTTCAGCGCCGTTTCAGCATTGGCAAATTCGCCGGTGAGCTTGAAATCTTTGGCGCGTTTGATGAGCGCCGAGAGGCTGCTTCGGATGCCTTCATCATCATCTACAATGGCTACTTTGATTTGCATAATTTATTTGGCAGTTTGAAAATTTAACTCGAACTCCACGCGCGCCCCGTTGCCGGAATGGCTGGTCACGCCGAGGTGGCCGCCTACAGATTCAGCCCGTCGGCGCATGTTTTCGAGTCCATTTCGGTGGCCATTCGCGGACATGATGTCGACATCGAAACCTTTGCCGTCGTCAGCGACGACCATTTTGAAATAATGTCCATCCGTCTTCACCTGTAGATGCACAATGGTCGCGCCCGCATGTTTCAACGCATTGGTGAGCGACTCCTTGGCGATAAGAAAAATATTGTGCCGCACGTCCGGCGGCAACGGTCGCGCGGGCACCTCAGATGGCAGATCCAGTCGGCAGCGCGTCGGGCTTTCGCCAAATAATTCAGTGGCAAAATGCGCAATGTATTCCACGAGACTTTGTAACGAATCGCTACCGGGGCGCACGGCCCAAACGATTTCCTCGAGCGCGCGAACGGTCTGGTCGGCGGCTTGCGAAATTTTTCCAGCGTGCGCCTCCGTCTGTTCGGGGTTGTCCTTGTCGGCTTTCAGCAACCCGCCGAGCAGTGAGATCCGCGTCAATAATGAGCCGAGGTCGTCATGCAAATCCTGGGCGATACGGGAGCGCTCCTGCTCCAAAGCCCGCTCCTGTTCGGCCCGCTTGAGTCGCCGCTGGAATTTTTTGTTTTCAACAAACCGCACCGTCGCGATCACGGCGGCGAATAAAAATAACAGCAGCAAACCATCGAACCACAGGCGTTGCCAGAAATGCGGGACGATCAGGTCGTTGAACGAGGTGGCGATTTCTAGGTCGCTGAAATACCAGCCGCCGCCGTTGCCGTTGTGTCGAAGGTGGATGGCGTCGAATTTACCGTTCGCCTTAAAATGCGTCGTCAGTTTCTCTGGCTGATTTTCCTCAGTTGATCCCGGGGTAAGATCCGGATTCATCCACACTGTCACTTTATCGTCGCTGTCCGGCATGTATTGCACCTTGAAAACAATCGTGCGGCCAAGCCCGCGCCGGGGTAGTTCATAGGTGACAATTTTCCCCGCCTCGAACGCCTCGGGACTGCCCGAACGCAAATCAACATCGCCAAAAACCTTATTATTGTTGCCCTGCTCGGCTGTGTTAAATGCGCTGTAACCGTAAGCCTTGAACGAATTGCCGATGCCGAATTTTTCGGTGTTGTTCTCAAAAAACTGCAGGCCGGCCTGATACTCCTCAGTGCCCACGTCGGAAAGCGGGTCGATGTGAAATTTGAAATAAAGCGTGTCGCTGGCCGTGCCACCACGCCGGACTGCACCTTTCATGATCTCGGTGCCGAAGCCGTTCTCATGCACCAGCACCTTGCTTGAATCCTGCCACAACACCGTCGCGTGCACGGACGGACCGAAGACCGCCGCGCAAAAAATCAGCGCATGAACAATCGCGGTTTGGCGGGACATAAAAAAATTATGCGCCGGAAGCTGGAATTACACAAGTCATGGGAGCAGTTTCACGCGAGATTAAAACTAAGCGGAGGCACAGTTTGGAATTCATCAAAATAGTCGGTGTCCACTTAGGATATACCGATTATTTCCCCCGCCTACCGCACATAGATGCGAGCAATTGAAAAAGCCGGGGTTAATTCCGCGACCAAGTGGTAAGCATATTGTCCGGCGAGAAAGTCAGACGCAATTTGTGTTCAAAGTAAGTTGGTCCGGTAGTTTGCATTACACCCGAGCCGTAAGGATAACCGGGATGATAAAACCCTGAGCCGATAATAACATTACCGCCGCTTTGATAGCGGGTCACCCACTCAGCCACATTACGACCATCGCTCAAGCGCGCCTGCTTATCCGGCGGACCGAGTTCGATCACTGCCTGATCAAACGAGTAATGACCAATGCGAGCATTCCAGTCCACTCGGTTCGTGACACAGCCCGAGATTAAAAAGGCGGCGACCAAAGCGAGCAAGGATAACATCGTTCTCATGCGCAGAATTTAATCTGCGCCGGGCAAAGTGCAACGGACAATTTTATTGAAAATGGCCGCTCGTCCACGCAGTTTGAATCGAGGCTTTGCGCGGTGAAGTTTGGATTGAAATATAGCGTCGAAAAACTGGCGCCCCGACATCAAAATAAATTAAAAAGTATGGCCTCACAATCGTTGATCCGCCGGCAATGTGGGCCGCCAGGAGGCTAAAGTGTTCTGCCTTGAATAAGTTGAAAGTTATTCAATAGCGATAAAAAGAGCGCTCTATTCAAAGCCTGATGATTGAGAATGAGTCAGCCGGAAGAGTCACCATTGACGGTCCTTTGAGCAGCTCGTGTTTCCAAATAGATACGACCGGTTTAATTTTTTCAGGCGCGTCCGCAGTGTTGTTATTATCCAAGGCACTTTCCAAGGTGACCACGTTGGCCGAAGTGGTGGCTGGAACAAAACCGGTAATTTCGAGCGGAAGCGTTATGGCTTTGTCGCCCACGTTCACAATTTGTAAAACGAGAGTCTTTCCGTCTTGGCTCTTGGCGGCGCTCATGTCGAGATTGGGAACAAAGCATTCGACTGTTACCGCCAGCGGTTGGTAGTTCCGTGAGATCATCTGGGCCGCATAGCCCGGCGGTTGTAGCCAGACCTGCGATGGATTCAGGAAGAGCAAGCCTTGATCCCACTCGTTATCATTCTGGCCATCCGGCTGGAGACAATTCGCGGAACAAGTAATCGGCAGTCGCCCATCGCGCTGAATGGCGTTGATCGCGAGCGCGTTCGCCAGCGCCCGTCGGTGCGCGTGATTGTTGGCGTTCAACTCAAACACGAGGACTTTGAACTTGGCCCCGTCGGAGATTTTTTCCATGGCATCAATGTAGGAAAAAATTGATGGAAGGCTGCTATCCGGTCGCGGTCCTTCCGTGCCGACATGCACATCAAACCACACTTCGCGGTCGTGTTGTTTTGCCAGTTGTAAAATTTTCTGGTGGGCGGCCAGCGTGGTGATGCCGCCATCGGCGCCGCGAAAATTAAACGGGTCCACAATTGGTTGGTGAAAAGCAAAATCGCCGACGATCAAAACGATGGCTGGATCTTTCGCCCAGATCACTTCCGCGAGCGCTTTGAACTTTTGAAAATAATTTTCGTCCACGCGCTCCTCGTTTCCCAGCTCGATATATTTTAAGCAATAGGGTGCGGGGTGGCCATCCGCGACACGCTGCTTTCCCCATTCACCATCGGACGGGCCGTTGAGATAGTCCATGAAGTCCGCCAAGTCCGGCGGCGACTCGTTGATATCGAGAGCGGGAATGCCAACCAAGCCGGCTGCCTCGCTGAAATTTAGAAAATCAAAAATGCCCCAGCCATTGGAGGAATACGGATACCAATGACCTGCATACGGCGGACGTTGAGCGCGCGCGCCGATCATTTTTTTCCAACGATATTCTGCATTGTTCACCATGCTGCCGCCGTAGCGCAGTATCGTAATTCCTTGGTTGATCAGCCCCTCGGCCACATCTTTGCGCACCGAGAGATTCTTGAATCGTCCCCACGCTCCCGGTTGTAGAAATGCGTAACCCACGGTGATCGTGCCGGGAGCTTTCAACTTGATGGCAAAGCGTCCCCCTTTGTCCGCCGCACTAGGCGTGAGTTTGAAATTAATTCGCTGCCAACCACCAACTTTGGCCATAAGTCGTTTCTCCGCGTAAACTGGCCTGCCGTCCTTGCTTTCCAGCGACACGAAGAACTCGGTCGGTGCCGGGGTCCGAACATAAACATATCCTTCGTATTCTTTACCTTTCACAAAGTTCATTCCCCAACGTTTAAGGCTTTGGTTCTCGATTCCGATCACGCCGGAGCCGCTGGCAAAAGTGATTTGCTGGCTTTGCTGGCCGGAGAACGCACCTTGTGATTCCAGGGAAAAATTGCCTTTGACACTGCCCTGCCGAAGCGGACGCCACATCCCGCTCACGCTATCGGCAGGTTTATTTCCCGCGTCGTATTCAAACGCGATGTTCGGTTGCGACGTGGTTGTTTTGACGGAAAAATTGCGAAATAAAACCTTGTGCTGCCAGACACGCAATCCCACCGCCCCGGCTGCGAGCGGATGTTCCGAGTCTTCAAATTGCGTCATGCGCTTGCCATTTACCAGCACCTCAAATGACTTTGCTTTCAATCGAACGGTTAGAGTAATCCACTCATTCACCGGGGCAGCGCAAGGCACACGGCGGATCGGTTCCCAGTTCTGACGATGACGCCCGAGCACGAGAAAGCCCGGTCGTTCGAGCGACACCTCGTAACCGGTGAAAGCATCCGCGCCCTTGGCGGCATCACGAACATTGAGAATCAAGCCGCCGTTGCCGCCGGCGGACTCAGTCAATTTCATATCCACGCTGATCTCACCTTCGGAAATGGCCGGACCATTAAGGATTATTTTAGCGCCCTCACTGCCTACGCCCTGAATGCTACCGTCCTCAACCAGCGTCCAACGGCCATCGCAGGCCGTGAATCCTTTCAACGGCAGTTGCCCGGCGGGTTCGGCAAAGCTCTCACCGAAAATCATCTGGCTGTCGATGCCACCATAAATCTCATGGTTCACGTCCTCGATGCACGCGCCAGTGAGATACGGCGAGTTGGTATGCAGCACCTGCTCGGCGTGAATGGTGATGACGGCTTCAGCGGCAATCGCCAGCGTTGCGGCTGAACAAAAGATTGCGGCGGCAATGAGAATTTTTTTCGTCATGGTTAATGTTTTACTTCCACTCGCGCTCGATGCGCGCGTCTCAACTTAGATACTTTGTTAATTAAGGTGTATTAACGAGTTTTTAGTTGCTCGTAACTTTATTCGCATTACCAAAATAATTACGTTGTTGATCGTGAGAATTTATCAAAGATGCGGTGTGCTATGGCTGATCATCCATTGAATGTCGCGGTCAACAGGAGAAGTGCCGGGGAAACCTCCGCAAACCGAAAGCCGGGCTGTTCAAATGAGACGCGCGAAAGAATTGCTCATGGGAACTGATTTCACCCTCGAACATATCGCCGGGCTTTGTGGTTTTGAGCACCCGGAATATATGAGCGTTATGTTCAAAAGAATCTACAAACAAACACCGGGAGAATATAGGAAGGCCCACTCAAAACCGGCCAAGGGAAAACCATCCCCGCGCAAGCTGAAGCCGTATGATTTCAAATAGAACTATGACCCGACTTACCGCCGCAATTGGGAGGGCCAGTTCACAAGGTCTGGAACTGAGCGGTCTGACCGCCGGAGTCAATAGCCGTGGGCGAATGGCAGGGCGGTGGCGGCAATTCACGCCGAGCCTCGTGGCCGCGCCCGGCTTGGCAACGAGTGGGTTGATTTAGCATGGGGTCGAATTCCAAAAAATTTACATTGCTTGTTTGAGGCGCACGCCCTAATTTTTCTTCATTGGCACAATCCCTCGCCGATAATTCCAGGAACGTTGAATGAACACAAAAAAAGTTCCAGCGGTAAAACCCCGAAAAACTACCGCCAACGATAAGCCGGCACCGATGTCCGGAGCCAAGCCAACCCCATCGTCAACGCCCCCGCGTAAACCCCACACGCTCTTAGCAAGTATGAAGGACACGGCCAAAAAACTGTTCGCAACCAAGTCTAAAACCGCTGATAAACCCGCGAGTGTGACCGAGGTGGATGCCACGACCGTGGTGCGCCGCTCTTATGCGCGGGCCAAAAAGTCGGAGCCATCGGTGCCGGATATCTTGTTGGAAGGCGATGGCCCGGCGCCGTTGTCGGCGAGCGGACCGGGTGAAAAATTTTCCTTGGGATCCACACCGCCGGTGCAGACGTTCTCGGGAGGCGAATTACCGGAAAGCTACGGAACGAAAAAATTGTTTCTCACCGCGCGTGATCCGCACTGGCTTTATGCGCATTGGGATTTGTCCAGCGTGCAGCAGAAAGAATTGAACGCGGAATCGGCGGATGGCCATTTGATCCTGCGCATTTACCCGGGCAAGATTGAGGGGCATCCCGCTTATGAGATCCACGTGCATCCGGAATCCCGCCATTGGTTCGCGCATGTGGAGCGTGCCGGCAATTCATATTTGGCGGAGCTGGGATATTATTCCGCGCTGGGTAAGTGGACGCGCGTGGCGGTTTCCAGCGGAACGGTGACGCCGCCGGATGCTGTGGCCACGGAAGACGCGGCGGAGTTCGCCACTATCCCTTATGAATATCCGTTCGCGCGGCTGATGCAGATCATTGAAGATGCGGTGCGGGATAATTTGCCGCTCGCGCAAGCGATCGAGGAATTGCGCCGCGCTGGTCATCCGGATCTGCCGCGCCTATCGCATTCCATCTATTCACCGGTGAAGACGACAAGTCTCGGCAAGACCTGGACGCCAGAACAGGAGAAAGCCTTGGCCCGCGTGATCAACATTGACGAGACGCGTCGCGTGTGGATGGGCTCGCTGGAGATCACAGAACTCATTCGCCGCCGCCTCGCGCATGATGTCGCCTCGCCAACTTCAGGCTTTGGTAGCAGCCTCGGTTCGAGTCCGACGAGTCCGTTTGGTGGAGGTGCGGAAAAGGAAAAAGGATTTTGGTTCAACGTCAATGCGGAGTTGATCATCTACGGTGCCACGGAGCCGAATGCGAAAGTCACGCTCGCGGGCCACGAAATCAAATTGCGCCCGGACGGCACGTTCAGTTTCCGCTTCTCCTTGCCAGATGGAAAATATGATCTGCCGGCGGTGGCAGTTTCGGCGGATGGCACGGACGGCCGCGCGGCGGATTTGAAATTTACGCGGGACACGCAGTATCTCGGTGATGTGGGCGCGACGCCGCAGGACCCGGCGTTGAAGCCGCCGCTGCCGGAAAATCTCTGAACCAAATTCGATGAACCAGGATTTGGAACATCTGCGTTTGCTTTCCATTTTCCACTACATCGCTGGTGGCATCATGGCTTTCTTTGCTTCCATCCCGCTAATTCACGTAGCGTTGGGCATCTTCCTGATGCTCGCTCCACATTTGTTTCCCAGCCATTCGCCGAACCATAGCGAGAACCTGCCGCCCGCGTTTTTTGGTTTGTTTTTCGTTATCTTCGGCGGCTTGATTGTGTTGTGCGGCTGGACACTGGCGGCGCTGACAATTCTGGCGGGACGTAATCTCGCTCGGCACACGCGCCCGACATTTTGTTTGGTGGTCGCCGGTCTAATCTGTATCTGGATTCCGTTTGGCACGGTTTTAGGCGTCTTCACGATCATCGTCCTGAATCGCACGACGGTGAAAAGTCTATTCGATAATCCTTCCACTCCATGAATTCGCCTGAACGCGGAGCCTTGATGCTCGTCCGTTTTATTGCCGCCGCCCTGTTAGGTTGGGCGCTTGTTGATATTTCGTTGTATATCGTCGTGAACCACCATAAAGATTTGCCGGTAGAAATCATTCCGTGCCTCGTGAATAGTTTGCCGGCGGTGGCAGGCGTGGCGGTGCTCATCAAGGCGCAAGCGATCTCTGAATGGCTGGCCGACAAGCTCGACTAAATCATCGCATGACCGGTTATCTTTCCATCATTCTGCACGCGCATCTGCCGTTCGTGCGGCATCCCGAGCACGAAAAGTTTCTTGAAGAAAGCTGGCTCTTTGAAGCCATCACGGAGACTTATCTGCCGCTCATCCAGGTGTTCGAGAACTGGCGGCGCGACCAGATTCCCGCGCGTATCACGCTCTCGCTCTCGCCCACGCTGTGCGCGATGTTGCTGGATAAATTATTGTGCGAACGCTACGCGCGCCATCTCGACGGCCTCATTGATCTGGCTGAAAAAGAGATTCACCGCACGCATTGGGACCGCGCCTATCGCGATCTCGCGTGGATGTATCATCACCGCCTCTCGCTTGCGCGCGAAACGTGGCGGCATTACGGCGGCAATCTCATCACCGCCTTCAAACAATTTCAAGACGAAGGTCGGCTCGAGATCATCACCACCGCCGCGACGCACGGATTGCTTCCGCTCATGGCGAACCATCCGGCGAGTGTCCGCGCCCAAATCCTCACCGCGCGTGATCATTATCGCACTTGTTTCGGGCGCGATCCGCGCGGCATCTGGCTGCCGGAATGCGCTTACCTCGGCGGCGTCGAAGCCTACTTGCAGGAAGCGAATATCCGTTGGTTCACGCTTGATACCCACGGCATTCTACACGCCCAGCCACGTCCGCGTTACGGGACGTTTGCCCCGATCTTTACGCCCAACGGCGTGGCTGCGTTCGGACGCGACTTCGATTCTTCACGCCAAGTCTGGAGCAAACACGAAGGTTATCCGGGTGATCCACGTTACCGCGATTTCTACCGTGACATCGGTTTCGATCTGGACTTTGACTATGTCCGCCCGCATCTGCCATCGCCGGACAATCGTGGATTCACCGGCATAAAATATTTCCGCATTACCGGCGAAAGCGGGCCGAAAGAAATTTATCGGCGCGACGAAGCCCTCGCTGCCGCCAGCGGACACGCCCGACATTTCCTCGATGAACGTCTGGCGCAGATTCGCGCCGCCGCGCCGCTGTTGGATCGCCCGCCCATGATTGTCGCGCCTTATGACGCGGAGCTCTTCGGTCATTGGTGGTATGAAGGCCCGGAGTTTCTGGACTTTCTCGCGCGCCAGATGAATCACGAGCGTAAAGAAATTTCTCTCATCACCCCCGGCGAATATCTGCAGCGCCACCCCACGAACCAAATCGCATCCCCAGGCGCGAGCAGTTGGGGCGAAGAAGGCTACTGGCGTGTGTGGCTCAACGAATCGAACCAGTGGATTTATCCGCACCTGCAAATTGCGCAGGAACGCATGAGCCAGCTCGCGCAACGCTATTCCGGCCAACCGATCGCGTCGGCCGCGCCGCTGACGGGTAAGCGCAAAAAAGCCAAAACTATCGCGCCGGCCACCGGCCCGGATGCCTTGCAGACCCGCGCTCTTCGGCAGGCCGCGCGCGAACTGCTGCTCGCACAAGCGAGTGATTGGCCGTTCATTCTCCGTGCCGGCACGAGTGCAGACTACGCCCGTCGCCGCGTGAAAGACCATCTCCTCCGCTTCATCGCGCTGCACGAACAGCTTACGCTCACCCACGTGGACGAAGCGTGGCTCCGCGAGATCGAATCCCGCGACAATCTTTTTCCCGACGTGAATTGGAATTATTGGAAGTAAGTGCGTCGCCAGTTGGCCAGATTTAAAGCGCATTTATATTGTAATTCGAGGTTCAGCGTCATCCGGTGGAGCTTCGCATTATCATCTTAGGCCCAGAAATAAAGGGTATTCTTGAAAGCATTCATTGTCGGCCCGTCAGTTGGTTTTTCCCCAGCTGTGGGTGGCAGCGTAAGTTTTTTTTAATGTCGGCATAGGGCAGTTTTTTAGGATGATTTTGCCACTCTTTCTCTCCATGATGTTGCCAAGAGACACCTGATTTATATGCGCCAAGTTGCTAAAATATTTTTTCTACTGCTCGCTTGTGCGAGCTTGGAAGTGCGCGCCGCGCATACGACGGTGGAGTTGTTGCTCGCGGCGGACACCGTGCAACCCGGCGCGACGGTGCTTGTCGGCATCCAACTCGAGATGGAATCTGGCTGGCATACTTACTGGAGAAATCCCGGTGAATCCGGACAGGCCACCGAAATCAAATGGAAATTGCCGGCGGGAGTCACGGCGGGTGAAACGCAGTGGCCGGTGCCCGAAAAACTGCCACCTGCCGAGGTGACCACCTACGGCTACGAAGATAAAACGGTATTAATCGTCCCGCTCACTATCGCTTCAAACGTGCTGGCTGGTCCGTTGGAAATCTCAGCGAAAGTTTCCTGGCTCGAGTGCAAAGAGGCGTGTATTCCCGGCAATACCACCGCGCAAGCGACATTGATTGTCGGCAACGAAACCAAGGTCTCGGCCAATGCTACTTTGATCGCAGACTGGCAGAAAAAATTACCCGCACCGCTCCCAAATCTTAGTCTTCAAGCTTGGTGGGAAAATCCGGCGACGGGTGATACGCGTCCACTAATCATTAGTTGGTCGCTGCTCACCAATGCGCAAACCGCAGGGATCCATGCAGCCCCGCTGGCCGGGGAAGCCGATTTTTATCCAGACGCGAACGATAAATTTGAAATCCAGCCCGGCTTGACCAACCTATCCAAATCGTCCCTGACCGTGTTATGGCGGAAACAGGTAAAGAAATTTGAAGGTGGCTGGCCGGACGAAATTTCCGGACTCATGGTGCTGGGCGCGGGCGACGAACGGCGCGGGGTGGATGTCAAAATACCGATTGGTAAAAATCCCGCAAGTGAAAGCATCGCCCCGCTGCCAGCCTCGGCGGAGACGACTTCCGCCGCGATGCAGCCGTTGTGGCAGATGTTGATTTACGCATTTATCGGTGGGCTGATTCTTAACATCATGCCGTGCGTTTTGCCGGTGATCGCGCTAAAGATTCTTAGCTTCGTGAGCGAAGCAAAAAGTTCGCCACAACGCGTCCGGGCGCTGGGCGGAATTTATGTGATCGGAGTTTTATTTTCATTTCTCGTGCTCGCCGGACTAGTTATTGGCGTGAAGGCCGCTGGCCAGCAAGCGGGGTGGGGGATGCAATTTGGCAGTCCCATTTTTTTGGTCTGCCTCGTGACGCTGATCATGCTGGTGGCGTTGAATTTGTTTGGCGTGTTTGAAGTCATTCTGGGCGGCGGGGCGCTGAACTCGGCGGGCGAGCTGGCATCCAAACCGGGCGTGGCGGGTGCATTTTTCAACGGCGTGCTCGCCACGGTTCTGGCCACGCCCTGCACCGCACCATTTTTGAGCATCGCGTTGGGCTTTGCGTTTGCTCAATCCTCAGCCGTCATTGTGGCTATTTTTCTCACGGTCGGATTGGGGCTTGCTTCGCCATATTTACTGTTGAGCTGGAATCCCAGGTGGCTGAAATTTTTGCCGAAGCCCGGCGCATGGATGGAGAAATTCAAGATCGCGATGGGCTTTCCCATGCTCGCCACCGTCGTGTGGCTTTTCAGTGTCGCGTCGAGCAGTTATGGTAAAAACATATTCTGGCTCGGCATCTTTCTGGTCATCGTGGCCTTAGCCGCGTGGGTTTTCGGAGAATTTGTTCAGCGCGGACGCAGTCGCAAAATGCTTGCGGCCAGCATCACACTTCTACTGCTTTTGGGTGGCTATGTTTTCGCGCTGGAAAAACAATTGGACTGGCGGAAACCGTTGAGCAGTTTTACGTCAACGCGTTCGCTCAAGGAATCGGCTGAGGGCATTGATTGGCAGCCGTGGTCGCCGGAAGCGGTGATGGCGGCGCGCGCGGCCGGAAAAATTGTGTTCGTGGATTTCACGGCGGACTGGTGCCTGACTTGTCAGGTTAATAAGCGGACGAGTATTGAAATCTCTGCGGTGCGGGAAAAATTGAAAGCGCTTAACGCGGTCGCCTTGCTCGGGGATCATACGCTTTATCCGCCGAGCATCACCATGGAACTGACCCGCTTCAAACGCGCAGGGGTTCCGCTGGTGGTAGTTTATTCTAAAAATCCAGCCGTGCCACCCATCATCTTGCCGGAAGTGCTGACGCCGAGCATTGTGCTGAATGCGCTGGAGCAGGCCGATAAAAATTAAATAGTCGGCCTTATTTCGCCGCAATCATCCCGCTCTGCCGCGCGTAATTGAAGAGTCCGCCCGCATCCACGACCGGGCGCACATCGCCCAGCGGTTTGAATTTATAAACCTTACCCGTCGCTAGCACGGTGACCGTCGCGGCGTCGAGATCCACCGTGACCACGTCGCCGGTTTTCAAAACGTCGCAGAGGCGGTCGGCGCATTCGCACGGATAGAGTTCACCGGTGGCCACGCAGTTGCGAAAGAAGATGCGCGCAAAACTTTCCGCGAGGACAATTTCGCAATTCGCCGAACCCATGGCGATGGGCGCATGTTCGCGCGAGCTACCGCAGCCGAAATTTTTCCCGCCCACGACGATGGGATAATCGCTGTCCAGCTGGCCAGCTTTGACGTAGCGCGTCGGGTAAAGCGAAGCGGGTAAGCCGTCGAGCGCGTAGCTGCCGAGTTTCTCATATTCCTCGGCAATGGTCGGCACGAGGTTTAGAAATTGCGCGGAGATGATCTGGTCAGTGTCAATGTTGTCGCGCACGACATAAACGGGACCGGTGAAAACAGATTTTGTCATGCCGGAAATCTAGCGGGAATCTAGAGGATTTACAGAAATAAATTTCAGTCAAACATCAATGGTCGGCTTGTCGGTGGGTTTGATGATTGGCATCGCCGAAGCAGAAGTTTGTTCACGCTTTCTTAAGGCGATGACGGCGGCCACGCAGGCAGTCCACGTTGGCAACTCGTCCAGCACGGGAACCAGTTCCACGAGAAACGTGGGGAGCAGTAGCACATGAAACCCCAGCAACCAGATGGTTGAAATCATGGCCACTCCGTCGATCGCTTGATCCACCAAAACCCAACCGAGTGGGCCGAGAAGAAATTGCAAGCCATCCGCGACGATGGCGATGGCCAGCGCGAGCAGAACTCTACCCCGCGTTAGCGGACGCGCGCGGAGCAGCGAGTGGAATTGTTCTGGCAGTTTCACAGGAATAAGTTAATCCAAATCCGAAATCGCAAAAGTTTTATTCGCCGCCGATTTTTGGCTGTGTTAAATTCTTCCAATGGCGCGTGACTTGACCATGAATCCATCCGCCGGACCAGAAAAGTTCGGCAAATATTATCTGAAAGAGCTGATTAATAGCGGCGGTCTGGCAGATATTTGGCTGGCTACGGACGGGCGTGGTAAACACTTCGCGTTGCGCAAACTTAAGCGGGAACATCGCTTCAACTTCAATGCGCGTCGGCGGTTTTCTCATGGCAACAAAGTTCTCGCGCAACTCGGTGACTCCGATCACATCGTCGGCTACGTGGAGCATGGCAGCGATTATTTGCTGATGGATTATGTAGAAGCAGAAAATTTGAAGGAACTTTTTGTGCGCCAAGACCCGGTCCTGACGGAGAACGTCGCGCAAATCTTGATTGATGCCGCGACGGGGTTGGCCCACATGCACGAATGCGGCTATATGCATCTGGATTTCAAGCCGGAGAATATTCTGGTCACGCGCAATGCCGTCGTGCGCTTGTGCGATTTTGATACCGCGCTACCGATTCCCGAAAAGCCGGTGAAACTCGCGCAAAATCCCGGCACGCCGGCTTACATGGCTCCGGAGCAATTGAAGCGGGAACCGTTGGATGCGCGCGCGGATATCTTTGCGTTCGGCGTCGCCGCGTATGAATTGCTCACCAATAAAAAACCGTTCCCTGGCGATACGCCCGGGGAAATTCTCACGGCGCAAATGGATCCAGCCGGCGCAGTGCCGTTGCGTGAATTCAATCCCGATGCGCCCGCCGCCTTGGAAAAAGTCGTGATGCGCTGCCTCGAATGCGCGCCCGAACGCCGCTATCCCTACTGCGGTTTGATGCTCCGCGAATTGCAGAATGCCCTCTACATCTGAAGCCGTTTCTCGTCAGGCGTTAAGCTGGTAACGCCGCACCTTTGGATCCACCGCCTGCGACCACGCATCAATTCCGCCACGCAAACAGCGGACATTTTGCAAGCCATGCCCGGTGAAATACGCTGCCGCATCCAACCCGTTTTTACCGGCGTGATCAATCACCACAATCGCTTCCGTGTTGGAACCGCTGCCCATGATCTGTTGCATCACCGTTTGCGAGAGCAGCACCGAGCCCGCGATATTCACCGCCTCAAATTCCTCCCGCGAACGCACGTCCACGAGCTTTACGGGTTGGTTTTGTTGCAACAGCTCCGCGAGTTCCTTCGGGGCGATGAAGATTTTTTCATCTTGCTCGTGACTCGATTGAATGTGCGCCAAGACTTCTGCGACATCGAGGTTGCCGTTGCGGGCGCAAACTTCGGCCAGCGTTTCTGTCGGTTGAAAACCGCAACTGCTGCAGCCGCCGATATGATACCGGCGGAACAACGCCCGCTGCGCGCCGGGAAATTGTTCCAGCACCGCTTTCATGGCCGATTGAGGTGTAATCATAATTTGCTTAGATACTTTATACGACATCCCGCCGGTTGCGCCAGTCATGTTCCGTCGTTGTAACTCCAAGTTGATTGCGGCGGTTCAGCGAATCACACTCCAACCTCCGAGTAAAAAATATTCACCTTAATCGGGGATCTAGTGCGCGTTCTTGAATGCACTGATTGAAGATCTTTTTGCGTTGGCTCTATTTTAGAAACGGATATTTGTTGTGATGGCGAACCAATGGATTCCCAACTGCGTGCTGCTTTGCGAATATTCGCCAGCCAGGAGGCGGCTGGTGCCGATGTCACGCGTCACGGGCAGGTCATATTGATAGGCAACATTGAAAGTGTAGTTCCTCCACTCGTAGCCGAGACCGGCGGTGAGAGTATGTTCGGTGATTGTCGCGGTCAGCGGTGAGAGCGTCGAGTCCGGCCCGGGACTTTGGCCGTAGCAATAACCAGCGCGAAGTGAAAGATGTCTGGTCGCGGCGAACTCGAAGCCAGCGCGGTAAACAAATTCATCTCGCCAGTTCAGCGGAATATAATCTGAAACGTTTGCGCCCAATTGGCTGTTCACGCCGGGATTGCTGCCGTGGGTCAGATGAACGGGCAAGGTCCTGAAGGCATCGCTCCAATTGAGCCAGTCTATTTGCAGCGCGAGTCGCCAGCGCGGATAAAATTTCCAAGCCATACCCAAGGTCAATTCCTGCGGCAGCGTGTTATCCACGCCCGCGTCGTAATGAAATGCGAGCGGGCCGGGGCTGAGCCCGAACTGCGCGTAGGGATCGCCCGTGGCATCACCGGTGGTGCTCAATTTGGTTTCACTTTTGTAAGCGAGGCCGAATTGCAAATTAGTATTCACGCGGAACAGCAAGCCCGCTTGGCCATTCCATCCAAAACCGCGCGTGTGGAGGTCGAGTAAGGTTTTCGCGCCGTTCAGCGAGTGCAGATTAGGCGACAAATTTTGAAAGACATAGGGCGAACTCAGATGGTTTTCATTATAGATTGCCCCGAGGCTGACTCCGAAAGACCAACGGGGATTGATCCGCACGCCGACACCCAACGCGGGCCGCAATACTTGGATTTCGGAACGATGCGCTTGCTGGCCATAAGAAACGTGTCCCCCCAGGCCACCGGGCGAATCAAAATAATTCCAGTCTGCCACCATCGCCGAATCCGCCACGAACGAACCCGCGAAAGTTAATGGAACTTGCTTGAGTGGATACGCGAAAGCGCCTTCGGGAAAAGCGCGGAGTGATTGGTCTAAGTTGCCGGCCGCAGACGGGAATTTTGTGAATCGTCCTTGCGGAGTTGCTCCGACGACGGAGATATCTATTTCCGGCGCTTGCAAGAAACCAAGCCCGGCGGGATTGGCCGCCATCGCCCCAAGCGGACTGGCTGCCCAGCCAGTTTCAGTTCCACCCATGGACATGGATTCGGCACTGACACCGTTGCGCTCAATTCCGTTGGCCACCACCTGTCGGGCAATTCCTCCCATCAAAAAAATGGACGCCGCGCTCAAAATTTGTCGCGCGCGAATGCCTTTTAATGAAACCATTGCTTTCTTCATGCCCGAAAAAACGAAACGCGAACGACCTTGATTTACAGATCGAAAACGATTACTCCGATCAAGCCGCAACCCGTGGCGACCGCAGATTCAACCGGCCACCGACCGCTTCAATTTGAATTGTCAAATTTCTAGCCTAGCCTTTCTGCGCTTCCTTCGCCCAGGCGTCTTTCAACGTGATAGTGCGGTTGAAAACCAACTTGCCGGGCGCGCTATCTTTATCCACCGCAAAGTAGGCGAGGCGCTCGAATTGATAGCGTTCGTCGGCCGAAGCTTCCTTCAAACTGGGCTCGCACTTGGCGGTGATGACTTCGAGTGAACGTGGGTTGAGATGCTTCTTGAAATCACCGTCGGCGTCCGGCTCGGCTACTGTGAAAAGACGATCGTAAAGACGCACTTCGGCATCGACGGCGTGCGCGGCGCTCACCCAATGGATCGTGCCTTTGATTTTGCGCGCGGAGGTTGCGCCGCCAGTTTTGCTGTCGAGATCGGCGGTGCAGCGAAGTTCAACGAGATTGCCAGCGGCGTCTTTAATCACTTCGTCGCACTTGATGATGAAGGCATATTTCAACCGCACTTCGCCGCCGGGTTTGAGGCGGAAAAATTTCGGCGGCGGCACTTCGGCGAAGTCATCGCGCTCAATAAATAATTCGCGGCTGAACGGCACTTTGCGTCCGCCGGAAATCGGATTCTCTGGATTATTGATGGCGTTGAGTTCTTCCACTTTGCCTTCGGGATAATTCGTGATGACGACTTTGATCGGACGCAACACGGCGAGGCGGCGGTGCGAACGTTTGTTCAAGTCTTCGCGGATGGCATGTTCCAAAACCGAGACGTCCGTGATGCCATTATATTTTGTGATGCCGATGTTGTAGGCAAAATTGCGTAAGGCCAGCGCGGTGACGCCGCGCCGACGGATGCCGCAGATCGTGGGCATGCGCGGATCGTCCCAGCCAGTGACAAGCTTTTCTTCGACGAGTTGCATGAGCTTGCGTTTGCTCATCACGGTGTAGCCGAGCGAGAGGCGGGCGAATTCGTATTGATGCGGCAGCGGACGCGCAAGGTCGAGGCTTTCGAGAATCCAATCGTAAAGCGGGCGATGCACTTCAAACTCCAGCGTGCAAATGCTGTGCGTGATGCCTTCAATATAATCGCTCAAACAATGCGCGAAATCATACATCGGGTAGATGCGCCACGTCGCGCCGGTCTGATGATGATCGGCCGTTTTGATGCGATAAAGCAATGGGTCGCGCAGCCAGATGTTCGGTGCGTCCACGATAATTTTCGCACGCAAGACGCGCGCGCCATCGGGAAACTCACCGGCTTTCATGCGCGTGAACAAATCTAAATTCTCCTCCACGCTCCGGTCGCGGAACGGCGACGCTTTGCCGAGCCGCCGAAATTCATCCGTTTGATCCGGCGTCAAATCGCACACGAAGGCTTTGCCTTTTTTGATGAGCGCGACGGCGAATTCGTAAATCTGATCAAAGTAATCGCTCGCGTAAAACGGTTCGAGTTTGATGGCGGAATGTTTGCGCTCCGCTTCCGAAGTGCCGAACACGGGCGGCTGAAAAAAATCATTTTTGCCATCCATCATTTTCGCTTCGGGAGCCTTGCCCGAATGTTTGAGGCCGAGCCGATCTTCCGCCCAGCTGCCGATGAGCCAGTTGACATCCGCCTGAATGCTCTCGACATATTCGATGTCTTCCTTCGTCGGATTCGTATCGTCCATCCGCAGATTGCAGATGCCGCCGAACTCGCGCGCGATGCCGAAGTTCAGGCAGATGCTCTTAGCGTGGCCGATGTGCAAGTAGCCATTCGGCTCCGGTGGAAAGCGCGTGTGGATGCGCGGATATTTGTGTTCGCTGACGTGCGCGGCCACGATGTCGCGAATGAAATCAGACGGTGCCGGCGGTGCCACGGGGGCGATGGGCGCATCAGGAATATTTTCGAGCGGATTACTCATTTGTCGGCGCAGATTAACAAAGCCGGTGCGCGTTGGCAAACTGGCTCCATCGGTGGGTATGCGCTCAAACGTTCGACGAAAACTTCCACTCGCCTGTTCGCCGCGATTGCGTTAGCCTCGCCCCTCAATTTTGCCATGATGACCAGCAACCAAATCCGTCAGTCGTTCCTCGATTTTTTCAAATCGAAACAGCACACCATTGTCCCGTCGTCCTCACTGATGCCGGACTCGCCCAACCTTTTGTTCACGAACGCGGGCATGAACCAGTTCGTGCCGATTTTTCTCGGCCAGACCAAATGTCCCTACACGCCCGGTCGCGCGGCGGACACGCAGAAGTGCATCCGCGCTGGCGGCAAGCACAACGACCTCGACGACGTCGGCCTCGACACTTATCACCACACCTTTTTCGAGATGCTCGGCAATTGGAGCTTCGGCGATTATTTCAAGGCCGAGGCGATCAATTGGGCGTGGGAACTCATCGTCAACGTGTGGAAATTTCCGCCAGAACGTCTTTACGCCACCGTTTACAATCCAGACAAATCCAAAAACGATCCGAGCGAATTCGATCAAGAGGCGTGGAATTTCTGGGCCGGAAAATTCCGCAGTGTCGGGCTTGATCCGGCGGTTCACATCGTCAACGGCAACAAGAAAGATAATTTCTGGATGATGGGCGAAACCGGTCCGTGCGGCCCGTGTTCAGAACTGCATGTTGACCTCACGCCCGAGGACCGCACGATTGAATTGGAAAAGCGTGGCGCCACGATGGTCAACAAAGGCGA
>JANYFN010000155.1 GCA_025362675.1 Limisphaerales bacterium | reverse complement strand
TCTCGACGGCCTCGACACGGTGGAAAATATCAAAGTCTGCGTCGCGTATCGCCACGGCAAGACGCAATATGATTACATGCCGAACGACGCGGAAATTCTCGCGCAATGCGTGCCGATCTACGTCGAGTTCGAAGGCTGGCTCACGCCGACGGATAAGTGCAAAACCTTCAAGCAACTGCCGAAAAAAGCGCGCGAGTATTTGAAAGCGATTGCCGAACTCACGAACGCGCGTTTGTTCATCGCGTCCGTCGGACCGGGTCGCGATCAGACGATTTTTGTTTAACCGCAAAAGTATCCGCAGATTTCACAGATTAACGCAGATGAATTTTGCGGTTTTGAAATCTGCGTCAATCCGCGGATAAAAAATCCTTTGCCCATTTCCTAAATTGACTTTGATGCAGTGATGCACTAGCATCAGATGCATGAGAACCACTTTGGACATCGAGGACGATGTGCTGCAAGCCGCCAAGGAGCTGGCGCAGCGCGAGGGCGGCACAGCGGGGCAGGTCATTTCTGCTTTGGCTCGGCGTGGGTTGGCCAGCCCGGCGGCATCGTCAAAAAAAACTTCCAAATCTCCCAACTCGCGCGGCGGCGTGCCGTTGCTGGCCTCGCGCGGCGAAGTGGTGACACTCGAACACGTCCAAAATTTGATGGATCAGGAAGGGGTTTGAGCCATGCGCGCCTTGCTAGACGTGAACTTTATCATCGCTCTGCTTGACCCCGACCACGCGTTTCACGAACGCGCCCATGCGTGGTGGGCGGCAAATCTGAAACGCGGTTGGGCGAGTTGTCCGCTCACGGAAAACGGCGTCGTCCGCATCATGTCCAATCCGAATTACAGCGAGAAGCTGCGGTTCACGCCGGGCGATTTGATTGGCCGGTTGCGGAAATTCGCCGGGCAGAGCAACCACGAATTTTGGCCGGATGAAATTTCTTTGCGCGATGAAAAAATCTTTGTTGCCGAACGCATCCATGGTTCGCGCCAGCTCACCGACTTATATTTGCTCGCGCTGGCGGTTGAACATCGCGGACGCTTGGTGACGTTTGACCAAGGCATTCCGCTTTCCGCCATCAGCAACGCCAAGACCGTGAATTTGTGCATCGTGTAATCTGTTGCGCAGAAATTTTATTTTTCATTTTTGAATCCGCCAGATTCGCGTAATCTGCGGACAAGCAAAATGAGTTTCGCCATTCCACATTTGAGCGCCGAAGCCGCCGCGAATCTCCCGCGCCACGTTGCGGTGATCATGGACGGCAATGGACGTTGGGCGAAGTCGCGGCACCTGCCGCGCATTGAGGGCCATCGGCGCGGCGCGGATTCGGCGCGCGAAATTATTCGGACCGCCGGCGAGGTCGGTATCAAATATCTAACGCTCTACGCTTTTTCGGCGGAGAATTGGAATCGTCCGAAAGATGAAGTGGACGCGTTGATGAAATATCTCGTCCATTATCTCAAGACCGAGACGAAGGATCTGAATAAAAATAATGTCCGGCTCGAAGTCATCGGTCAGATCCATCGCCTGCCGGATAACGTGCAGGAACATCTCGCCAAATCCATCGCTACTTTGTCCAAAAACAATGGCCTGACGCTCATCATGGCGTTGAGTTACGGCAGTCGGATTGAAATTGTTGATTGTGTGCGGCAAATCGCAGAAAAAGTAAAAGCTGGGAAACTTGAACCCGGCGACATCACGGAGAAAATCTTTTCCGATCATCTCTGGACGCGCAATGTTCCCGATCCCGATTTGCTCATCCGCACGAGCGGCGAAATGCGCGTGAGCAATTTTCTGTTGTGGCAAATCAGTTACGCTGAACTCGTCATCACGCCTACGTTCTGGCCGGACTTCAAGCGTCCGCAATTTTTTGCCGCGCTGGAAGAATATGCCAAGCGACACCGTCGTTTTGGCGGAGTTTGAAACGAGAACCGCCGCAAGGAACTTTTCCCTTGCGGCGGTTTTCTGATTTTCTTCGGGTCAATCACGTTCAGCGCATGAACCGCCGGGCCAGCGCGAGACCGCCGCCAGCCATCGCAGCGAGTGCATAGACGGAACCAGCATCGGGCGCGTCGAAGGTTTTGGGAGTGGGTTTGCATTCACTCGTGGTCGCTTGTGCGTGGCTCACCATCAGGGCAAACACCGCAATCATCAGTATGGATTTGATCGTTTTCATTTTTGTTATTTTAATTTTGTTTGGCGAGTCGGTTGTAATCAAAGCTTAAAAAATGCCAATAATAGGACACATTATTTACTGCGCATTAGTTATTGCATAACAACAATATGTAACTATTTTATCCGAATATTAGGTGGTTCCTTGTTAAAAATAGTGTAAGTAATTCCGTCAATAAAGCTTGAAGTGCAAAGGGGCTAAGTGCAAAGCGGCTTTCACTTAATTCCAAAGTTTGGTTGATTATTCCCGCGCCGTTTGATGTGCGCGATAACGCTCCAGTAATTCCCGGTTTCGTAGCAATAAATCCTTATCCCCATTTTTTGCCGCTAGATCGCAGGCCGTTTGTGCCGCTGCAACCGCCGCCTCAAATCTACCCGCTTCCGCTAATGCCGCCGCCAGTGTGCCGATGAACATCGTTTTAGAAAAGTGCGTCAGCTCGCACGCGCGTTGCGCGAGCGACACGGCGCGGGCGCCATCGCGGATTTCTGGGCGCGGATCAGTGGCGAGCGCCCACGCGAGATTATTGAGCGCGTCGGTGGCATCGGGATTCAGTCGCAGCGTTTCGTTAAGTTCCACCATGGATTCGTCCACGCGGCCTTGCGCGCCGAGCAAGCCCGCGAGGCCAAGATGATTTTGAAAATGCGTCGGTTCGTCGGCAACGAGCGAACGGTATTCCGTTTCCGCCGCCGCGAGGTGTCCCGCTTTACCGAGGAGGCTGGCGAGATTGCGGCGAATCTGAAAATCCAAAGGCTGAATTTTTTTGGCGACGCGGTAGCAGATGAGCGCGCGGTTCGTGTCGCCCGCGTGTTCGTAACCAAGGCCGAGCGTGAAATGCGCCGAGCTGTTTGCTGGCGTCACCGCAACGTTGTGCGAAAACAGCTCAACCGTATTTCGCCAGCATTGAAGTTGCCGGGCCGATAAAATGATGAGGGCGGATAAGATGAATATTATCGGGGCTGCCGAAATTATTTTCCATCGCCGTGTGCTCTTCAAAAATTCTGCCGCGGTCCACACGAGGGCGATGACCGGGCCGATGAGCGGCAGATAAGTATATCGATCAGCCATGGATTGTTCACCCACCTGCACGAGGCCGATCACCGGCAGGGCCGTGCCAAGATACCAGCACCAACCAACGGCGAGGTGCGGACGGCGCTTCAGCTGTAAAATTACTAATGCGGAAATCGCCAGCAATAATGCGGCTTTCATCGCGGTCTGCGCCGGGTCAAAACTTTTGGGATACGGATAAATCGCGGCGAGATTCACCGGCCAAAAAAGCTGCCCGAGATACGCGACGTAGCCGGCGATGGAGTTTTGCACCCGGGGGGCAAGTCCGAGTTTTTCCCATGGCGTCATCGCCGCATAATTGTGCTGAATGAAATACGTCGCGCCGCAAAACAACAGCATCAGCGCGAAGAACGGCCACTTCTCAGTGATAAGTTGCAGGTTGAAAGTTGCAGGTTGTGCGGGCGGTTTGCCGAAGTTCGTAAGCTTCAACTTGCCACTTGCAACTCTTCCCAGCGGCCACACGTCCAGCAGCAGCAGCACGAACGGCAGCGTCACCGCCATCGGTTTGCTCAAGAGCGCGAGGGCGAAAAACAAAAGTGACGAGTGGTGAGTGACGAGTGATGAGAACTTGCGCCCGCGCGTCACTGGTAACTTGTCACTCATAACTCTTTTTGCCCACGCCAGCAGCGCCAGAAAAAAGAAAAACGCGCATAGCACATCCTTGCGCTCGATGATCCACGCCACGGATTCCACGCGCAGCGGATGCCATGCAAAAATCGCCGCCACGAGCGCGCTGCGTCCGGTCGCGCCGGTGAGTTGGACCAGCAGCCAGAACAACAGCGCTGCGTTCGCCGCATGAATGAACGCGTTGACCAAGTGGTGTGCTCCCGGGGTCGTGCCAAAAAACTGGGACACGATTAAAAAAGAGAGATTCGTCACCGGATGCCAGTTCGCGATCACCACGCCAGTCCACGCCCATTTGAAGCTCGCCCAAGTCAAACCCGCCGCGACCTCCGGACAGTCCGTCAGCACCTGCGGATCATCCCAATACACAAGGTCAAACCCGCGCACCGGCCAATAAAGTGCCAGCGTGATGGCCGCGAGGGCGAAGGCGATGAACTGATTGCGACGCATTGTCAGGCCGCAGCATGAAGAATGGCGAATGAAGAATCAACCGCGTTGCTCCGACGCCGTGGTTTGAAAAAACAGCGTGCGCTGTTCGCGTCGCGCTTGCGAAACGCCGCCGCCCGAACCGGTGCCCTAAACTGTTTTGTGTGTTGGTGGTTAAATTTTTTCCTGCCTTCCAGCGTTCGTTGTGAAATCATTCCGTGTTTGGAAAAACTTTTTCACATCATCCACGAAGACGACGATCTTCTCGTCATCCACAAACCGGCCGACCTCGTCTGCCATCCCACGAAGGGCGACGAGTATTCCAGCCTCATCAGTCGTGCGCGAATTTATTTGCAACGCACCGCTCCTCAAATCGTGGCGGATTCGTCAAACAGCGGAAACATTTTCCCCCGCTCCGCTGCGGGCGAGGGCCGGGGTGAAGTGGTTCAATCAAACCCCAAAGATTTGCCCGCCGCGCCCCACCTCGTTCACCGCCTCGATCGCGAAACTTCTGGGGTTGTGCTCATCGCTAAAAACCAAGGCGCTGCCCGCGAGCTTGGCAAAGTTTGGGAATCGCGCACCGTGCAAAAAGAATATCTCGCCATCGTCCACGGCCAGGTCGCGGCGGAGCAGGGGACGATCGACGCTCCGCTCGGCAAAGATGAAAAAAGCCTTGTGGCCATTAAAGATTGTGTTCGCCCGGACGGCGCCGCCGCGCTGACTGAATTTTTCGTGGAAAAAAGATTCAGGCAAAACATTCCGTGTGCGGAAGCTGATTCCAGGTTTCAAGTTTCCAGTTTCAGCCTCTTGCGCGTTCGCCCACTCACCGGGCGCAAACACCAAATCCGCATCCACCTCGCCCACCTCGGCCACCCTATCGTCGGGGACAAGCTGTATGGCGGTGATGAAGATTTATATCTGGCTCTCGTGCAGAACCGGCTCACCGCTGCCCAGCGTGAACAATTGATTTTCCCTAATCACGCACTCCATGCCGAACGCTTGCAATTTGGCTGGCGCGAAAAAAACTACGAATTTGTCACTCCGCCAGAGCCGTGGTTTCTAAACTTCGTGGCCACCGCCCCCATGCTATCTCCTCTTATCACGTAGCAGCGAATGTGAATCCGCTCAAACTTTACTGCGACGTGGATTCGATTGGTTGATGCGGTTTAAGAATGGTTTTTAAGTTAGAGCAAATCACACCGACATGGAAATATTTGGCGAGGCTTAGAGTGCCGGGTAGCACGGGCGGCGCGCCCGTCAAATTCTGGCGTCCCGCCGGATTTCGTCCGGGCGTATCTTTTGACGTTTGATCCAGCGAGCCAAGGTTTTTGCCACCTCACTTCACGGTTGCGGCCGCGACATCGCAACCACCGGACGGAGGTCCATGCCACCCAGCGGGGAGCACCCAACCCCCGCACTTATCCCGGATTTGCGACGAATTTGCGACGAATTTGAAAACGGATTTGAAAACGGATTGTAGCAACCCAACCCCGGTTACCAATCGATTCCGCGCGGAAAATCACTTTCTTGAAAACGGAATCAAGCCCAAATATGCCCAAAATCATTGGCTCCGCGCGGAGATGGCTGCTTTCCGCGCGGAAAACTTGCCTCGCCGCGCGGATTCCTCTTGATTAAATCCAGACTTGGAGCAGGATAGTTCATCGGTTGCGCCGATTCCCAATTTTCTTGGTTTGTATTCAAACCAATCTCCCTTTTCGGGTGCAACTCGAAAAAAAAGGGAGCCGGATCCTGCGAAGATCCGGCTCTTGTTCACTAGTCAGTCAGCCAGTTAGATGGCCACTGTGGTTTGCACTATCGGCGGGGTGGTCGTTCCCTTGCGGGAAAGGCCGCTTCGCCGTTGATTTTTCGGGACATAACCGATCGCTGCGTAAACACCGCTGGTTTCACCCTCCGTCGGGTCACCTTTCACGGCATTCACCACAAACTGCGCTTGTTCTAAACTGGCGCTATCCGATTCGTGGCGCGTGGCTACAACTTCTTTCGTCTGCGTTTGCAGGGTTAAGAGGCGACCGCGCGCATCTTGCGATGGCTGAACTTTGGCCTTGAACTGCTCTAGCGTCATACCCGCAAACGTCTTCGTCGGACGAAGCGTCTGCCAGGCATTGATCACCCTTTGCAGCTTTTGGGCCACTCGTTTTGGATTCAGAGTTGGCATTCTATATTCACCTCCTTTCTGTTTGATTCTCCGGAACTCTCCGGAGAAAAATCAACTGACCACCGACTTTATCAAGGTCAGAAAGGAAGGCGAAAAAGCGCCCCGTCCAAAATTACCCAAAACCGCATCACCACAACTGCTTGTGGCAGCTTCAACCATCATTCACTATATGTTGTGGCGTTCAAGAAGTATTTTCACAAAAATTTAACAAAAACGCAAATCGCCAATCATACCAATGGATTTGTAAGGAAATTAGTTGTTCACACTTTCAGCAAAATAGCTGGAGATAAGTGTAATAATCCCATGAAATGCAGAGTCTTTCGCCATTTTGCCCCCCGGCACCATGCCTATCCGGTTGGATGCCAAACTGGGTGCCTACGGATTTTCTGAAAATAGCCCAGCACTTGAGTGCTGGGAACCTAGCATTGGGAAACCTTAAGTCCCGGAGGGACGGCAGAACCGTTCTTTCGTCCCTTCCGAACTGGCCGTATGGTCGCCGCCAACCCAGCACTCAAGTGCTGGGCTACTTCCAAAACCCAAAATGGCAACCAACCGGATAGGCAAACTCGGCACCAACTGATTTCCGGGGCAAATCCTCAGCTCAACTCCCATTTGCGGATAGGCGATTTGGTAGGGCGGTGCTGCCGCACCGACTTACGACTCGTTGCGCCCGCGCACACGGTCAGTGCGGGCACGCACACGGTAGTTGTTTGCCCGCAACTGGTCGTTGCGTGACCGCACAAGGTCGTTGCGCCCGCGCAACTGGTCGTTGCGTGCCCGTAACTGCTAGTTGTCACCGCAAACCCGGTCGTTGCGTGCCCGCAACGATCCATTGTGCACCCGGCATCGGTCAAATTTCCAAGTGGTTGTGGTTTTCGCGCTGGCAAATCCTCTTGCTCGTCGCGCGGATGCGAGTGACCTCAGTTTGAGTAAGCCTTTTTAGTTAGAGCGGGCTCACACCGCGCTGCTACGTCTCTCATCCGTAGCAGCGGACGTGAGTCCGCTCCCATATTTCCCTGCTATTTTACTCGTCGCCGCCGATGTCAATCCGCGCCGCCTCGATCGAGGCGGGATTTGATGGGGCAACCTTGGCCACCCCACGCTTGCGCCCCTTGAAAAGTTTTGCCTGCCCACCGGTGCGCCGATTACCTGCGGGAAAATCGTTTCCCCCTGAGTGCGTCCATTACTCTTGAATATCAGGTGAACCCCTAAAAAAGATGACTATGACATCGGGTAAACCCCTAGAAAACTGAAACTATTTTTTGGGCAATACGCTGGCATGAGGCAGCCGAACCTAGCGTGTTTGCGGCGAACCAAGCCCCGGCACCCGCCAGAATCAGCAATGAATACGGGCTGCTAGCGGTGCCTGAACAAGTGTTAAACCCGGGCATGTCCCAAAAACTCGCTGTCCCAATTGTGTTCAAAAAATGTTCAAAAAAAGTTTGACCAGTGCTTGCACATCTGGCATCTTGTAACCGCACACGGTAAACAAGAACAACAAAACACTACGAAAAGTATGAAAAAAACACTACTGATTGCTGCAGCCGCGCTTGCTGCCAGCGTCATTTCCTCCCAAGCGCAAGTTTACTCACAGAACATTGTGGGTTATGTCAATGTTCCGCTTAAGGCTGGTTTTAACAACATTGCCATTCCCCTTGATAGCTCTGGTGGCAATGGTTTGACTAATGCTTTGCAGAACCCCACTCCCGGCGGTCCTGGAACTGG
>JANYFN010000149.1 GCA_025362675.1 Limisphaerales bacterium | reverse complement strand
GTGAGCCGCGCGGTTTCATACAGCCAGCCGGCGAGGATGACTTTCCCGCCGAGTCGCCCGGATTTTTTGGCGAGGATGACGAAGACGGCCTGGGTGATTTCTTCGGCGGCGTGGGCGTTGCGCGTGTGGCGCAGCGCGACGGAATAGACCTTGTCCACATGGCGCGCGACGAGCGCGGCGAAGGCGGTCTCGGAGTCTTGCTCCGCGTATTGCCGCAGCAAAGTGTGGTCAGCCAGTTCGTGCATCTACCATTAAATGCCGCTGAATGAAGAAAGGGGACAGAATATTTTTTAGCTGGAAAATTTCAACCGCTAATCTCCGCTCATTTGCACTGATAAAAAAGGTTCGCGGAGGCTTGGAAATTGGCGGAGATGAGCGCAGATGAACGGTTAAAAAATACCGAATGGCGGCAGATGCCGCAACGCATTTGGCCGATAGGCGGATGGCGACTCAGCCAGTGCGTGAATCGGATTGAAGCCCGCCTGTTTTTCTGTTCAATTTAGCCGTCTTGAAACTCACTATGCCTAATCCTACCAGCGGACATCCTGATTCTCTCGGCCCCGTCACTTCGGGTGTGCCGAAAACAATTCGCACGCCACGGGTCGCGAAATCTAAATTTGATGCGGCGACCAAAACCGGCGTGGCCGAAACCGCTGCACCGTCGAAAGCAGAATTCAGTTTCAACCTCAAGCCCGCCGATATCGCGAAGCATCTGAACCGTTTCGTCATCGGCCAACGCGAGGCAAAAAAAGTTTTGAGCGTGGCGCTGTGCGATCATTTTCAACACGTCCGCCTCACGCTCGAAGGGAACGCCGCGCCGTTTTACCAGAAGCAAAACGTGTTACTGCTCGGACCGACGGGCGTGGGCAAAACACATCTCATTCGCTCGGCGGCGGAACTCATCGGCGTGCCGTTCGTGAAGGCGGATGCGACGAAGTTCAGCGAGACCGGCTACGTCGGCGGCGATGTGGACGACCTTGTGCGTGATCTCGTGCGACGCGCGGGCGGGGATGTGAAGAAGGCCGAGCATGGCATCATTTATCTCGACGAGGTGGATAAGCTCGCGACGCGTGGCGACGGCGGCGGACGCGATGTCTCCGGACGCGGCGTGCAAACGAATTTGCTCAAGCTGATGGAAGACGGCGATGTGCCGGT
Organism: Limisphaerales bacterium; assembly: GCA_025362675.1. Classification (GTDB taxonomy): domain Bacteria; phylum Verrucomicrobiota; class Verrucomicrobiia; order Limisphaerales; family UBA11358; genus UBA11358. The sequence goes on along the minus strand of JANYFN010000149.1, from coordinate 11,877 downwards.
GGTTTCGCCAAACGACATGACCGGGCAGTTACAAACTGCGATGTCCTCCATGCGCGGCGGTGGCGGCGCGCAACCGGAGACGATCAACACGCGACATATTTTATTCATCGTGAGCGGCGCGTTTTCCGGTATCGAAGAAATCGTGCGCCATCGTCTCGGTGCAAAAACCAAGCAGGCCACAGATCAATTGATCGCTCAAACTTCCACCGCCGATTTGATCACTTACGGATTGGAACCGGAGTTTATCGGCCGACTGCCCGTGCGCGTGGCGTGTCACGGCTTGGACACGGATGATCTCTTCAACGTTTTGCGCAAGAGCGAAAGCAGCTTGATTCATCAATACGAACGCGCCTTTGCGGCCTACGGCATCCACTGTGAATTCAAGGACGACGGTCTGCGTCGCCTCGCGGAACTTGCGGCGGATGAAAAAACCGGCGCGCGTGGTTTGATGACGATTTGCGAACGCGTCTTCCGCGATTTCAAATTTCAATTGCCGTCCAGCCGCGTGAAAAAATTTGCGGTCACGGGCAAATTGGTGGCGGCGCCCGCGACGGAATTGCGACGGCTACTGGACGCCGTAAAATCGTAGGCATGGAAGCGGAACCAAAATCGCGCCGTTTTTTTCTCTCTGGCTTGCGCTTGCTCGTCGTGGCGCTCGTAATTTTTTATGTCGGCGCCTGCGTGCTGGTGTTCGCCTTTCAACGCAAGCTGCTTTACCTCCCGGTCGTCCGGTCGCCCGCCACGGTGGATCAAATGGCGCGCGTGAAAGGGATGGCGCGTTGGACAAATTCTAGCGGCCAATGCATCGGGATGAAACGCATTTACACCAATCAACCAGCGACCGGCTGCGTTTTGATGATGTATGGCAATGCCAGTTCAGCGATCGGCTGCTCCGTTTACGCCGATGTCATCCAGCAGGTCGCTCCGTTGGATTTTTACGTGCTGGAATATCCCGGCTATGAAGATCGCCCCGGTGCGCCGAGCCGCGAGAGTTTGCTGGCGGCGGGAAAAGAGGCGCTTCAATCACTCGGCACGAACCAGCCGATTTATCTCGTCGGCGAATCGCTCGGCACGGGCGTGGCGTCATTTCTCGCGGGAGAATTTCCTGAAAAAATTTCCGGCCTCATGCTGCTCTCGCCCTATCATCGGCTCGCGGATGTCGCGCAAAGCCATTATCCGCTCCTGCCCGCGCGCTGGATTTTGCAGGATGATTTCTGGTCAGAAAATTATCTTCACAATTATCACGGCTTGGTTGGAGTGATGATTGACGGCCAAGATGAAGTCGTGCCCGCCACCTTTGGCCACCGGCTTTTCGACGGTTTTGCCGGGCCGAAAAAATTGTGGGAGTATCCGCACTGCCACCATGTTCAACTTGGAGAAAGCCCGGAAACTTTTTGGAAAGCGGTAACTGCATTTTGGTTGGCCGGAAAAAATTCCACGCCGTGACGCAGGGTGCAGCTTGCCACCGAGTGGTGTAAGTTCTCGCGCTGCGAGAACTCCGCCCGCGCAGCAGCGGGCGGAACGGGCAAACAGAAAGCGTCCACCCCACCAAAGGCGTTGCGCCGCTGCACGCGGCGCTGGTTTTCGCAGCGCGAAAACCGCCACCGCCCGGATTTTTTGCTGGCGAAACCGGCCGCCAGTCCGCAACGTAAATGAAAATGGAAACCCCTGCCTCAACCGAGTTTGATTCCCGCCCCGATACGGTGATGTTCAACGAAGTGCAGTTGCTGCTCGCCGAGAAGCGCACGTCGCTGTCCACCATGCGCGCGGGCATTGCGGTGTTTGCGTTTCCGCTTTCGGTCTTGAGCGTGCTCATCGCCACTTCCAAATCTTACGAGGTTCACGAAGTGTTGCACTGGCTGGTGCCGTTGCTGCTTTTGAATTTGGGTTTAGTCGTGCTGGGCGTTTATCTCATCACGCGCGCCATCTTGCGAATCCAACGCTACGACCGGCTGCTCGACGAGTTGAAACGCAAAAATAAACGGCTCGCGGAACTGCTGGACTAGCCGCGTGTTTGCAGTCTTTGTTAAAAAACAATGATACTTGCTCATGCTCAAATAAATCTGGTGGATAACCCTTTACGTCCAGCCAACCTTGAATTCATGAAACTTGCTAGGCTGCAAAAACTACGGCCAAGTTAAATGTTAGGCATATACCCAGCACCAATGCTATGATCTATCGAACTGTCATCCTGTCGAGCTTTGAAGTGTATCTTGCCGAGGACTGTTTACCAGAGTTCCGGGGCAAAGAGGAGCGTGGGCGCGCGAGCAGATTATCGCGGTTTCCATACCCGGTCACATTGCAGGTTTCTTTTCCGGAGTTGGACTTTGCGAATCGTTGGTGTTGGCAGCACTTCAGTCCTAACGATGGCGATTGTCTCCAGCGCCATTCTCATTACCCTGAATGTAGCGTTCCTGAACCGCATTCACACACGGGCAAGTGGATGTGGTATTTTTTTGGAAATACCGACTATGATTTTGGATTTTGCGAGTGGTATTTTTCCGAGCAGTCCGACCGGGATGGCTTCCTCGCAAGTATGGGCGAGATCAACTGGGGAGAAAAATATGCCTAACAGGTTTATAGGCGGCAAATTCTCTCTCCAATTTTACAATTTTTTGATCCTACGTAATACTTCGCCCGTCACTTCGCCGCTGTGAATTTATAAAGCACCACCCCGTGCGCCGGAATCGTCAATGCTAACAAGCCTTTCGCCACGTCCACATCCGCCAAATTTTTCTGCCGCCACAAATCGCGGACGTGTTGTTGGCCGGTCAAACCGAGCGGTGCAAATTCGTTGAATTGCATTTCCGCCGCCTTCACGCCGAGATTAAAAAATCCCACCGCGCGTCCACCATCGGCCAACGTTTTTTCATACACGCGCACGTCGCCGTGATTGATGATGCACGTCGCGCCTTTGCCGAGTTCGTCTTGATCCACCGCCAGCACTTCGTCGTTGCTCAAAAGATTCAGCGTGAAATCGTCAAATTTTTCCATGTCGCATCCGATAAGCAATGGCGACGCGAGCAGGCACCACAAACTGATATGCGTGTATTGCTCGTCCGGCGTGAGGCGCGTCGGATGCGTGTTGCCCCAGCCGACTTGGCCGACGATGAGCATGTCAGGATCATTCCAATTTCCCGGCTGCGAAAACGGCGCAGCTTTGTCCTGTTTGAAACCGATGCCGCTCATGCTGCGCCAAGTGTCCACGATGTCGCCCGTCGTGCGCCAGCAATTGCCGCCGACCGAGCCGCCCCATTTCCAAACGTCCGCCATGCCGTATTGGCAAAGGCTGTAAACGATGTCGCGCTTTTGCTCGACCATGAATTTCCCCATGTGTTTATAGGGCAAAATCGCGCTCGCATCATTCGGCGCGGTCTTGCCCCAAAGCTGTGCGTTCATCACATTCGTCATTTCATTGAGCGCAACGTCGCCGTAGCTGCACCAATCGTATTTCAAATAATCAAAACCCCAGTCCGCGTAAGTCTGCGCGTCCTGTTCCTCGTGCTGCCAGCTCGCCGCGCAACCGCCGCACGTCCACGGCCCAGGTGAAGAATAAAGTCCCGCTTTCAAGCCGAGGTTGTGGATGTAATCCGCGAGACCTTTCATGTCCGGGAAACGCGAATTGGGAATAATTTTTCCCGTCGCATCACGAAATTCGCCGCGCAGAGTTTTGTCTTTCGAGTCGCGATGATTCTGCCAGTAGTCATCAATGTTGATATACGTCCAGCCGTGATTGATGAGGCCGCTTTTGACGAGCGCATCCGCCGCGCGTTTCACTTTGTCGGCGGAAACCGCGCCCGCAAAACAATTCCAACTGTTCCAACCCATTGGCGGCGTCAGCGCGATTTGGTCGCCGCAGACGATGCGAAATTTTTTCTCTGCCGTGCCGAGCGCGTTTTTCGCGTGCAACGTGACGTTGAATTCGCCCTTTGTTTTCAGGGCTCCGGTGATGTGGCCGGTTTTCGCATCCAGCTTCAATCCACGCGGCAGGTTCTTCGCTGAAAATTCCATCGGCCGTTCACCCGTGGCGGCAATCGTGAACATGAAGGGTGAACTGGGGCGCACGCCAAAAACTGTCGCGCCATTGATGCGCGGCGTGGCGGGCGCGGACGGCGTGAGAATATACGGCGCGACCGGCGCGGGGCGTTCTTCGCTCGCGGTAATTTTTCCACCCGCCGTTGCAAACTTGGCATCCGCCCAGTCCGCATGGTCATAGGTATTTCCATCGCCCGCGTCCGTGACTTCCAGCACCAGCGTTTTTACGCCCGTCAAATCCACGTCGCACATTTTCGCCGCCGCGCCCGCTTTCATCACGCCGCTGCGCCACAAATCTTTGCCGTCGCCGCGCACGACAAACTCCACGCTGGCCGCCGGATTTTTATCCACCTCGTCATCCACACCGACGCTGGCGGAAAACTTTTGCGCGCCGCCGCCAAGATTGACCCGCAGCGAACTTTCCGAGTGTGTGCCGAAGCCGCGCGCAAATTTCTGGCCACCGATGGTCAGCTCGTGGCCGCTCACGGATTTATTTTTTTGCGGCTCGCCCCAACCTTGCGAGGCCGAAGCCAGATTCAAATCATCCAGCCAAACCGTTTCAGCGGAAACAATCTGGGGCGTGACCACCGCCACAGCAAATCCAAGGGCGAAAAGAAAAGGTGATTTCATGGCGTGATTTTGAAGTGAAAATAATTCGCGTCAAGCTCGCCCGCCGAAAAATTTTCACTACCTTGCCCGGATGACAACGCTACTCATCGCCACGCGCAACGCCCACAAGACCGAGGAAATCCACGCAATCCTCGGCGCACAATTCCAATTGCTCACCCTCAAGGATTTCCCGGATGCACCGTCGGTGGTTGAAGACGCGGAAACCTTCGTCGGCAATGCGCTGAAAAAAGCTGATACACTCGCCAACTGGCTGGCCGACAACTCAAAAATTAAAACCAAAAATCTAAGACTCGATTATGTGTTGGCCGACGATTCCGGCCTGGAAGTGGATGCGTTGCACGGTGCGCCCGGCGTCCACTCCGCGCGTTTCGCGGCTTTGGATAAAACCGAAAACTCACCTGACGCCGAGAATAACATCAAGTTACTCCGCCTGCTGAAAACAGTGCCGCTGGAAAATCGCACCGCGCGTTTCCGCTGCGTGATTGCGCTGGTGCCCGTGCCGGAGAAAAAAATCGAAAGCGCATCGCCCGTCTGTTTCGCCGATGAATTTCCGACGCAGATTTTTGATGGTGCGTGCGAGGGCGTGATCCAACTTTCCGCCAGTGGTGTCAAGGGGTTTGGCTACGACCCGCTGTTCGTGCCGGATGGTTATGAAAAAAGTTTTGCCGAACTCGGTGAGGATGTGAAAAATAAGATCAGTCACCGGGCGAAGGCGCTGGCGAAAATGAAACAGTTTTTTAACGACCAAGACACCAAGGCACAAAGTTAAGAAAATAAATTCTTGGAGTCATTTTGCCATGGCGGTTGAAAGTCATTTCAACAAACTCCCGATCTGCATTTTCTTCCGTAGCTTACCATTGTCGGCGCACATGCGGAGTTTGCCGCCCGGCGCGGGCAGGACGTAAAATTCGCCGCCCGCATTTTCCACGAGTAACGAACCAGCGGCCACGTCCCACAAATTGATCGTGCGTTCGATGTAAGCGTCGAGCCGTCCACTGGCGACATACACCAATTCCAGTGCGGCGGAACCCATGATGCGAATTTTTTTTACGCGGCGCGCCAGGCGGATCAAATGCGGCAGGCTCTTCTCCAAATTATCTTTGCTCTTGGAAAAACCGATGGCGATGACGCAATCCTCCAGCTTGGAGCGGTTGCTAACCCGCACAATTTTTCCGTTCAACCGCGTCGGCTGGCCTTTGGTGGTGGTCCAGATTTCATCGGTGAAGGGATCGTAAATCACACCGACGACGGATTCAGCGCGATGTTGTAAGGCGATGGAAACACACGCGTGCGGCATGCCGAAAAAATAGTTCACCGTGCCGTCAATCGGATCAATCACCCAGCGATATTCGGCGGTCACATCGCCGGTGCTGCCCTCTTCGCCGAGCACGGGAATTTGCGGAAACGCGGCCGCGAGAATTTTTTCGATGAGCGCCTGGCATTGCACATCGAGTTCCAATTTGATGTCGTGGGCTTCGGCGGAATTGACGCGCTTGGGCTTGTGCCAGTTGGCGTGCATGACTTTGCCGGCGGCGCGGGCGGCTTTGATAGCGACAGCGAGGGCGGATTTCAAAGAAACAGTTTTCATCAAAAAATTAAGGAATGATTTCGCTGCGATTTTTCAAAAGCGTTTCCTGCGTCGCACGTTTTTCGGAGAGTAGATCTTTCTCAGCGGATTCGATGACTTGCAGCAAATCATGGGCTTCTAGCAGTCGCGGGGCGGTGACGTAATCGGCACCGGTGGCATAGAGTTTCGGCACGTCGGACAGGAGTTCGGCATGGACGACGATCCTCGCTTGCGGATTCAGTTCACGGAGCTGGCGCAGGATTTTCAAGTTATCCGCGCCCTTGAGCACGATGTTCGGCAGCGAGCAGATGATGATCTCCGCGTGCGAGACGCCGGCGTGGTGCAACACATCGCGGGCCGTGATATCGCCATAAACGGCGTGGACATTTTTGCGCCGGAGTTTTTCGTGGACGACGGGATTGAAATCAATGACCACGATTTCGCTCAATAAATCCGGGCGGTTGCGCTCAATCTCCGCGAGCAACGAACTGGCCGTCCACGAAAAACCGAGCCAGCAGATGCGTTTGACTTTTTCATCAGCCACCCGTTTCGTCTCGGTATCGTCGAGATCTTTCAAGCCAATTTTATCCAGCCACGGCTCGGCTTTGCGGAACAGCGAATCATTGCCGATCATGGCGTAGGTGGAGCCGACGGCCAGCAATGCGAAGGTGAACGCGGCGATGCCGATGATGTTGGCCGAGACATCGCCGCAGGCTTTGCCGAGCGCGAGTAAGACCAGTGAAAGTTCGCTCATCTGGCAGAGGTTGACGGCGGGAATAAAACTGACGCGATAGCCGCGACGCATTTTGTAAAGCACCGGAAACACTGTGATCAACCGGCTGAGGATCAGCACGAGACACACAAACAACGTCCACAAAATGAATGGCACCGTGGGTATCGGAATCACCATGCCGAGGCCGACGAAAAAGAGGGTCACAAAAAAATCGCGCAGGCTCGTGACTTTCGCGACGACATCGAGCGTGTAAGGAAACGTAGAAACCATCATGCCCGCGATGAGCGCGCCCATCGCGGAGGAAAGTTTCAGGGCATCCGCAAAACCGGCCAGCGCAAAACACCACGCGAGCGCACCAACCAGAACAAGTTCCGGCAGGCGCGCGATGAATTTGAAAATCGGCGGCAACAAATAACGGCTTGCGAGAAACGCGACCGACAACAACAGGATGACATGCCAGACGGCCAACAACATCACATTGGCCGAAGGATTTTTCAGGTTCGGCTGCACGGCGAGAAACAAAATGGTAGCTATGTCTTGCAACACCAAAACGCCAAGCGTGATGCGCCCGGAGAGCGTTTCCAGCTCGCGTTTGTCGTAAAGGATTTTGACGATGATGACGGTGCTGCTCATCGCCGCTGCGACGGCGAGGTAAAGCGCTTCGAGATGGTTTTCCGCTGGTCCAAACAGGCCGAAGAAAAACCAGCCGATGAGCACGCCACCAAGGATTTGTGCGCCCGCGGTGAGCGTGATGACGCGGCCCGCGCTCAACATTTTCTTGAGGTCAATCTCCAGTCCGATCATGAACAGCAGCAGCGCGAGGCCGATTTCGGAAATGGTCTGGATGGATTCAGGATTGGTGACGAGGCGTTCGCCATTGGGACCAATGGGCAAACCATTCGGGCCGATAAGGAAACCCGCCACGAGATAAGCGAGGAGCAACGGTTGCCGCGCGACCTGCGAGATCACGGCCACGATCCACGCGGCAATGATGCAGAGGGCGATGTCGGTGACGAGGCTGTGCTCCATGACGGCGAGAAAATTAACCGAGCAAGCGAATTAGGAAAGCAGCAATTCGGTCAAACTCGTGGACACACGATTGTTTCCGGGACGTCATAGTGTCAAGGCGCGGCAACTTCGCTCACGTCCAGATCGTAGTGGTAATGATTGAAGTAAATGTTCGTTCCGTGACACTCCAGTTCGCCGCGCTGAAAATCCACGTTGTCCGAGCGAACCGATTGCTTCGGCGGTTGCAGTTCCTGGCCATGAGCGGCATTGGCCGCCAAGCGCCACTGGCTGCGTCCGCCAAAATAAAAATCCCGCAGTTCGCGCCGCTGCTCCGCTGTGAGTTGCGTCGCATACTGCGTGGAAAAAATGCTCATGTAAGGATCCACCGGCAGCCAGCCGTAAGGCGCGAGATAGATTTCCGTCCAGTCGTGAATATCTTTTGCACCGGGAAACGTGTCCCAGCCAGACTGCCAGCGCGCGGGAATTCCATTCAAACGGCACAGCGTGATGAACAACAGCGCCTCTTGTCCGCAATCGCCATAACGGTGCGACCGGCAATACTCACTGATATTCGGAATGGTCGAATACTCCGTGGCGAAACTGTATTGGATGTTGGTGCCGATCCATTCATAAATCTTTTTCGCCTGCTGCGCCGGATTTTTTTCGTCGCCCAGAATCGTTTGCGACAGCGCCCGCATCTCCGGCGTGAATTGGACGTGCGATTCCTCTCCCGTGAACGCAGCGATATCCAAATCCTTGCCGTCAAACGCAATCACTTTTTCCGGCTGCACGTCAAAGCAAACTCCCTTCGTAGTATAGCGATAATGAAGAATGAATCTGGTTTTCTCACCGCGAATCGCCTTTTGTTCCAGGTAAGCCGAACGGATGAGATTTGTTCCCGGCATTAGTTGGCTGACCATCGGAAAACTCGAATACATATCAATGTTGGTCTGATACGGATAATTTCTCGGCACCGGCAGCCACGCGCGGATAGTTTCGCCATTCGGCACAGCGTCGGCAGCCACCGTGACCGTCATTGTCACATCAAACGTTTTCGGCAAGACGTAAGGACTGTGTTCCAGCGCCGCCGCTTGTTTGATGGTAACGCAATTTTCCCACATCGCTTTTTCAAATGACTCATCCTTCGGCGGCGTGCGGCGCGGATTGAGCGCGGGGTAACGCCAGAAGATATTCGCCACGCTTGAAACCATGAAACGCTCCTCGCCATCAATCCCCCTGATATCAAAGCGTTTTTCGACGAGCCACTTTTCAAATTCTTCGTTGGTGAGATCGCGCACGGCCCCCTTTAGTTGTGTGAGCAACGCCGCGCGCGTCAGCGGATAATCAAGTCGAATGCGGTCCAACCGATCCAGCTCGAACTCAAGTTGCTTGCGCTCGCCCGCAGCCGTGTTGGTATCCGCGATGGCCGCGCGCAATAAAATTGCGGCCTTGGTGAAACGCCCGTCTGCCTCAAAATTGCGCGCCTGCCCAATACTTTTTTCGGCGACGCCGCTCATCACCGACAGCCATAAAACCGCGAGCCACAGGGGAAAAAGTCGCGATATTTTCATGGCAATATTGAATTTTCCAATCAGCCGTTCAACGCTTCGAGCGAAGCCTGCGTGTGCGCGAGTTTGGTGCGCCACTCGACGAGACGCTGCTCGTGTTCGACGAGCACGGCTGGCGGAACTTTTGTGGTGAAATTTGGGTTTGCCAATTTCTGTTCGACCTTCACGATTTCGGATTGGATTTTTTCAACCTCTTTGCCGAGACGGATTTTTTCAGCGGCGACATCAATCAAACCTTCGAGCGGCAAAAATAATTCTCCCAGCGGCGAAGCGACGACGGGCGTGCCTTTTGGCGACTGATAATTTTCATTCACTTCCAGCGATTCCGCGTTGAGCAACAGCTTGATGACTTCCGCATCGTGCGGCATCAAATGCTGCGCGGGTTTGAAGACGTATTTTACTTTTTTCGCAGCTTGGATATTTCCCGCGCGGCGCAAATCGCGGCCGTTGCGGACGAGTTCGTATTTCGTGTCTGTCATTTCGACGTAGCAATCGTCGAGTCCATAATGACCTTTGAAATCGTCGTCAAACGGCAGCGGCCACGGCGCGTTCATGATGGTCTTGCCGCCTTGATTGTCCGGCATGTCGGTGGCGTAACCCATCCCTTTCCAGAGTTCTTCCGTGATGAAGGGCACGAACGGATGGAACAAACGAATCGTGTGCGACAGCACAAAATCAATCACGGCAATCGTGTTCGCTTTGCGCGCTTCGATTTCCGGACTGAGTGCGGCGACGGCCATCGGCGCTTCACCGGGAGCAGCCTCGGCGGGCGGGCGCGGCAGCGACGCTTTGCTCGCCTCCACATACCAATCGCAATACTCGCTCCAGAAAAATTTGTAGAGCGCGGCGGTGGCTTCGCTGAATTTGTATTCGTTCAGCGCAATCGTGACTTCGCGGATGGCGGCGTCGAGCTTGATCAGTATCCATTTGTCATCCGGCGTGAGCAACGTGCGTTCGATTTCGCCCTGAACTTCGCCGCCTTGCATCTGACGGAAGCGGCACGCGTTCCAAAGCTTGTTGCAAAAGTTGCGGCCGAGTTCCACGTCCTTCTCGTCGAAGAGCACGTCCTGACCGAGCGGCGCGCTGCGCATGGTGCCGAAGCGGAGGGCGTCCGCGCCGTATTGGGCGATGAGCACGAGCGGGTCGGGCGAATTGCCGAGCGTCTTGGACATCTTGCGGCCCTGCTTGTCGCGGATGATGCCGGTGAAATAAACATTCTGAAACGGCATCGCATCCGGCAGCGCGAACTTTTTAGGGAGGGCTGACTCCGCCTTGCCCATGAATTCGTAGCCGGCCATGATCATACGCGCGACCCAGAAGAAAATGATGTCCGGCCCGGTGACGAGGTCGGTGGTCGGATAAAATTTCTTCAACGTCTCCGTGTTCTCCGGCCAGCCCATCGTGGCAAACGGCCACAGCCACGAACTGAACCAGGTGTCGAGAACGTCGGGGTCTTGGGTGAATTTATATTTTTCCTTCAACAATTTCTCAACTTCTTGATCTGCTGTTGCAACAAAAATTGTATGACCTTCAAATTTGAAAACCCCTCGTTTAGAAATTTCGTCTTTCAAACAAACGCTTAACCACAATTCGTCGAAACCTTTTTTATCTCCTTCAAACGACCGGCTCCAAACTGGAATCCGATGTCCCCACCAAAGCTGGCGGCTGATGCACCAGTCTTGAATGTTCGTCAGCCAGTGGTCATAAACTTTCGCCCACCGCTGCGGATGAAAACGCATCTTGCTGCCAAGGTTGACGTCCGGCAAAAGTTCGCTTAACTTTATTTCAGCGTTCGGTGCAGGCTGGGTGTCCAACTTCTCCTTCGGGAGATGCGCTTCCAGAGATTTACCACCGAACGTGATTTTTTTTGCCTTGTGGTCATAAAGCACCGTCCCGTCCCAAAATTCTTTCGCGGTGATTAACACACGATGAAGCTGGCCAGCAACTGAAAGCGCGGCCACAAAACGGTGGACGTTCTTAAACATCGGGTTGGGCGGGTTATGCGGTGTGGACGAAACCCAAACCGCCGTCCGAATCAGTTCTGGCAAAACTGCCACAGCCTGAATGTTCGCAACGCCGAGATTACTGAACGCGTGCGACAGGCTTTGACGACCAACGCGAATCTCGATTCCTGAATCTTCATTTTTGAACGGCTTGCCCAGCAATCCATTCTGGCGCGCAAATTGCAGAGCGGCTTTTCGTAATTCATGGATGGACTTGCCGGCAAATTCTTTTCCGGTTGCATGCACGATGGCGACGCTTCGTCCACCGTCTTGTTGCACGCATTTTCGTGATTGCTCCACGGCGGGATATTTCAAAAACCATTGCTCGCTCAA
>JANYFN010000119.1 GCA_025362675.1 Limisphaerales bacterium | reverse complement strand
ATGAGCGCCACGGAAATACGCGTGCCGCGCACGCGAGGGCTTCCGCCCAAATGCTCCGCATCAGCGATAATCCAGCTCTTCATAATGTCATCGTAGCTTAATCCGCTTTTGGCTCAAGCGGGGAAAATACGATTAACAATCTTAAAATCAGATTAATTCACAGCCTCGACTAATGTCTTTTAAGTCAATTCGATAAAGCCCATCGCCTTGGAATGCTGACTTAAACTGACTCGGCGGTGTAGTGCAAATCGCAAAACGGCAGCCGATTTTAGTGGCAATTTTATTGTGATATTCTGGGTCAATCGTGCCATCAGCTTTTATCGCATTCTCCCATTCATACAGATCTTGCAACTTGGCAAAGTATGCGTTGTCAATGATCAGCAACGTTGCGCTATCAACCGCCACTCCACGTTTTGTTCCCTTTGCGTTTTTAATGGCAGATGTTTTGAGGCGATACACGCCCGGCTTTGAATAATTTTTTACTACATACGGACCGCCTGCATCTTCTTCCCAAGTCATCGGGTCTAAAATAATTATTTCAGGCGTGGTCAGATAAAAATACACAAAGCCAGCCTTGTCCCAATCCCAAGGTAAATGTTTGATGGATGCCAAGACATTTTGCTCCTCTTCAAAGCCAAGAGTTGAGCCTGTTTTTGATAAAGTATTTTTTCCAGATGCCGTGAACGTGCGGGCTATCGGCTCCAAAAGAGTTCCACCTTGAGCAGACCCAAAATATTTCACTGGATCAGAACCGGCGGCGGCGGCAATACCTTTGACGCCATTTTTCTTAAGGAAAGTAAAAAGCGCGCCAGAAATAGCCAGATTCCAATGCCATCTTGGGACACCATCTGGCTGAATCTCGCCATAATAACCGTCAATCAACGCCAAGTCCGCTTTGCCACCGCCAAAATTTTCGAGTCGAGGCCTTTCGTCGTAAAGACCGGGACCACCTTGTGCAATCCTGTCGTCAAACATAAATACCCGGCTTTCAAGCGGACGCTTGCATACGGGACAGATTTTAGGAAATCGTTTACCCAGTTCGTTTCCGACAATTTCTTTCGGGCGAATCCATAACAGTTTTTCATCACTGGCCACAATTTTCTTTCCCGGCATTACCATGACTTCACCAGATTCAAACTGGCTCGGAATAGCCTGTTTCAGTAACTCGATTACATGCGGCCTTACAACCATCATTCCTGTGCTGGTGCTGAAGACATCTTGCTTCTTCAACACCTTGTTGCTCACAAAGAGCGGGTTGGGAATTACTGAAGTGTCTGGAAATTTACACGCCGCGCACAATGTATGGTTGATTGGATTAAGCGGCTTGGATTGCGAGTCTTCATCAACCGAATCACCATAAAAAAACAATTTCAAAAAACGAGCCCGTTTCACCTCATCGTTTGCCAGATAAGCATGAATAGTTGCCGCCACAGGCAATTTGCCTTGTTTGATTTCCGCATCAAATCGTTGGAGCAGTTTTTCAACTGCTAAGTCATTGGGCTGAACGGTTAATTCATGTTTTAGAAAGTCATAACTTTCGGAATCTTCGGAAAGCTGCCTCGGTTGATAGGCGGAAAAAATTTCATGCAGTCGCGCTCGAAATTTTGCCAAAGCAGCCTTATTCAAGCCACATTTGATCCAGCCGCAGATAACGATCTGAATTTTCATGGCCTTGAGTGTGGAACCCTCACGCTTTGCGTATTTCCGCGCTCTTGCCGTGCGCGTCGAGGCCTTCCATCTCCGCAAATTTTTGCACGCCCCGCAGCGCTTTCTTCAACGCCGGCTTTGCGTATTCCACCACGCTGGTGCGACGTTGAAATTGATCCACGGTCAGGCCAGCGAAGCTCGCGCCCGCGCCATCGGTCGGCAGCACATGGCTCGGTCCGGCGATGTAATCGCCCAGCACGGTCGGCGACCAATTGCCGAGGAAAATCGCGCCGGCCGTGATGATGCCATCGCTCACCTTACGCGCATCGCGCGTGATGACTTCGCAATGCTCCGGCGCAATCTGATTCGCCAGCGCCACGCCGTCCGCGACGGATTTCACGTTGATGAGCCAGACATTCCGGTCGAGCACGCGCTGGATCAGTTGACGCCGTGAGAGTTTGGGCAACTGCTGGGAAATTTCTTTTTCCACCGCGCGAAGAATTTTTTCCGAAGTCGTCACGAGCCAAACGCGCTCGTGGCCGGAGCCGTGTTCGGCTTGCGCGAGCATATCGGCGGCGGCAAATTTCGGATTCGCCGTGTCGTCCGCCAGCACGAGCAAATCACTCGGCCCGGCGAGCAGATCAATCGCCACCCGCCCGACGAGCAGCCGTTTGGCCATGCTGACGTAGGCGTTGCCGGGACCGAAAATTTTCTGCACGCGACGAATTGTTTTGGTGCCGTAAGCCAGTGCCGCGATTGCCTGCGCGCCGCCGACACGATAAATCTCCGTCGCTCCGGCCGCGCGCGCCGCGAACAAAATCGCGGCATTGATGGCCCCGTCTTTACCGCATGGGGTCGTCACGACGATTTCCTTGCAACCCGCCACTTTCGCGAGCGTGATGGTCATCAACGCCGTGGAGACGAGCGGTGCCGTGCCGCCGGGGATATAAATGCCGACGCGCGTGAACGGATCAAACTTTTCACCGACCGTCGCGCCGTGAGAATTCTTTGCCGACCAACCTTTGCGCAACGATTTTTTGGCGAACAATGCGATATTCTTTTCTGCTTCTGCGACCGCCGCCCGCAGCGATTCGTCAGCCGTCACCGAGGCGTTGAACAATTCCGCCTGCGTCACCGCCAGCTGGTCCGCAGACAGTTTTGCGCCATCAAATTTTTCCGTGAACTCCAGCACCGCATCATCACCGCGCACAAAAACGTCGTGCAGAATCGCCTTGGTGCGCGCCTCGATCTCGGCGTCGAACAAACTGGAGTCGGCGGCGACTTCGCGGAGCTTGGCGGAAAAGTTTTTGTCAGTGTGGCGGACAATTTTCATGGACGCAGGCTAAAGGAATCAGTGCCCGAAGTCAAAAATGCGTCGGCCACAAAACCGCTTCCCATCGGGGCGTGTTTGTGGAATGGTTTAATCGTTATGAATCAGAATGCGCATGGCCACTTATTGAGCTGGTGGACGGGGATCACCCTCTTGTTTGGCGCGTATTTGAGTGCTTCCGCCGCCAGCTTGCCGAATGCGCCGGCCTTTCGGAGCGACCGAATTTTGATCCAGCCCAAAGCTGCCGCCAACAGCGCGCTGCTTAGGCAATTTCACGCTGCGCGCAAAAGTGACGTTCTGCAAACTTTTCCCGGAATCCACGGGCTGCAAGTTTTGCAAATTCCCGCTGGCGAGAGCGTCACCAATGTCATCGCGCAATATCAACAGAGTGGCTTGGTGGAATTCGCGGAGCCGGATTATATCGGGCAAATTTTTAGCACCACGCCGAATGATCCCAAGTTCGTTGATGGCACACTCTGGGGACTCAACACCAACAACGCGCCGCTGGCATGGGATATTTTGACCTCGGCGAGCAACATCGTCGTCGCCGTGCTGGATACTGGCACGCGCTACACGCATGAAGATTTGGCCGCGAACATGTGGACAAATCCCAATGATGGCAGTCATGGCTGGAATGCCATCAACAATAATAATAATCCCGGCGACTTCACCACGCACGGAACCATGGTCTCGGGCGTGCTTGGGGCCGTGGGCAACAACGGCAAAGGCGTCTGCGGCGTCGCGTGGCGCATCCAGATCATGCCCTGCGCGTGCTTCAATAGTTCCGGTCTGGGCAACATTTCCGATGTCATCACGTGCCTGGAATTTGCCCGCACCAACGGCGCAAAAATCATCAATGCCAGTTGGGGTTTTACAAATTCCATTGCTCTGTCAAATGCGATGGTAACCTTACGCAACGCGGGCGTGATCGTGGTCGCCGCCTGCGGAAATAGCGCTACGAATATAGATTTATTGCCCACGTATCCTGCGAGCTACCCCTTGGACAATGTCGTTTCCGTCGCCGCCACTTCCAAGGCCGATGTGCTTTCTACCTTCTCTAATTTTGGTTTGACCAACGTGGATCTCGCGGCGCCGGGCGAGCAGATTTATTCAACGTTTCCAGCGACTGACACTTACTATTTCAACGACGTGGCCGGCGGCACATCCTACTCCGCACCCTATGTCGCCGGTGCGTGCGCGTTGCTCATGGCGCAATATCCCGCCGATAATTATCAAGACACCATCGCCCGTCTGCTCGCCGCCACCGATCCGCTCCCATCGCTCGCGGGCAAATGCAGAACCGGCGGTCGCCTGAATTTGCGAAAGGCGCTGCGAACAATTCGGGTGGCCACCATTCCTGCCGCGACGAACGGCGGGTTTCAGTTGCGCGTCGCGGGTGGATTGAACCGCACCTTAGCCGTCGAGGCCACGACGAATCTCGTGAACTGGTCGCCCGCGTTCACGAATGTGACCACCACCAACGGCACCTTTGATTTTGCGGACCTCGCTTCGACGAATCACCCTAATCGTTTCTACCGCGCCACCGCCTCACCCTAGTCGAGCCGTGTTTTCAGCCTCATCCGCGACTTCCGAGCGTGAGCCTCACGCACGCCGCGCGTGAAATTCACGCAACCGAAAAATTCTCAGAGTCTGAGAAATTAGATTTCATTGGGATTTACAGATAAATTTTTTTGGCGCGAGTTATGCGAACATGAAACCGTCACCACAACAATGTTCGGTCAAACCCGTGAGGTATTTATGAATGAACATGACGCCGCCAGCCAACCGCCGATTCTTCCCACCCAGCCGGTTTCTGAAGCTCCACCTGAGCCGCTGAAAACACCGTCGGTTCCGCCCAAACCGTTTTCCTGGTGGCTCCGACAACTATTCGCGTGTAATCCATTTTATCTCGTGAGCGCGGCATTATTATTGTTCGGCTGTTATCGCATCTCCCTCGAAGCGCCGTTTCTGAAGTTGGAATTGGCCCGCCTGCTCTTCAATTTTTCATCGGTGGAATGTTACGAAATCATGCTCGTAGTCACGGCAATCTTTCTCGCTCGGCGTCGGCTGTGGTATGATTCTACGCTGCTGGTTGGGCTGGAAAATCTGCTCGTCTTTGTGCCGTTCATCCTCATCAGTCAGGCGGCGCTCATTGATTCAGGCATGGCGCAAACGATGTGTCTCGCCGGCGCCGGTGGCGTGCTGCTGCGATTTGGCAGTCTGAAAAAATATTTCACACAACTCAACCTCCCCGGTCGCTTACTGGGAATCGGCTCCGTGTTTCTCGCGTTGAATGTGCTGCTGCCATTGCTCTATCGCATTTTCGGCGAAACCAAAGTCGGCACCCACATTGATTCCGGCGCAGCTTACGAAATGAATGAATTCACTTGGCTGCTGATTTTGCCGGCGGCGCTGGCGTTGGTAAACCTGCTGCCGCGAACGCGACCGACAGGAAGTTTACTGCCACAGCACCGCTGGCTGCCGCTGGGCTTGTTTTCGCTGTGGCTCACCGTGACCCTCACGCATCTGTATGGGCTGGATTATATCTATCAATTTGATTTACGCGGGGAATTGCTCGCGCCGCTTGTGTGGGTGCTGGCGTGGACGCTCTTTCTGCAACTGCGATCCGATTTCATTCCGCAAAAATATGCGCTCACCTTTCTGCCGCTGCTCGTTCCCCTGCTCGCAACGTCGGACGGCGGCGAAAAAACATTTCTGATTCTTGCCGCACTCAATCTCACCGCCTTCTGCCTGATCAGTTTCTTCGACCGCCGCAATTATCTGGCGCGGCATCTCGCGTATGGTTCGACATTATTATTCGTCGCCGGCATGCCGGTGACTTGGCTGCACGCCATCGCTCCCGGCCTCGTTCAAGCGCACTGCGTCGCCGCGGGCTTGCTGGCGTATCTGATTTTCTGGACGGCGTGGTTGAACAATCCCAAGCTGGCAATCCTCGGCGCGATCCTGTTCGGCACCGCCCTTTTTTCAGTGATCAGCGCGCACGCCGGAGCGGTTCACTGGGCGCTTCAAGGTGGATTCATTTTTCTGCTGCTCCATAGTTTGCGCTGGCAGGACAACGTAAATCCCGGTGCCAGCGCGACGCGTATTTTGACCGGCCTCGCGTGGATCCTCCAATCGTGGATCTGGTTGAATTCTGGCGAGGGAAAATTCTGGATGCCGCTCATCCCTGGCGGATTCGTGCTGGCCATTTGTTTCATCGGCCCGTTCTACCGTTTGCAATGGGAAAAAATCGCCGTGCCGGTCGCCGCGATTCTAGTCATGCTGGCCAGCCCCGGCAGCGCGGCCGTGACCGGCGTGCGCGCGGCGTCAATCGGTCTCTTGGCCATCGTCGGCAGCTTTCTACTGTTTGGTTTGGGCACGCTCGCCGCGCTGACACGACTACATTGGCACAAACATGAATTCGAAACGCCGCCGCCAGCCACGCCGCCGGAAAAGCCTTGAATGATTCAGGGCATCAAAAACTATGATGACTGAACTTACTTTTCTTTGGATTCCATCCGTGTTTAGCTTGGGTCATCTGTGGCAAATAAAAATCCCATCATCGCCGCGCTCGATGTGCCGACGGTCGAACAGGCATTGCGACTCGCGGAGCAACTGGCGCCAGCGGTGGGCGCCTTCAAAATTGGCAAGGAACTGTTTGTCTCCGCTGGACCAGACATCGTGAAGCGAGTGCGCGCTACTGGCGCGAGCGTGTTTCTGGATTTGAAATTTCATGACATCCCGCACACCGTCGCCAAAGCCGTGGCCGCCGCCGTTCGCCTCGATGTCCAGATGCTCACGATCCACACCAGCGGCGGCAGCGAGATGATGCGCGCGGCGGAAAAATCGGCGCAAGACACGGCGAAATCGCTCGGTTTGTCCGCGCCCCTCGTGCTCGGCGTGACCGTCCTCACGAGTATGGATAGTAACGCGCTCGCTGAAATCGGTTGCGCGCCCAATGTCGGTCGCCACGTGGAGCGCCTCGCCACGCTCGCGGCGAATTCCGGGCTGCGCGGTTTGGTTTGTTCACCTTTGGAGATCGCCGATTTGCGGGGAATTCTTCCGGCGGAAATCCAGCTCGTCACGCCCGGCATCCGCACCGGCGCGGAAAAAGCCGACGACCAGAAACGCACGCTCACGCCCCGTGAAGCCATGGCGGCGGGTGCCAGTTGGCTCGTAATTGGTCGCCCGATATATGCGGCGGAAAATCCCCGCGCCGCCGCGGAGAAAATATTGGCCACCCTTGTTTAATCACGAAACCCATCCAAGTCACCAAATGAAAACCATCACTGTCGTCGCCACGTTTCAAGCGCGGCCCGGAAAAGAAAACGAATTGAAAAACGCCCTGCTGACGTTGCCCGGCCCAACTCGCAAAGAAGCGGGCTGCCTCAATTACGACCTGCATCAATCGCCCGAGGAACCGGGTAAATTTCTTTTCCACGAAAATTGGACCAGCAAAGAGTTGCTCGATGCACATTTGAAATCGCCCCACATCGCCGCGCTGTTGCCACGGGTAGATGAACTCTGCGTCGCTTTTCCAGAAATCAAAATCTGGGAAAAAATCGGCTGATTTATTTGTCCCCCAAAGAAAACGCCGCGTTGAGAAATCAACGCGGCGTTTCAATTTCAGTCGAGATTATTTCGCGCCCTGATCAATCCATGCACGAACCAAACCAACCTGCTCGGCGGTCAGCGGCTTCGCGGGCGGGCCGAAATTACGCGGCCGCTGTCCCGGAGCATTGGTGCCTTGCGGGCCACCAGGGCCACGTTCCCCGCCTTCGCGCAGGGCAATCGCATTGGTGCCCGGCGGTTCGCCATCACGGTGAACCATCGCTTCCAGCCGCTGACCAACCGCCGGCGCATTCGTGCCTTGCGGTCCGCGCTGACCGCGCGGGCCACGCGGCTTGGGTGGCATGGCGGTCTTGGGATCAAGTTGCGAAATAGATTTGACCAACAGGCTGTTCGCGCTGTCGCCCGCTTTTAAAACCGGACCGTCTTCCGTTCCATCCATCACGCCTTCCAAGCTATCGAGCCGCAGACCTGCCCGTGGGCGTTGCGCGCCGTGGCAGCGCACACAGGATTCTTTTAAAATGGGCGCGATGTCCTTGGTAAACGTGACGCCGGTATTTGTAGCGGCAGGTGGCAGTAGCGTCCAATCCACATGCACGGGTTTTTGCGGTGCGCCGGGCTCCGGTTGGGCCAGTGCGGAAAAACCGGTGAAGGCGCCAGCTAATAAAATGACAGATAATATTTTCATAGTTTAGATTAGTGATTCATTTGAACCGGCAAAAGAATGGCGGATTACCCGCCACCGTCACGAAAATAATTAACCCGCTTTTATCGCCTTGGTTTTGGGCTTGAAGAAAAAGTTCTCGCACACAAATTCCACCGAGCCGCCGCGGCCCCGCAAAGAAAAAAAATCGGACGATTGCGCGCGTGCTATCGTCGAAGAAAAATTCACCGATCATCCAAAAAACGTTGGCGCAAAGCGAGAGGCAGACAGCTAAATTGTGGACGAGAACTTACGCGCCGCTACGTTTCAGGCGCGGCACTTCAACGGCTTTCACATCGGTCATTGCGTGATCGGCTGGCAGATTTTCTCCGGCCCAAATTTTTTGCTGCGTCCACGCAGTTGCGGGCGCGTTCCAAAATTCATCCGTCGGCGGCAGGCCAAGCGGCAATAATCCAACGCTGCACAAATACAAACTGCCGGTGGAAATGTAGCTTTCGCCGAGCGACGGCTGATGGCCGCAAAATCCGATCTGCAGCCAGCCATTCGCATCGAACGTTCCCGGCGCTCCGATCATTCTGCGGATGATCGCCGTGAGCGCGCAGCGGACTTGCGCCGGCTTGATTTTCTCCGGCAGCGCGCGCAGGAGCGATATTTGCGCCAGGGTTTGGAACGCGCCGAAGCGATAAGCCATCGAGCGGCCAATCAGCGGAAACGTCCCGTCCGGCGCGATGAAACGTTCCTGAATTTCCGCAAACCGTTTTGCCCGCGCCAAAATAATTTTGTGAGCGGGAGAAAATGCGGAATCGTTTTTCGCCAATGCTTGCAACACATCCAGCAGCATCGGGTGGATGACAAAACTGTTGTAATAATCGAAGTGAAAAAATTCGCCATCGCCATACGCGCCGTCGCCGAGATACCAGCCGAGCATTTTGCGGACGCAGTTTTCGAGGCGGTCTTCGAGCGTGGGCTCGCCGAATGCCAGCAGCGCCGCCTCGACCATCGCTGCGAACAGCACCCAGTTATTATTCGTTGGTGTCGGAATTTTGCGCGAAGATTTCAGTGCGGCGATGATTTGTTTTTTCACGCGCGGCTCCAGCGGCTCCCATAAAATCTTCGGCGCGCGCAAAATTCCCTGCGCCAAAAATGCCGTGTCCACCAATGCTTGTCCGCCTTCGGAGAAATTCAGGAAGTCCGGCGATTGCGGATCCGTCGCCACGTCCACGGCCAACTGCGCGAGCTGGATGAATTCCGTTTGCAACGCGCGTTCACCGCCGGAAAGATTTTCCACCGCGAGCCACGGCGCAATCCCGCACAGCAATCGGCCGAACGCTTCAAGATGCGTGAACGCCGCGCGCTTGGCTCCGAGATGTTCCTCCACCGGCATGCTTTTTTTCAAGTCGCGCCGCGACAGATTTTCCAAAACCGGCCGGGAAATTTTTTCGAGCACGGAAACCCAAACGCTGCGGTCATCGGCGCTGATTGGAATGGCAACGGGCGTTCCAATGGCGGCTTGCAGTGGTAAACCGGTGGCGCTGAATGCACCAAGGATGGCGGCGGATTTAAAAAAATCCCGGCGGGTTTTCATAAATTATTCATCCCCGCCCCCGCCGCCATTGCTTGGTTTCTTCTCCCAACTGCGCTTGGCTTTCTCCGGCAAGCTGGCGTCGATGCGCGCGTAATAGGTTTTTTCTCCGAACATTTTATTTGCGGCCAGCTCCAGCTCGATTGATGGGGTGACAAAAAACCGGTCGTGCGTTTCGATAAAAATCATCGTGCCCTCCGGGCGCAAAAAACAGAGGAACAGCGGACACTTGCCGGCGTGCCCGCTGGTGAGTTGGTGCGCGCGCGCCATGTCTTCTGGCTGCAGATGGGCAGTATTCAGACGCAGATGAACCTGCTTGGTGTATTTCTTCGGCGCGTCTTCCAAAGCCATGATTTCTTGCGGGAAAATCTTCGGACGATCTTCGCCGGTGCTGACTTCGCCGATGACCAGGATGGCCTTGTTCGCTTCGAGCAACGGGCGGAACTTGTCGTAATCATTCATCACCAACAGTTGCACCGAACCTTCGAGATCCTCCAGCGTCACCATCGAATAAGGCTTGCCGGATTTTTTAGAAACGCCGTGCGTGACCGCCGCGATCATGCCACCGATACGGGTCAGGCTCCGGTTTTGCACCGTGGCAAGTTGCGCGGTGTTGTGCAGCGAGAATTTTTCCAGCAACGGCGCGAGTGGCGTGAGCGGATGGCCGCTGATGTAGAAACCGAGCAATTCTTTTTCATGCGCGAGCAGCTCGTGCTGCGGCCATTCGGGCAGATTAGAAATCGCTTCCGGCATGGCGGGAGTTTTTTCCTCCAGCGCGCCGAAGAGTGAGCTTTGGCCTTTTTGTTTGTCCGAAAGAATGCTCGCCGCGCGCGACAGCGTCCGTTCGATCTGCACAAACAAGGTCGCGCGCGTCTGGCCAAAAACATCGCACGCGCCCGTTTTGATCAATGCCTCCAACGGTTTCCGCGTGAGCGCGCGGCCATCCACCCGTTCGCATAGATCGGAAAGTGATTTGAATTTTCCCCCTTCGTTGCGCGCTTTCAAAATGACTTCCACTGCGCCCTCGCCGACGCCTTTGATGGCCGCGAGCCCGAAGCGGATGGTTTTGCCTTCACGCGCCGGCGCGAAATAAACGCTGCTCTCATTCACGTCCGGGCCGAGAACTTCCACGCCCATCGCGCGCGCTTCGGCGATGTATTCGCTCAGTTTTTCCGTCGCGGCCATGTCGTTTGTCATCATGGCGCAGTAGTATTCCACTGGGTAGTTCGCCTTCAGATACGCGGTCTGATACGCGACGATGGCATACGCGGCGGCGTGAGATTTATTGAAACCGTAACCGGCAAATTTTTCGAGCAAGTCGAAAATCTGATTCGCCTTCGTCTTGGGAATATTATTTTTCTCGTGGCAGCCTTTGACGAACGTCTCGCGTTGCTGCTGCATTTCCTCGACCTTTTTCTTGCCCATCGCGCGCCGCAACAAATCCGCACCGCCGAGCGTATAACCGGCCAGCAATTGCGTGGCCTGCATCACCTGCTCCTGATAAATCAAGATGCCGTAAGTCTCCTTGGAAATTTGTTCGAGCAGCGGATGTTCATATTCCACTTTGATTTCACCATGCCGACGCTTGATGAAATCAGGAATCAAATCCATCGGCCCCGGACGATACAACGCCACCAGCGCGGTGATATGCTCGACCGAGCTGATCTGAAATTTTTTGCACAAGTCGCGCATCCCGCTGGATTCCAACTGGAATACGCCCAATGTTTCCGCGCGATTCAGCAGGTCGTAAGTTTTTTTATCGTCGAGCGGCAAGCTGTCAATCGGCACCTCAATGCCCTGCGTGCGCTGGATCATCTCGCAGGTGTTGCGAATAACGGTGAGCGTTTTCAGCCCAAGAAAATCCATCTTCAGCAGACCCAGTTCGCCGACGGGATTCATCGCGTATTGGGTGACGAGCGTGCCGCTATCGTCCAATTTCAGCGGCAATAAATTCACGAGCGGCTCCGGCCCGATCACCACGCCAGCCGCATGAACACTGGCGTTTCGCGTCAGGTCTTCGAGGATGAACGCCGTATCAATCAACTCGCGCGTGACGTCCTCGTTCTCATACGCCTCCTTGAGTTCCGGCACTTGCTTGAGCGCTTTTTCCAGCGTCATTTTCAATTCGGCGGGAATCAATTTCGCCAACCGGTCGCCATCGCCATACGGCAAACCCATCACGCGACCGACATCGCGCACGACGGATTTTGCGCCCATCGTGCCGAACGTGATGATTTGCGCGACGGCATCGCGGCCATATTTTTCACGGACATATTCAATGACGTCCGCGCGGCGGTCATCCGCAAAATCAATATCAATATCCGGCGGGCTGACGCGCTCAGGATTCAGAAAGCGCTCGAACAGCAAGGCGTAGCGGATAGGATCCACGTTCGCGATTTCGAGCAGATAGGTGACAATGGAACCGGCGGCGCTGCCGCGCGCCACGCAGGAAATTCCCTTGCTGCGTCCGTATTGCACAAAGTCGGCGACGATGAGAAAATAAGAGATGTAGCCCTGCAACTCGATGATCTTGAGTTCGACTTGCAAGCGATCAATGACCGTCTTGATGGCTGCTTCCTGATTTGGCTGGCTCGGATTAAATGTCGGCAACCGTTTTGGTTCGTCAACGCCGGTGACAACGAATTCTTTCCCCTCCGCTTTTGCGTGAATCGTGTAGCGGCGGAATAATCCTTCCGCCAACAGATGTCGCAGATAGCCGTCCCGCGTGAAATGTTCCGGCGGATGAAAGACCGGATAAAAACGCGTGTCGCCCGCTTTCGGAAACGGAATTTCTAAATTGCATTTGTCCGCGACTTCACGCGTGTTCAGCACGGCTTCGGGAACTTCGGCGAAACGCGCCTTCATTTCCTCGGCGGACCGCAGGAAAAATTGTTCGGGCACATAGCCCGCGCTCATGCGCTTGGGGTTGCTCAACAAATCCTGCGTGCCGATGCACACCAAGCAATCGTGCGCGTGCGAGTGGCCCTTCTCGACGTAATGCACGTCATTCGTGGCGACGCATTTCAGTCCGAAATCCTTGGCGAAAATGAGCAACTGCTTATTCACCTTGGCCTGTTCCGGGATCCCGTGGTTTTGCAATTCGAGGAAAAAATTTTCCGCGCCCAGAATTTGTTTAAACCAATCCACGACATCACGCGCCTTGGCGATTTGATCTTTCATGATCAAATCGGGAATCTCACTCGCGAGACAGCCGGACATCCCGATCAAGCCCGCGCTATGTTTCGCCAGGATTTCCTTATCAATGCGCGGCTTGTAGTAGTAGCCGTCAATGTGCGCCGCCGTGGTGAGCTTGATGAGGTTTTTGTAGCCGGCCTCATCCTTCGCCAGCAAGCCGAGGTGATGGTATTTATCGCCGTCAACTTTTTTACGTTCCAGCCGCGAACCGGGCGCGACATACATTTCGCAGCCGATAATGGGTTTGATTCCTTTTGCGCGCGCCGCCTGATAAAATTCAATGACGCCGTGCATCGCGCCGTGGTCCGTGATGGCGAGCGCGGGAAATTTTAACTCCTGCGCCCGCTCCATGAGTTTGTCCAAACGGCAGGCACCATCGAGCAACGAATACTCGGTGTGCAGATGCAAATGAACAAAATCGGCGTGCGACATGGCATGAATTTAACTTTTAACCGCCAAGACACCAAGGCACAAAGTTTTGAGTTGTTCACAAAAAATGCGCGTGCCGGTTCAGGGCAAGCCGTCTTTGGCCATTAACTCTTCCGGGCCGAGCGTATTAAAAAAGCGTTCCAACATTTCCACCACGACAACGTGCGGGTGATTCGCTTCGATCAGCTTCGTAGAGAATTCACGATGCTCGTTCAAAAACACAATCCGCTTAAAGCTGTAACCAAAAATCATCTGCCAGGCATGGGCGAATGAATCGTGAAAAACCACCGCGTGGACAGTAAGCGGGGTCGGATTTTCTAAAGTGACGCGGACAGAGTGTTGTCCCCAAGAGGAATAAGCCCCCGCGTCCACCTGCACTTTTGGCGCAGTGAGGCCTGGCCTCACGTCAAAAGTAAAACAATTGTTCTCGATCAATTCCCGTCCCGCCAGCCGCGCGAGGTCGCCACCGCCACTCGGCAGATTCGTCCAGATAAAATCCTCCCCGCGCAGCGGCGGCAGCTCAGGAAAAGTATTTTGCAAAGTGCGGATGACTTCCTGCCCGGCAATAAAACCGCCGAAATAATTCCAATGCGAGTCAGTTTGCAGAAACAACGGCGCTTTGGTTTTGGCGGCCAGCAGAGTGGGGCGCAGATCCAAAACCTCCACCGTGGAGTGTGCCCGCATGAATTGCATAAACTGATCAAGCTTCGTTTCGCGATGCCCCGGCGCGGCGTTTTGGAGCCAGTCGGGAAGCTCTTCGGGATAGATGGACTGCTTGTCTGGTGTGACGACGAACAAAAATTTAATGCCGCGCGCCGCGAGCCAGTCGCGCCGTTTTTCCAGCAACTTCTGCCACGCTTGCATTTGCGCGGTCGAGAATTTTGCCATACCGAGAAAATGTTCGATCATCTGCAACTGACTCGTGAACCGCCAGCCGTGTTTCCCCACCACCACGTTGAAGTCATTTTGGTCTTGATACCATTGCTGTTTCCAATGTTGGCTCCAGCGGATGAGCCGCTTGCGAAATCCGAAATGATCGTTGTAATACGCTTCAGTCCCGGCGATGAATTGTTGCCCGCTGGAAAAATTCCACGCCGCAAGCTGCGGCTGGCGCGCGGGCAAACGATTTTCATCCGGCGGACGCGCGACATCAATGCCGGTTAAATTATCCAGAATGGGCAGCCACAGCCCGGCGAGGAAAATGAAAATGACCACCCCGTTCGCCACGCGGCGGTAGGATTTTGGCGGCGGTGGATTCATACGGGCTTCAGGGCAACGCGTCTTTGGCCATCAACTCTTCAGGAACCAACGTATTGAAAAAACGCTCCAACATTTCGACCACCACGATTTGCGGGTGGTTCGCCTCGATCAGCTTCGTGTTAAACTCGCGCTTTTCATTGATGTAAACGATGCGTTTGAAGTTGTAGCCAAAAAACATCTGCCACGCCGCCCCGAACGAATCATGGAAAAAAACCGCGCTGACGGTGAGCGGCGCGGGGCTTTCCGAAATAGCGCCCACGTTGTGCGGCCCCCAGGTGGAAAAAATATTGCTGGAGATCTGCACGTTCGGGGCGACGAGGTTGCCGACGGGCTGGAAGGTATAAAAATTTGTTTCCGTCATTTCCCGGCCGGCTTGCCGCGCCAGATCGCCGCCCGTGGAATTCGTCCGGGTCCAAAGAAAATCCTCACTCCGCAGCGGCGGCAGCTCCGGAAATTGTTTTTGCAGCGTCTTGATGACTTCCTGCCCGGCGACAAATCCGCCAAGATAATTCCAGTGCGTGTCGTTTTGCAGATACAGCGGGCCGCTGGTTTTCGCCGCCAGCAGCGCTGGGCGTAGATCCAAAATTTCCACGGTGGAATGTTCGCGCATGAATTGCAAAAACTGGTCGAGCTTGGTCTCGCGGTGCGCGGGCGCGGCGGCCTGGAGCCAGTCGGGAAGGTCCTCGGAATAGATGGAGTGCTTGTCCGGCGCGATGATGAAAAGAAATTTCATGCCGCGCACCGCGAGCCAGTCGCGGCGTTTTTCCAGCAGCTTTTGCCATGCCTGCAATTGCGCGGTTGAGAATTTTGCCATGCCCAGATAATGTTCGATCATCTGTAGTTCGCCGGAGAAAATCCAGCCGTGCTGGCCCGTCACGACCTTGAATCCGCTTTCGTCGCGATACCAACGCTGCCGCCATTGCTGGCCCCAACGGATAAGCCGTTTGCGAAATCCGAAATGGTCATTCAAGTAAGCTTCGGTGCCGACGAGATAATTTTGGACGCTCGAAAAGTTCCACTGTGCAAGCTGCGGCCAGCGCGCGGGCAAACGGTTTTCTCCCGGTGGCCGCGTAACATCCATGCCGGTCAAATTATCCATGATGGGCAGCCACAGCACCGCGAGAAAAATAAAAATGACCACCACATTCCCCCAGCGGCGGGCTGATTTTGGCGGCGGCGGGTTCATCGGCATTTCACGGCAGCGCGTCGAGCGCGGACAGTTCGGACGGCTTGGCTATGTTGAAAAACCGTTCCAACATTTCGTTGATGACCACGACCGGTTTCTG
>JANYFN010000107.1 GCA_025362675.1 Limisphaerales bacterium | reverse complement strand
AGTTGCGGAAAGTTTCAAACAACCACGTCGCCTTGCGACCAGTGGCCGTCAATGAGCCGCCACATTTTGCCGTTGGGATTTCTGTTTTGAAGTGCGGCGGGCAGTCGGGCCGGGCGGACATTGTCATAGCAATGCAACGCGCCGAAACGCCGCAGCGACGCGGGAATGCCGACGGCGGTGAAGCCCGGATGGCCCGTCGCCGGGAACGGCCCGCCGTGATTCATCGCCGCGCTGACCGCGACGCCCGTGGGCATTTTGTCGTTGAGCAAACGCCCGACACGTGCACGCAGCAGCGGCGCAAATTTTTCGTAGAGCGCATCATCGCTGCCGTTCGTGTCGGAGTAAATGCCGCCGGTCAGATTGCCTTCGAGACGGGCGAGAATTTTCTCCGCTTCACCGGCATCGCGCGCCATGACAACCAGCGACGCGTTGCCGAACGCCTCCGTCTGCAATGTTTCCGGCGACGCCAGAAATTGCGCACCACTCACGCGCAGCAATGTGTTCGCAAATTTATTTCCCGCCAATGCCGAACCGCCGGTGACCAGTTCCGCGCCCGCTGATTGCAACGCTTTCACGCTCGCGGCCAGATTACGCGCCACGCCGGAAGACAACAAAGTTCCCGGCGTTGCGCTTTCCAATTTGGCCTTCACGCCGGCGATAAATTTTTCGGCGGCTTCACCCGCGAATAAAATTGTCAGCCCCGGACTCGTGCAAAATTGTCCGGCGGCCATCAGACAACTGCCGCTAAATTCCTCGACCAGCTTTTCGCCGCGCTCCACCAGCGCGCCGGGCAGGATGACAATCGGATTCAAGCTGGAAAGTTCTGCATAAAACGGTTTGCCGACCACATCCGCCACCGTTTTCAATTTCAAACCTGCCGCGCGGCTGCCAGTGAAACCGACCGCACCCAAGCGCGGATCGGCGACCAATCGCAAACCATCTTCCGGCGCGAGATGGTAAATCATCTGCACCGTCGCGGGCGGCAAACCGCTTTCGCGCACAGCGCCAATCGCTTCTTCTGCTAGGAGCCGTGACGTATTGGGATGACACGGATGCGCCTTGGCGATGACAGGATTTCCTGCCGCGATCGCCGCCGCAAAATCGCCGCCCGCAATGCCATTGAACGCAAATGGAAAATTGTTCGGTCCGAAAATCAAAACTGGTCCGAGCGGCGCAAGCGTGGAACGGATGTTCAACTTCGTATCAATCGTCGGCAATGCCCACGAGCCTTCGAGCACGGCGGCGGCGGCCTGGCGCAATTGATTCGTCGTGCGCGGCAGTTCGACTTCGACGAGTCGCGGTGCTTTCGGCAGCGCAGTTTCGGCATGCGCCATTTCGACGAGTTCAGTTTTGCGCGCCTCGATGCGTTCGGCGAAGCGCGTCAAAAAATTCGCAATTTGTTCTGGCGCGACCTGACGCAAAGCCGCCGCCGCTTGCGTGGCGGCGTTCAAAACCGCATCGCAATCCGCCCACGCGCTGACGGGAAATTCATCCGGCAGACGTTCGCCGGTGGTTGGATATTCAGCGGTAAACGAACCGCTGGATTGGGCTGGCCGCCATTGGCCGCCGATTAAAACAGGTTGCAGTGACATAATTTTTTTCAATCAACTTTTACGAAATGGTTCGACCACCGCCGCAATATCTTTTTCTCCATGTCCGGCGGCAACGGCGCGTTGGAATTGCTCCAACGCAGCGGCGGCAGTTTTCAATTCCACCGAAAGTTTGCCGCCTTCCTGAATCGCGTAGCCCAAATCTTTCGCCATGAGCCGCAACAAAAAATTCGGCGCAGCGGCAGGCGCGGTCATGCGACCAGACACGGCTTTCACCAGTGGACTGCCGGGTGCGCCATTCGTGAGAATCTCCAATGCCTTTGCGCGATCCAGCCCGCTGCGCTCAATCATCGCCAGCGCCTCCGCGAGCGACGCAATCTGCACACCGCAGACAAAATTATTGATGAGCTTGAGCAACGCACCGCTGCCCGTCGGGCCGAGATGAATGATGGCTTTGCTCATCGCCGCCAAAACGGGACGCGCTTTTTCCAGCGTTGTGGCTTCGCCGCCAACGATGAAAGAAAGTTCACCGGACGCCGCTTGAATTTTGCTGCCGGTCACCGGCGCGTCGAGAAATTCACCTTGCTTTTGCGCGACGGCGGCAGCGAGTTCGCGCACCCAGTTCGCCGTCACCGTGCTGCACTCGATGCACACCGCGCCGGGTTTGGCGGCGGCGAGCGCGCCGTTTTCACCAAGCCAGAGCGAGCGCGAAGCGTTGTCGTCCGCGACCATGCTGATGATGACATCCGCCTGCGCCGTCGCTTCGCGTGGCGAAGTAGCGACGCGCGCGCCTTCCGCTGCGAACGGTTTGGATTTTTCCGCGTTGCGATTGAAAACTGTCAGCGGAAATCCATTGGCTAAAAGTCTTCGCGCCATGCCCGAACCCATGATGCCGAGGCCGAAGAATGTGATGCGTGGTTGGCTCATAAAATCAGGCGATGGATTGCACGGAGACGAGTTTGTTTTCTTCGGTCGCGACGCGCAACGGATTTCGCAGCGCGCGACCAAAGCCGGCAAACTCGACGAGCATCTCGTCGCCGGCGGCCAGTTGAATTCCCGCGCCGAAACTCAAACTGCATGCGCCAAAATAGTGGACGTGCAAATCACCCGGACGACGATGGTCTTCAAACTTGAAGTGATGATGCTCAATGTTTGCAAGGCTGTGGCACATCTCGCGTTCACCGGTCACGATTTCCTGCGACCATAAATTTTTTCCCGCGCGCAGGATTTTCACCGTGCCGGGCACGGAGTTAAATTGGGGATCAATCACCAGTTCCGGTCCGAGCGAACAGGTGCGGAGTTTTGAGCCGGCGAGGTTGAGATAATTTTTCTTCTCAAATTTGTGGTCGGAAAATTCATTGCCAATCGCCATGCCGATGCGATGCGGCGTGCCATTCGCGCCGATGAAATAAACGCCTGCGACTTCCGCCTCTTCGCCGCCATCTTCCGCGTAAGCCGGCACGTCGAGCGGTTCGTTGGGCGCGCGAAGTATTCCCCCACTGCCTTTGTAAAACCATTCGGGCGCGACGCCGATTTTGTCCGGCGCCGGCTTGCCGCCTTCGACACCGAGACGGAACATTTTCATGCTGTCGGTGAGTTCGGAATCCTTGGCCTCGTGCATCCGCTGGCGATTGGCCGCGCTGCCAAGATGCGTAAGTCCCGTGCCAGTGACGTGGCAGTGCGCGAGTTCGGTTGGATGATCAATCGGTGACAACAATTTCCATTTTGAATCGCCGTGATAAACCAGGTCGTAATCCAAAAACTCGCCCGTCGCTTTTTTTTGGATGAGTGAAACGAGAGAAACCCCTTTATCCACGGCCTCTTGCGCGAGTTGAAAAATGGAGTTCACGTCGGCCAACAGACGCAAGCGCGGTTCTTCCACGAGCGCCACTGCACGCGTTGAACCATTTCGAATTTGGACAAGCCGGGTCATTCAATCACCTCAAAGTTTTTCAGCTTCTCCTCGTTCACCGTCAGGCCGAGGCCGGGCGTGTTCTCGTCGAGGTCAATGTAGCCGTTCGTCGGCGTCGGCTCGCCGTTGAAACAATACCAGAAAAGCTCGTTGCCAACTTCGACATCCACCGGCGGGAAATATTCGGCCATCGGCGAATTCAGACTGGCCATGACGATGTGATAGTTGTGCATCTGCCCGGCGTGTGGAATCACCGGAATCGAATGTGCCTCGGCGAGCGCGGCAATCTTGCGCGCCTGCGAAATGCCGCCAACGCGGTTCGTGTCGAACTGGATGTAGTCCACGCAATGCGACTCGATGAGTTCGCGGAAGCCGTAGAGCGTGAATTCATGTTCGCCGCCGGAAATCGGAATGCGCCCGCACTTTTTTAATTCCGCATAGCTGTGGATGTCGTCGGGGATCACGAGTTCTTCGAGCCAGCGCAGATTATATTTTTCCAAGAGCGGAATCATGCGCTTGGCGTAATCCAGATTCCAGCCCATGTAGGCGTCGGCCATGATGTCCACGCAGTCGCCGACGGTTTCGCGCACGGTGCGGACGAGGTCGAGATTTTTTTGCATTCCCTCCGGCCCGTCGGTCGGTCCCCAGCCGAAACGCATTTTCATCGCGGTGTAACCTTCGTCCTTGTAGCGCTTGGATTCGCGCGCGAGTTCATCGAGTGGCGTGCTGTAAAGCCGACTGGCATAGACAGGAATTTTTGGTTTCGTGCGACCGCCGAGCAGACGATAAACCGGTTGCTTCGCGGACTTGCCGAGAATGTCCCACAGCGCGATGTCCACCGCGCTGATGGCGACCATGCCGATGCCTTTGCGCCCAAACGCCATCGTCTTGCGATACATGTGCTGCCAGAGAAATTCCGTGTCCCACGGGTCTTGCCCGATGAGCAGCGGCTTGAGATAAAGGTCAATCACCTGCTTCGTGACGCGCGGCGAAAGCGCGGCGTTGCCGATGCCGACGAGGCCGTTGTCGGTGACGATTTCGACGATGAGCCAGCTGTGAAACGTGAACGTGCCCATCGTGGATTTCGTGAGCATGGGCGACACGGCGTCCATCGGGTTCGTGCAAAAGTGCGGCGGGAGCGGAACAGTTTTGCCGCGCCATTCAATGACGCGCGTGCGGATTTCTTTGATTTTCATATTTTATTTTTCTGGTTGAAAAAGGTCAGCGCAGGATTTCACCCTTCGTAACATCGCCGGGATTGTCGAGCAGTTGAATCTGATTGATGGCTTTGAAATTTTTGAAATCAGAAAATTGCCAGACGATTTTTTTGTCGCGCGTGACCTCAAAAACCTGCGGCTGTTCGCCAAGATGTCCGTGGCCGAGATAATTGCAGAAAACCGTATTGCCGTTCGGCAGGCGCTGGCAACCGGCTACGAGCCGGAGCGGATTGCCAGGCAGATCATTTTCGTCCAGCTCCCAGACGACCTTTTCATCGGCGTCGAGTTCCACGACTTTGTGGCCATCGCCACAATCAACGAGCAGATGACCGTCGGGCAACAGCACGGCTTCATGCACATCGCCCGGCACTTTGATTTCGCGCAGTGATTTGCCGTTGCGGTCGAGTTCCTGAACCATGTGCTCGCCCTTGCGACAGACGAGATAGTGGCCGGCCTTCGTTTTGCGGACGCCGCGAAATTGGTCGTGCAGATTCACGCTGGCCGGTGGTGGCGTGAGTTTGATTTCCTTGGCAATTTTCCCGTCGCGATCAATTTCCAAAAGGCGACACGGGCCGCACTCGACGAGCAGCACGCGGCCATCAGGCAAAGGCTGGCAGGCGTGGACTTGCGTGTTCGTTCCAGCCTTATATTCCCACACAATTTTTTTATCCGGCGTCAGTTCCAGTGCGCCGTGTTCGTGACAGAAAAGATAATTCCCGTCCGGCAGCCGCCAGCAATCCTGGGGATGCGTGCAGGCGTATTCCCACTCGATTTTTCCGGCGGCGGAAACCACACAAACTTTGCCCGCGTAAGAATCGGCGCAGAGGAACGGATGCTGCGCGCAAACGGGGAGTGCCGCGAAGAGCAGAACGGAACAGAGCAGGCGGATAATTTTTATTTTCATTGGATGGTTATTTGTTGGTTGAAATCACAAGCGGTTGAATTTTCGGGATGACGAGACAGATCAAAATGAAAGCCGCGATGTGCAACGAGCCGGAAATCACCAGCGCAGGCGTGTAGCTGTAGCCGTGGTCGCGCAGCCAGCCGACGATCTGGCCGAGCAGCACGCCGCCCATCGCGCCGCCGAAACCGACGAGGCCGGCGAGCGTGCCGACGGCGCGCTTGGAAATCATGTCCGTCGGCAGAATCATCACGAGCGTGGACCACGATTGCTGGCCGAAAAACGCGAGGCTGAAAATTAAAATCACCCAGCCGACGGAATGCATTTGCGGCACGAGCATCACCCACGGCATCAGCGCCGCGCTCGCGCCGAGCGCGAGCTTGCGCGAGGCGTTGACCGACACGCCACGCTTGAGCAGCCAGCTCGAAAATCCGCCGCCAACCAGACAGCCCACACCGGAAGCCGCATAAGGAATCCAGCCAATGCTACCAGCGGTTTTAATGTCGAGCTGGAAAGCGTCGAACAAATATTTCGGCAGCCAGAACAAATAAAAATACCACGCGCCGTCGCTCAAGAATTTTGCACCGATGACCGCCCAGGTTTCGCGATGTTGCAACAATTGAGCGAGGGAAATTTTTATTTCAACTTGAGCGGCGGAAAAACTATTTTGATTTTCCGGCGTGTGATAGCTGCGCCACCACCAAATCGTCCACAGCAATCCCAGCGCGCCGGTGAGAAAGAAAACCCAACGCCACGGCGCGAGGCCGAGCCAGTTGCAATTCGTCAATACGAGCGCGATAAGTGGCGGCGCAATCACCGCACCGACCGCTGTGCCACCATTGATGATGCCCATCGCCGTGGCGCGATCATTGACGGGAAACCATTCTGCAACTGCGCGAGTGGCCGCTGGAAAACCGCCGCCTTCGCCCACGCCGAGCAGTAACCGGCTTGCCGCGAGCGCGATCACGCCGCCGGCGAAACCGTGGCTCGCGCACGCGAGCGACCAGAAAATCATGATGCACAAAAAACCGCGCCGCGTTCCCAACTTGTCCAGCAGCAAACCACCACCGATATACATCAATCCGTAAGTCACTAGGAACGCGGAATCCAAACCCGCCTTCATCTGGTTGCTAAACTGGATGTCCACCTGAATCGCCTTGATCGCCCACGGCAAGGTCTGTCGATCCAAATAGCTAATGGCAATCGCCGCGCTCACGAGAAACGCGATGGACCAGCGCACCGTTGAGCGGCTGCCAGTTTCGGCGGGCAATGTCGTTTGTGAAATCATTACCGCTGCAAATCACCGTTCTCCGCGACGCCGGGTTCATCGAGCAACTGGATCGAAGACGCCGGGCCGAGGTCGGGATTTTTCCACTCGCTCAACGCCCAGACAACTTTTTTCTCCGGCGTCACTTCGAGGACTTGCACCGAGCCGGGCCATTTTTTTGGGTCTCGGATGTCAGCCGGACACCAGTTGCAAATCACCGTGTTGCCGTTCGCCAACCGACTGGCTTCTTGAAAGATGAAACATCTGTATTCGGGAATGTCTTTTTCAGAAAATTGCCAGACAACTTCTCCCTGATGGTTCACTTCGACGACGGTGGAATGATACGAGGCAATGAGCGTGTTGCCATTTTTCAATCGCGTCGCCGACCACGGGCCTTTCACCGCGAACGACCAGATTGCTTTTCCGGCGGCGTCATATTCCACGACTTTGTTGTTGTCCAAATGCGCCGCGAGAAATGTGCCGTCCTTTGTCTGATGCACGCGACGGAATTGCAGATGCGCTTTTTCAGGATGCGGAACGGGCAGCGTCAGTTCCTTTTCGGTTTTGCCGGTGGCGATGTTAATCAGCATCAACTTCGCCGGATTGCCATTTTGCGTGACGAGCACGCGGTCAAGGCCAATCGGCTGGATGGAATGAATCTCCGTGCCTTTCGGTGCGTCCAAGTTCCAGATGATTTTTTTGTCCGGCGTGACTTCGCTCGCGCCGACCTTGCGGCAGAAAACGATGTTGCCGTTGGAAAGCATCGTGGCGTCGCCGAGTTCTTCCATCGTGCCATCGGCGCTGTTAAATGGAATGTCGTAAGTCCACGCCACCTTGCCCGCGCGCACCACGAAAATCGTCTGATTGGTTTTGCGATGATCCCATTCGCCGGTGTAAAGAAACGGATGCTGCGCCAACCCTCTGCCCGGCAAAATAGCGGGCGCGAGTGGCGCGGGCGCATTGGTGGCAACAATGTTCGTCTGGGCAAGGGAGGAATCCGTGACGACGAGCGCGGCGGCGGCAAATACCAGTCGGAACAATTTCATGGTTTTCCCAAGACTATACTGATATATCAGATGTGCAAGCGAAAATTCTAAAAAAACAAATAAACCGAATTATGACCTTTAAAATAGGCTGTTTTTAGTATCGTCTTGACATACCCACTCCCATCGCCAATCTGTTTTACTGATATGCCAATGAGTTTGACAGCAGCGATGGTGGCGACTCAATTCCAGACCAGTCCATGAAGAAAACAGCCGCCAAAGCCAGCCAGCGAAAAAATACGCCGGTCGTTTCGACGCGAGCGGATTCCCTCGCGGAATCGGCCTACCGCGAAATCCGCGACCGGATTCTCAAAGGCGATCTGCCGGTGGGCGTCGCGTTGTCACGCCGCAAACTGGCGGAGCAACTCAAGATCAGCGTGCCGCCGGTCATGGAAGCGTTGCAACAGCTTGAACGCGAAGGATTGGTTGAAAGCAAACCGCGTTCCGGCACTCGTGTCCGTGTGCCGACCCGACAGGATGTGGAGGATCGCAGCCTTGTTCGGGAAGCGCTAGAATCGCAAGCTGCTCGTCTCTTTACCCAGCGAGCAACCCCAACCGAGAAAAAGGAATTGCGCGCCATGGGGCGGCGCGTGGATCAACTTTACGCGGCGGGCGAAAAGAGTGCTGACGATCGCGAGTTTTTATTTTCCGTGAACACCTATCACATGAAACTGCACTTGCGGATTGCTGAATGTGCCCGCTGCCCGGCGTTGCGCGACGCGATTGAAAAAGAACAGGTGCTGATCTTCAACTGGCTGTATGACACCGCCGTGCAACGCCGGTCGCTGGCCGCGGATTATCACACGCGCCTCACTGAAATTCTGGCGCGAGGTTCCGTGGCGCAAGCGGATGCGGCGATGCGGGAACATATCCGTTTTGGGTTGGAAGAAGTTTTGTCAAAAATGAACGGCCTTGATGTCGCTGTAAATAACTGGCGTCATCGAAAACCAGCGAAGCCGTAAGGCGCACTGTCTAAGTGTCCTGCTGGATTTGATGGATTTAACATGTTCATGCGTTGGATACCCGACTGGCCTTGATGATGTCGGTCATGGACTTCGCCAGCGTTGACCTATGCCGAGGTCAAGGCCATCGATTACGGCAATCTGATCGTCATCGAAAAGGCGGAGGTGGACGCGGAATTTGTCCGCTTACTCGGTTACCCGACGGTAAATCCACCATCAATCGTGATGGCTTGACCGTGCGCAAAGGAACAAAACTGCCGCTGATATATCAGCCACGCGAGCCATGCGACCAAGCGGGTGAGCGAACTGCGGAAATTGTCGAGGGCTTTCGGGATGGACCTGCGCACGCTTATTTACAACGGCATTACCTTGCGCGCAGTGGAACTGCGCGAAGACATGAAATTGAAACAGCAAACCCGCCTGACGACTCAAGAATTTGCTTATCTCACGG
>JANYFN010000075.1 GCA_025362675.1 Limisphaerales bacterium | reverse complement strand
CTGCCGCGCATGGATTTGATGAAGGCGGAAATCGTGTCGTAATGCGCATCGCCATCGCCGTCGTAAACCACGGCTTTTTTTTGGATGCTTTGCTCGGCCACAACCAGCGTGATTCGAGTGATGCCGTCAGCATCCGGCGCGGTAGTGAGCGCGGCGATTTCCAGCGAGTTCAAAACTTTGCGCGCATCGCCGTCGGCGATTTTGGCGAGATGGCGCAAGGCATTTTCATCCGCAGAAATTTTCAGATAACCGAGGCCACGTTCTTCATCTTTCAAAGCACGTTGCAGCAGCGAATACAAATCTTCCTCGGTGAGCGGCCGCAGTTCAAAAATCTGTGAGCGCGAGACGAGCGGCGAGTTGACGAAGAAAAACGGATTGTGCGTGGTCGCGCCGATGAGTTTGATGACGCCGCTCTCGACATCCGGTAGCAAAACATCCTGCTGCGATTTATTGAAACGATGAATTTCGTCAATGAACAGAATCGTAGAAGCCCCTGTGTTTTCAAGGCGATTGGCGGCTGCGGATAAAACGCGCCGCATGTCTGCCACGTTTGATTCGACGCCGCTCAAGCGTTCAAATTTACTTTTCGTCTGCCGCGCGATAATTTGCGCGAGCGAGGTTTTGCCGGTGCCGGGCGGGCCGTAAAACAGCAGCGACTGGATGCGGTCGGCTTCGATCGCGCGGCGCAAAAGTTGTCCGTGGCCGAGGATGTGTGTTTGCCCGACGTATTCATCGAGGCTGCGCGGACGCATTCGGGCGGCGAGCGGCTGGTTGCGGAAATTATCCGGCGCGGAATTGGTTTTCGTCACCGGTTGTATTTCAACCGGCTCAGAAAATAATTCATCGCGTGCCATGAGGGGAAATTACCATTCACGGATTCGAATGCCCAAAATAAAATTACCGTGTTTTATTGAATTCGCGCGGTCAGATCAGTTTTGCATCAAGCGATAAAAGATGATGGGATTGGCGGAATCGAGGCTCACGGTTTCCAGCATATTTGTGGGCGCAAAGTTTTGCAGGGGTTGCCAATTGATGGGTGGGGTGAGGTTGGTGCAGGATTGCACCTGATAACTCATGCCTGGATTCGCATAAATCGCCAGCGTGCGGCCTTGGTCAGAACTGGCTTGGGAGCGTAGCAGCGGATTGGTTCCGATGACCACGACTTCGCCATCCTTCGCCCCGACGGTTGAAAAGACTGAGCCATCGGCTTTGTTGGCCGTCAGGCTTGTGATTGGGACGCTGAGGAACGCAGACGGTTCGCCGGCCGCCACTTGGAAATTAATTTGTGCGAACACGTTGGTGCCCGTCAATAAATTGCCACTGGCAGTCCAGAGTTTGAGGCAGAGATTAGTTCCGTAATTTTGCAAGGTTCCGCCCGCCACCGGCGCGCCGAATGTCAGTTGAGGATTTAGCAGTGCGCCGCCGGGCCAGGCCAGATTGATTGTTAAGTTAGTAATCCCATCGCTGGTCATAAGACTCAAGGGCAAGGCACCAGCCGTGCCGCTTTGAACCGGCACCGAAGCTAACATCGCCTCCAGAAAATCGGAGACGGTGACCACGATGGTTTGCTGCGTGGAGGCGGCGGGATTAGTCAAGTCGGTGATGATGACGTTGAATGATTGCGTCGTGTTAGCTTGGGCGAAGCCGGGTAACCAGCAAACGATGCCGTTAGTCGGATTGACGCGAACTCCCGTTGGGGCCCCGGGCGCGAGACTGAACACAAGCTGATCTTGCTTCAACGAGTTGGGAAATGTTTTCATCCGCAAGCCACTGCTGGTTGGAGTCGTCGCGTAGCTAGCAAATAACGTTTCGCTTGAAAAACTGCCTTCAGTGCCCGCGGCATTGTGGGATTTGACGCTGAAATAATACGTCGCGTCCGGTAGCAGGTTCCCAATGGTGACGCTCGTCACATCACCGGCCGATGTCATCTGAGTGTAGGCGTGGCTATTCGTGCCGTAATAAATATTGTAACCGGTCACGTTGGGATCCGAACTGGGATACCATGCGATTTCAGTGGTGACGGAACTGAGCGCGTTCAGCGGCAATACCGCCAGAGCCGCGAATGCCAGCAGCCGGGACCAACCACGCTGCCGCTGGCGGAAAAAATTGCGGATCGTCGAATAAATCACAGGCTCGCTATCGCAAGCCGCCTGCCAAACGGACGTCCGCCGATGAAATTTTCCCGTGCGGGAGATTTCATTTTCGGTTGAGGCCGGTTTCGCAGGACTTTACGACCCGAACCAGAAGCGAAGTTTTTTGATCGGGAAGCATCCGCCGGCGGCACGGTGAATGGCTTTAAGACAGCGCCGCGACGAATCTGTCACGAATATGGAAGCAAAATGAAAATAAAAAAGCCCGCAGCGGGTAGCGGGCTTTGATTTCAGATTTGAAAGTTTCAAACCT
This sequence comes from Limisphaerales bacterium, assembly GCA_025362675.1. Classification (GTDB taxonomy): domain Bacteria; phylum Verrucomicrobiota; class Verrucomicrobiia; order Limisphaerales; family UBA11358; genus UBA11358. Next base: position 2,446 of record JANYFN010000075.1, on the reverse strand, counting down.
AAAATCTTGAAAGAAACCCCACCGTGGCCGTGTCGAACTCGATCCTTAGAACATGTATCGCTACATGTGGAACTCGCGCACTTGCTTTCGGCTTCCATTGAAGGCATGCCGGCCACCAGTTTGCTCATTCCGTGATCGTTTTAATTACGGTTCAAGGACTGTTGCGAATCACCAACCGGGCAGGGAAATTTTTATGTCACTGTTAAAGATCAACCGCTGCTACATAAATCGTCTATCGGACAATTTACTCAAGGAAAAAATTTAGAAAAAATGAAACAATTTGGCGACGGAAAATTTGACAACTCGTGCCCAGTGGATTTTTCAACCGCCGTTGCGCGGAACCGTGGCGGTGTAAAGCTGCTCTCCTTTGTCATCAATCAGGCGCACTTCCAAGGCGTCCGTCTTCAACGCGGCCGCAATGAAGCCGCCCGTGCCGCGCCCGAATTTTGAGTGCGCCGTCGGAAGCACAAAATCTCGCGGCTTGGAACCGCCACCGCTGCAAAACAGATTCACTCGGCCCGCCTGCAAATGCTGCAAGTCGTGGTCGTGCCCATTGAAGTAGGCTTGCACCCGGTATTTTTCCAGCAACGGCAGGACGTGCTCGATGACGTAAGGCGTGTCGCCGTGAATGCCGCCGGAATAAACCGGGTGATGGCCGACGACAATTTTCCACGGCGCAGTTGAAGCCGCGAGCGCGGACTCCAGCCACGTAATCTGCCGGTCGAGCTTTTGAGTCTTCAATTCGTCGCCCGAAACTTTTTTATCATCGCTCGCCAGCGCCATCGGCGTCGTGTCTATGTAGAAAAAATCTACGACCGTCTTATCATCAATGCGCTCCGTGCGCGTGTAGTAACGCGCCGGCATATTCCAGCGCGGATTGATTTTGTGATACTCGATCTGCGCGTCGCAGTTGCCGTGATAATCGTGATTGCCGAGAATCACCCACCACGGCACTTGTAACGACGGCGCGTTGTAAACTTTTTCAAACGAACTCTGCCATTGCGGATCGTCCACGGAAGCCACGCCGTTCTCGTAAAAATTATCTCCGACAGAGATGACGAACTTCGCCTTCACGGCGTCAGCGGCGATGCCCATTTGCGTCGCGACTTCCACCTGATCTTTCGTGCCTTGACGCCCCCAGTCGCCGAAGACGAGAAAATTTAATCCACTGATCGGCGCCTCTGCCGCGAACAGATTACGCGGCAGCAGCGAGCCAACGGCGGCGGCCTGGGTGGCGACGAACAGCGTGCGGACAAATTGGCGGCGCGATTGTTTCATGCGGAATTCAAGCTAACGCAGCGGCAGATTTTTCAAAATGAAAAAGCATTGGCGAGTAACGTGGCAATGCGGTGTAATCCCAACGGGATTGAATCATTCAGCCCGGCGTTGGCCGATGCAATCGGACTACGCCGGGTTGTCGGTTAAAATAATTTTAACTCTGAAAGAGTTGAATTGATTGGCACGCAGCGGATGCAACCCCGTTGGGGTAGAAAATATTTTGATGCGTGAACCCAGCGTAGCCGCTGCGCGTCAACGCTGGGCCGAATGATAGAATCCCGTTGGGATTAGGGCTACGGCGCGAGGCGTTCGCGGTGGGGTTGGTGGTCGCGGTTCCAGCGGCGCAGGGCTTCGGCGCGGGAGTCCTCGAAAAGAAATTTCAACGTCGGCGATTCGACGTGGCCGTCGCAAAAAACCACATTGGCTTGGTTTTGGTGGCGTAGATTTAATCTGTAAAAATCATAAGACTCATCGCGCATGAAATTTATGCCGTCGCTTTCGCCGATGGCCATCATATCACTCGGGGCAACAACTTCCGAATCTTTGACGGGACTATGAGTGTTTGACTGCACATCATAGTGACCGTGGAGTCCTAGGTTATTCGTGCGGTTTCCAACCGGAAGAAGCCCAAAAGTATTATAGCCGTAAGACATGGATATTTCCTCGGCGCTGGATTTATGGAAAATTGCAGACGGACAACGCCAAACACCTGCTTCTGGAAAAAATTCTTCAGGTTTCAAAATGCCAAAGCCTTCAATCTCCATCTGGTTAATCCAACTGCTGAATCTATTTTCGATATACAAGGGATAACCATGGTCGTTCGAGAGAATTACCTGCAAGCCGATACCAAGCTGATGGAGATTGCCGACGCACTGAATTCGCTGCGCCTTTTTCTTGGCTTGAGAAAACGCGGGCAACAATAGAGCAGCCAGAATCGCGATGATGGCGATACAAACTAAAAGCTCCATCAGCGTGAACGCCGATGGAGCTTTTGACCGGCGGAATTTCATCTCACGCAATCGCGAGTTGCTTCTTCGTCAAGGCTGGTTCCGCAAACTGCGCTTTCACGCGGTTCACTGTGTTCTCGACAGATAGGCCGTATTTCGCGCGCAGTTCGTCCTGTGTGGTGGCGTGTTCGATGAACTTGTCCGGCCAGCCGATGCGGATG
>JANYFN010000049.1 GCA_025362675.1 Limisphaerales bacterium | reverse complement strand
AACTGGACGAGACGCAATTGGTGGATGTGATTCCAGAAAACGTGGTGGAAGCCGCGTTGAATAGCGGCGTGCCAAATCCGCCCAAGCCGCCGCCGGAGCCGGTCAAGCCGCCGGAACCACAAGTCGAACAACTCCCGCCGCCGGAACCGTCCAAACCGCAGCCACAAACGGATAAAACACCCGACCCAGAGGTGCCGAAACCAGACAAGTCGCCCGACCCGGATGTGAAGGTGATCGTAAAGCCGCCGCCAAAACCGAAGAAGCACACGCCGGATGTGGACTTGAAAGTTATTGTTAAGAATCCAAGCAAGCCGAAAGTCAAAGACACGACCGACACGACCGCTCAAGACGAAGCGCGGGAAGCTGCCCGCGAACAAAAGCGCATTCGCGACGCGAAGTTAAAAGCGATTGCGAATGCCACGAGCAGCATCAGTAAAAATTTTTCAAGCGCCACCGACGTTTCGATGCCCGAAGGTGAAGGCACCGTTTCCTTCGCCAGTTATGCGTCCGTGGTAAAAAGTATTTATGAGGCAAAGTGGCAGGCACCGGACGATGCGTCGAATGATGAAGCTGTCACAAAAGTCAGTGTGACGATTGCGCGCGATGGTCATGTGGTGGAATCGCACGTTGTCAATCCTTCCGGCGATTCCAAGGTGGATGCGAGTGTCCGTCGCACATTAGAACGCGTAAAATTTATTCGCGCGTTTCCCGACGGCGCAAAAGAATCGGAAAAAACTTTTATCATCAACTTCAACTTACAAGCAAAAAGGTCATTCGGATGAACAGCACAATTAAAAAATTCGTTATTATCAGCTGCGCGGTTTTAGCATTAGCCCAGGCACGCGCGCAGGAGGCGATTGATGTGAACACAGTAATCACTGCGTTCGGTAAAAAGCCCGTGCCCATTGCCATCAGTGGCTTCAGCGGTGAGGTGCTGGAGGTTTTGAAATTTGATCTCTACGTCCAGGGTTTTACGTTTGTGGGGCCGGAGGCGTCCACGTATCAGATCCTCGGCAGCAATGCGGGGCAAGTAGTGGGGACATTCACCGATAAATCTGAGCCGTCGAAAAACTTTTCGCGCAGTTACAGCGGTTCCACCGTGCGGCTTCAGGCGCATGGGCTGGCAAATGATGTCGTCGAAGCCGTCACCGGTCAGAAAGGGATCGGCCTTTCGCGCATCGCCTATAAATCGCAAAGCGAAAACGGAAATGGCGAAATTTATATTTCCGATTACGACGGTCATGGTGCGCAAGTGGTGACGGCGGATAACGCGATTGTCTCCAAGCCCGCGTGGGTGCCGGGCCGGCTCACGCTGCTTTACACGTCTTACTTGAAAGGTAATCCGAATATTTTCATCAACAACCTCGCCACCGGTTCGCGCCGTGTCTTCGCCGGTTATCCCGGACTGAACACGAGCGCGATGGTGTCGCCTGATGGCACTAAAGTAGCGATGGTGCTGGGCAAAGAAGGGCGCCCGAATGTTTTCGTGGCGGACTTGGATGGTAAAAATTTGAAGCGCCTCACCACCGGCGAGGAAGATTCTTCACCGTGCTGGTCACCGGATTCAAAAACGATTTGCTTCGCCTCAAATATCAAGGGCCGTCGCCGGCTCGCAAAAGTTTCGGCGGAAGGCGGGCCGGTGAAGACTTTTGATACTTCCGGCATGTCCAGTCCGTCCGAGCCAGCTTGGTCGCCGGACGGTAAGTGGATCGCTTTCACGCGCCTGGCCGGTGAGTTTGACATCTGCGTGATGTCGGTGGACGGCAAGGTGCCGGCCACGGTCGTCGCCACGGGCGAGAACCCGTCGTGGTCGCCCAACTCGCGCACGCTCGTCTTCAACCACAACATTAACCACCGTCAAGTCTTATCTGTGCTTGACGTTTTCACCAAACAATACAAGGATTGTGCGCGAGCGGCGGGGAGCAATTCCCAGCCGGCTTGGGCGAAATGAATTTTCCTTTTTCCGATAGAAATTTCGCGACTCAACTTTAACCAAAATTTTTAACCAACAAAAAATATGAAAGTAACTAAAATGATTCTGCCGCTGGTGCTCGCGCTCACCGCGATCCTGGCGACGACTGGCTGCAAACATGGCCCGACAAAAACCACCATTATTCCTGGTCATCAAGCCCCGCTGGGTGATCAAGGTTTGGGAACAACGATCCCCTTTGACCCTAATGCCGGTGGCGCTGGCTCAACGGGTGGCACGGGTGGAACCGGCGGTGGTGGTGGCACGGGAATCCCGTTGCCTACGGGCCTTTCTGACTTATCCAAATTCAATCAAGACCGCACCACGCTCGCTGGTAGCACCGTGCATTTCCAATACGATAGCGCCGTGGTGCAGGACAAAGAACAAGTGCACCTCGCCAACGTGGCGCAGGCCCTTTCATCGGATGCCAGCGCCTTCCTGCTGATCGAAGGTCATTGCGATGAACGCGGCACGGAAGAATACAATCGCGCCCTTGGCGATCGTCGCGCGGGCTCACTCCGCGAAGCTTTGGCCCACACCGGCGTGGATGCCCAACGCATCACCACCATTAGCTACGGCAAAGATCGCCCCGTGGATAAAGGATCGAGCGAAGCCGCCCACTCCAAAAATCGTCGCGGCGAATTTATTTTGCTGCACGCTAAATAAAAATTCTTTCAGTCACGAACAAGCCGCGCTGGCAACACCAGCGCGGTTTTTTTATTTTGGCATCTTGGACTGCGACGGGAGGCGTGGCGCCACGCCGCAACTGTGTTTAAGCTGCTGGTTCTCTTTAGTTTCTTTCACCAGCCGTTTAATAAATTTGCGAGGATCAACCAAATCACCCGCAAAAAAGAAACGTTGTTTCAACGCCTCTGTTTTTGTAACAAAAGACCCAAGGAAACATGAAAATTATTATGGCTTCAATATCGCTAGCGGTGGGGCTTTGCGCTGCCCGCGCAGAATCGCCTTTGGAATCGGCGCTACTCACGGCCGTGCGCGCGGCGCATTTTGAGGATGTGATTGATTTTGGCGCGGGCAACGAGTCGCGTCCAGTGAAGGCGCACTTGAATATCCCCGCCAAAAAAATTGCACAGCCGCCGAACGTGAATGTGGCCGTGATCCAGTTCGATGACACGGGTAACATGACGGATCGCGCGTATGTGATTTTGTCGCGCGATTATCCCGATGGCCTCATCGTGCCACTGGATCGCGATCTCGGCGCGAACAGCGTGCGCTTTATCCGCTGGGATATTGATCGTTCCAACGGCGGAACTTTTTCGGCGGACGATGGACATCAACTCACGACGAAAGGTTGGACGAATAATCCAACGCTAACTGCTGCTGATGACTTAGTCCCGGGCCGCGAACTTGCGCCGTATCAATTCATGCCGCCGTATCCCGCCTCGTTGTTCAAACTGATGGTGGCGTTCCACACTCTGCGGATGGTTGACGCGGGGAAAATTTCATTGGATTCGGCATACATTTATGCT
>JANYFN010000268.1 GCA_025362675.1 Limisphaerales bacterium | reverse complement strand
GGAATGCATTCAAGATCGCCTTCTTCCAGCCCTCGACCACGCTGTTCGGACAACAAATCACCGTCAGCTTCGCGCCGACAACGCGGCTCGCCAGCACCGCCGACAACGTCTTGCCCGCTCCCGTGCCCGACCAATTTCCCTCGCGCCGTTTCTGCTGAATCCGCGACGCCACCAGCCGTTGCATGAGATTCGGCGGCTTCGGCTGTCCCTCGACCGTGAACGAATAGCCCGCCGGAATTTCCAGCGCCTTCACGCGCTCATATTCCGCGAGAAATTCCGTCCGCACCCGCTCCGCGTATGACGTGCGTGGTCGCGCCTTCGCCTTCGCAACTGCGTTTTCCTCGTTCGCAAAAGCATCTTTCCAAAGTTTTGCCAACGCTGACGCAACCAAAAACTCACACGCTTCTTGGTCTGCGGTGACGAAAACGGGAGACTCCAGCGAATCAAGAACAGCTTCAGTGTCCGCCGCGAGCAACTCTGCGCTTTCTTCCTGCGCCTCGCCGACGACGCCCAACTCACCTTGCTTTTCCGCGCCCGGCTGCTGGTCTGCCAGCGCCTCCAGTGTCAGCGACGAATCCGAAAGAAACGAATCCACCAGCGACTTCTCGCCCTTGCAGAATTTTTCAATCTCCTCGAACGGAAAACGTCCCGTTGCCAGCGCGTCAACAAATGCCTGGCTCTTGCGGTCACCAGACAACAAGCCGTTCTGTTGGAACAAAACGTAAAGCTCGGCAGGCGTGAATGTCGAAAGATGCGTTTTAAGTGAATCAACAAACCCGCGAATTCCTTGCACCGTCCAACCAACTCGACAAATAGGGCAACCACTGTCAAGAAACACGCGGTTCTTAACCTGTGCTTCCCACGAATGGCTCGCATCTTTTTGGCATTGCCACCAGACTTTTCGCGGAGTTCCGGGAGTTACATCGTGAGGAGTGAGTTTCCCATTTTTCGTCTTGTGCCACTGCGCGGCAATTTCGGGATGACGAGCTGCAAGCGAAGGGTCATCTCCAGCAAAGCCACCTGCACAAATTGGGCAACCAGTGCCACCACCTCGCGTGCGATTTAATATGGCAGATTTCCATTCGTGCTTTTTGTTCTTTGAGCATTGCCACCAGACTTTCTTTGCACTTCCCAAAGTCACCATGCCTGGTGTAAGCGCACCATTTTTCGTTGGATGCCATTCGCTGACCAATTCAGGCCGGAGCGTTTCGAGGGAATTTGTCTTGTCTGCAAGTTGACCCGCACATATTGGACATCCATATCCTTTAGCTACCCGATCACCAATGCCTGCCTGCCAAACATGAACAGGATTTGAACTGCATTGCCACCATACTTTTAACCGCTTGTTAGCTCTAACATCTTCTGGCCGCATACTTCCATTTTTTTGGGGATGCCATTCGGAAGCCAGCTTTGGTGAATAAACATCGAGTGTCGGCAGATCCTTTGCTTTCGTAGGATTACACTTTGGACAACCTCGGTCATGCTTGATACGACTACGCGCCTGCGTCTGCCAAATATGTTCTGAATTTTTTAAGCACTGCCACCAAACCATCTCTCGGCTGTATGCAATCATCTTCTGCGGGTCCAAATTCGTATTCAGAGTTGGATGCCACTCTTTCATTAAATGCGGAAATCTTGCGGCATACGAAGTGCCTTCGCTTCGGCGGCGACCGGCACAGAATGGACAACCAGTTTTATTCTTGGTTCTTGAACTCGGTGCGGTTTGCCATTCATGGTTTGGATTTTTTTGACAACGCCACCAAATTCGTGCCCTGCCCGACGGTGCAACTTCCTCAGGATTCAAATCTCCATTTTTGGTAGGATGTCATTCCAGTAGAAGTTGTGGAAAATGAACGGCGATTGAATTTTCTTTTCCCACGAATCTTCTCGCGCAATAGGGACAACCGTAATTTGTGATTGCACGAGCGCGAATCCGCTGATGCCATTCGTGCCCTTGTTCGCACCGCCACCAAAATTTCTGGCTGTAATTCGCCCAGACATCATCCGGCGAGACGTTTTCGTTTTTGGTGGGATGCCACTGCGCCGCGAGCAGCGGATGCGATTGGGAGAGCGGCACAAACGCCTGCTTCGTCGCGTTGCTTTTGTGGCTTGTGCTGGTTTTCATCCGCGTTCAGTCAGATTGGGTGCAATCATCGGCGCGGAGAAAATCCTGACGAACCGTGTGCCAACCGCGTGCGGAACATCCAACGGCGACCGGCGGCGATTTTGGTCTTGGCAAATTCCCCCGGGATGAGCCGGGATGCTTTGTGCAGAAATTCCGAAATGATGTTCACCTCAGTTTTTTGGATCACAAGATTCGACACCTCACCTCGGTCCTCTCCCCGTTCGAGGCGGAGAGGAGGGTCAAACGCCCAGACAGTTTTGTTAGTTTCGGAAGATTGTTCCGCCCCTCTGTGAAGTTCGTTATTGATCATAGCCATAGTTCCCGTTCCTGCGTGGCATCGTAGGGCAGATTTATAGTTCTGCAACTATTCAATGTTAAATAAGCCCTGCTCGGCGGCGTGCGCTCACACTTGAACGGCGGGTGGTCAAAGAAGTTTTCGTTCCGCTGGTTTTAGCGGGGCAAAGGTCATCCGATGGATTGGGCAGGCTCCGTGTTGGGCGATGGCCGCCAGATGTTTCGCGGTGCCGTAACCTTTGTGTTCCGCAAAGGCATACTCCGGCCAGCGCGCGTGCGCGGCGAGCATGAGCCGATCGCGCGTGACTTTGGCGAGCACACTCGCAGCGGCGATGGAATAACTCCGCGCATCACCTTTCACAATCGCCGTCTGCGGCACGCGCAAGGTTTTGACGGGGCGGCCATCCACGAGCGCGTGCGGCGGGAGCGGTTGCAATTTACCGAGCGCTTCATTCATCGCGCGATGCGTGGCTTCCAGGATATTGATGACATCAATGACTTGCGCGCTCACCTCGGCCACGCCGAACTCGATCTCGGGGCAATGGGTGATGAATTCAAAGAAGTTTTCGCGCTGGGTTTCGGTGAGTTGTTTGGAATCGTTCAACCCGGCGAGTTCGACGGGCAACCCGTTTTTGGCCCAGCGCGGCGGCAAGATCGCGGCGGCGGCGACGACGGGGCCGGCGAGTGGGCCGCGCCCGGCCTCATCGACGCCGGCGATGCGCGTGAGGCCGCGTTGCCACAGCGGGCGTTCGAATTCAAAGCGGTCGGTTGGCAGCATAATAGATACGGAAATCAACTGTGCGCGGGAAGCGTGGCGGCGTCAATTATTCGTTCCGGCGACGGAGTTGGGGGTGGCGTGCGCAACGACCAGCGGGCAGCAGAGGAGAACATTTTCAGCGCTTCATGTTGGCTTAAGGTGGAGTCATTTATTGTCCGCACATGAACATTCAAACTATCACCGATCGGAAGTTGAACTTCACCGCTGCCTGGCTCGTTTTATTATTGGCCGTGGCGAACGTGGGGCAGGCGGCAGATCCGCGCACGAACTCGTGGTTCACGACGTATGCCGGCCAATACGCGCGCATCTACACGAGCGATGCGAATAAGACGAACGGCACGGCGGCGACTACGTGGTCCACGGGCGGGACGACGCAGGCCTCGCCGGTCTATTGCGGGGTGCAGGAGATTTATTCCTCGAGCAACTGGGTCTATATCCGCAGCTCCGGCCTTGGCAGTCATGTGATGGGGCCGTGGTATCTGAACACGAATCATACGGTGGCGTTTCCGAATTATCCGACGAACGAGCATGTGCTTTACAAAATTTCTCGCACGCCCGTGGTGCCAACCGCCAAGACGGCGAATGGCGGCGGGCCGATCGGTTATTTCGTGGATGGTGTGGCGCTGTTCAATAGCTGGGACGCTTACACTTACAATTCCACTTCCGGTTCCGAGGCGCAAAATACGACCGGCTATTGGAACCGCGATGCGTATGTGAATGAGGGCGCGAGCTTTGATCCGAACAACGCGCATCAAGCCGGTGGGCAACATCATTATCACGTGAATCCGCCGGGCTTGCGCTATCTCATGGGCGATCACGTGGATTTTAATCCGACGAACAAGGCTTACACCGAGAGCGCCACGGTGGCGACGAAACATTCGCCGATTCTCGGCTGGGTGGCGGATGGCTTTCCCATCTATGGTCCGTATGGCTATTCCGTTTCCAATAACGCCGCGAGCGGCGTGCGCCGGATGGTTTCCGGTTACGTGCTGCGGAATGGTCAGTTCGGTTCGCAGAATCTGGCGAACACTTCGATCAACCGCACTAACCTGCCGCAATGGGCGGTGCGCCTCTACAACGTTTCCTCGAACTCAGCGGTCGGCCCGGCGGTGAGCGCCACCTATCCGCTCGGACGCTATATGGAAGACTATGATTACCTCGGCGACCTCGGTTTTGCGTCGAGTCCGACGACGTTCGATCTGGATGAATATAACGGGCGCTGGTGCGTGACGCCGGAATTTCCGAACGGCACTTACGCCTATTTCGTGAGCATCAGCAGCAACGGCACGCCGGTTTTTCCGTATAACATTGCGCGCGGTTATTACGGCAGTCCCACGGCGGCGACGACTGGGAGCATTTTAGAAAACGTGGTCACCAATTTTCTCGGCGGACCCAACTCCGTGCCGTTGCTGAATGCGCCTACCGCCAAAAATGGCGCGATCACGTTGACGTGGAGCGCGACGGAAGGCGGCACTTACATGGTGCAATCCACGACGAACTTCTCGGCGTGGACGACGAATTCTACCACCGTTCCCGCGGTGCAAACGGCGGCGAGTTATACGAACAATCCCACGGAGAACGCGCGTTTCTATCGGGTGGCGCGCACGGCGTTGGCCACGTATGACTCACCTGGCACCGGCGGCGGCACGAGCGGCAGTTCAGCCAGCACCGTGGCTCCGGGCGGCACGGCCACGCGCGGCACGACGGTCACCGTGACGATCACGTTGCCCACGAACCCGCCGAATCCGCCGGCGAACGCACCGATCACGAGCGTCACGCTGGGCGGCAGCATCACGGGCGTGAATATCTCGGATAGCGTAGCGGGGCAGGTGATCGCGACGTTCGTGATTCCCGCCAATGCCACTACGGGCACACAGAGTGTCGTGATTGTTTTCAGCAACGGCCCGACCTACACCGTTACCGGCGTGACGATCAATTGAATAGATTGAAATCGTGGTCTGTTTGGGACAATAACCCAGCCATTTATGGCTGGGAAAATGGTTGAACATATTTTTTAGTCCCGTCAGGGACGACAGAACATTTCTTTCGTCCCTGAAGGGACTGAGGAGCTTCTCGAACCGTGAACCCAGTCATAAATGGCTGGGCTATTTTCAAAAACTTTTCGCGCAATATGTTTCTGTTTTTATTTCACAAGAATAGCCTAAACTTCCAAGGCTTGGCTCTGGTCAGCCAAATTGGGTGAGTCTCGTGAGGGATGGCAGAGTGGTTCTTTCGTCGCCGATGGGAAATGCGGCGATTCCAAACCGTGAACCCACCGGTTACCCATGTGCCCAGGCATGGTCGTTGCGGACATTTCCGGCTTGAAGTGCAATATCTAGTTACCTATGGTCAAGTTTACACGTCCAACCAATACTTGTTAAAATCTATGAACAAAATCAAATCGCTCCTGCTGGTTTCGGCGCTGCTCGCGAGCGCACTTCCGTTGATGGCCCAGCAAAAACGCACCAGCCCGCACGAAACCGTCGGCTCGGTGATTGATGGCAGCCGCGTGACGATCACTTATGGTCGTCCCTACACCAAAGCGCCGAAGTCCGGCGAAGTGCGAAAAATCTGGGGCGAGCTGGTGCCGTTCGGCAAAGTCTGGCGCACGGGCGCGGACGAGGCGACGACGCTCATCACGCAAAAGGCGTTGGTGTTCGGCGAGACCACGGTTCCGGCGGGCGCTTATACGCTCTGGACGTTGCCAGCGGAAGATGGTTCGGCCAAGCTCATCATCAATAAACAAATCGGCCAGTGGGGCGCGGGACCGGGAATTTACGACGAGAAGAATGACGTGGCGCGGATTGATCTGAAAAAAGACGCGTTGGAAAAATCAGTGGATCAATTCACGATGTCCGTCGGCAAGGGGTCAGATGGCGGCGGCGTCATCAAACTGTCGTGGGAAAACATTCAATATTCAACAGCCTTCACGGTGCAAAAATAGCTTTTAATTCGCTAAAACCGTTACGACTCAAACCATGAAAACCAATACTTCAATTCTCGCCCTGGCCCTTGTGCTGGGCTTCACCTCCAGTTCGTTTTCTCAAGCGCCGAAAGTGGATTTCCCCGCGCCTAGTCCGACCTGCACCTTGAAACAACGCGTCGGGCTGACCGACATTGAAGTTGTCTATTCACGTCCCAGCGTGAAAGGGCGGAAAATTTTTGGCGGCCTTGTGCCTTACGGCGAGGTCTGGCGCACGGGCGCAAACAACGCCACCAAAATCACATTCAGCACGGATGTGAAGATCAACGGCGCACCAGTCGCCGCTGGCACCTACGCGCTCTTCACGATTCCCGGCGAGGACGAGTGGACCATCATCATCAATAAGGGCGCGGCCCAATGGGGTTCGTTTCAATACAAGGAAGCTGACGATGTCGTGCGCGTGAAAGCCAAGCCGGTGAAGCTTGCCGAACACGCCGAATCGTTCTTCATCGTCTTCGACACCCTCCGCGATGAATCCGCCGATTTGCTGCTCGCGTGGGATGACACGTTGGTGCCGGTGCAGATCGAACATGAGCTGACCGCCACGTTGTTGCCGCAGATTGAAGCTGTGATGGCCTCGGACGCGAAGAACAAACCTTACTATCAATCCGCGATGTTTTACTACGACCACGGGCAGGATTTGAAAAAAGCGAGTGAGTGGGTGGATGCCGCCATCAAACAACGCGAGGCACACTACATCGTGCATCTGAAGGCAAAAATTCTGGCGAAGCTCGGGGACAAAGCTGGCGCGATCGCTGCGGCCAACCGTTCCATCGAACTTGCCAAAACCGCCAAGGACAGCGGATACGTCAAGCTGAACGAAGACCTCATTTCGAGCCTGAAATGACGCGCGCGCTTCATGGTGGAGATTTTCGCGCTGCGAAAATCCCGTCGCCGAGCGCAGCGTCAGGCGACGGTCCGCGCGGACGAGGCGTATGCTCTACCACGTTCGTGCCGCCCGCTGTTGCGCGGGCGGAGTTGTCGCAGCGCGACAACTTCCACCGGCACTTCCACCGGCGAAAATGGGCGGGCTTGTTTTTGTTGTCGCTCATCCAGTTGTTTTCCTTCAGCGCAACGGCGGAAACTAATTCGCCGGCCGGGATTCTCCAGGAGTTGAAAAATTTCCGCGAGACAGGTCGCGTGCTTTACATAGCCGCGCATCCGGACGACGAGGACACGCAACTCATTACTTACCTCGCGCGAGCACGGCACTACCGCACGGCATATCTGTCCATCACGCGCGGCGATGGCGGACAAAATGTGCTCGGCCCGGAATTTGATTCCGAACTGGGCGTCATCCGCACGCAGGAATTACTGGCCGCGCGGCGTCTTGATGGCGGCGAACAGTTTTTTACCCGCGCCATTGATTTTGGCTACTCGAAAGATTATCGCGAAACCCTGCGCATCTGGGATCACCAACAAGTCTTGTCCGATGTCGTCCGCGTCATCCGCACCTTTCAGCCGGACGTGGTCATCGCCGGGTTTTCAACCAATCAAACTGCAGGACAACACGGTCATCATGTCGCCTCCGCCGTGCTTGCGGGTGAAGCGTTCAGGCTCGCCGGCGACACGAATGCTTTTCCCGAACAGCTTGGTGGTGAATTAAAACCGTGGCAGCCAAAGCGTCTGTTGCAAAATGTGCGCTTCTTTGGTCGCAACGGCGGAACACCGCCCGCTGGCCCGCACGTCGAAATCAGCGGCACTGATCCGGTCTTGGGAATGTCTTACGGAGAAATCGCCAGCCGCAGCCGCGCGATGCACAAGAGTCAGGGGTTCGGAAATTTCAATAGCATCGGCAGCGGCCCGCGCACGGCCAATTTTATTGTGCTCAATGGCGCACCCGCCACGAACGACATCATGGATGGAATTGATACGAGTTGGGCGCGCTATCCTAGCGGCGCAGACTTCAAACGTCAGATTGATGACATCATCACGAAATTTGATTTGCAAAATCCCGAGGCGGCCATACCCACGCTGCTACAACTTGGAAACACTTTCAAAGGCTGGAGCGGCGGGCCGCTGATGCACGCCAAGCGCCATGAATTTGATAAAATTTTGTGCGACTGCCTCGGACTTTCGGTTGTGAACACCGTTTCACAAGCGGAAATTGTGCCGGGCGAAACCGTGGCCTATCACAGCACAGCCACCATCAAATCAAAGACTCCAGTTTTTTGGATCGGCAAACCGTCAAAGTCCCTTCCCGAAACAATTTTGAATCCTCGCGAGCCTGCCGTTCAAGATTTGACCCTTGTTTTGTCAAGCAACACGGCATTGAGCCAGCCTTACTGGCTGCGCGAAGAGCCAGACCCGGGAATTTTTCGCGTGGCCGAGCCGCCGCTCATCGGCCAGCCGGAAAATCCCCCGCCGATTCATTTTCCTGAAGCATTCAAGGTCTGTCCTACAAACTATGCCTTTGAGGGCTACGGTGTCATCATGCTGGCCGATCCGGTTCTCGCCGGAACCGCGTCGGGAAATTTTGAGGCACGTCGCACCTTGAAAATCATTCCGCCCGTGTCGCTGCACTGCGAGAGCGAGGTGAAACTATTCGCGCCCGGTTCGTCACGCGAAGTTTACGTGGCCGTCACCGCCGCCCGTGGAAATATCCAAGGCGAATTGTCGCTCGATGCGCCCACCGGCTGGAAAATCTCTCCCACGCAGCAGGCGTTCAATTTTGCCGCCGCCGGTGAAAAGAAAAAAATGACTTTCACCGTCAACGCGCCAGCGCACGCCGCCAGCGCGCAATTCAGGGCGCACGCTAAAATCGGCGACAAAATTTATTCCACCGACCGGATTGAAATCAGCTATCCGCACATTCCGTTGCAACTGCTCCAGCCGCTGGCAAAGATGAAGGCGATTAGTCTCGACCTAGCCGTGCGAGGGAAACGCATCGGCTACGTTCCCGGCGCGGGCGACAGTGTGGCTGAGGCGTTGACGCAGATGGGCTACGACGTTTCGTTGCTCCAAGGTTCCGAGCTGACCACGAACCGGCTGCGTGATTTTGATGCGGTGGTCATTGGTGTTCGTGCGTTTAATGTTCGCACCGATCTCGCGGCGCAGATGCCCGCCTTGTTTGATTTTGTGGCGAACGGCGGCAATGTCATCGAGCAATACAACCGGCCTAATGATTTGAAGACCGATCAGCTTGCGCCTTACAGCCTGAAATTATCTGGCGACCGCGTGACGGATGAAAACGCAACGATGACTTTTCTCGCGCCCGAACATCCCGTGTTGAACACGCCGAACAAAATCACCGCGGCAGATTTCGATGGCTGGATTCAGGAACGCGGAATTTATTTTCCGAACCAATGGGACGAACATTTCACGCCGATTCTCGCCTGCCACGATGCCGGTGAAGCGCCGCTCAAAGGCAGTTTGCTCGTCGCGCCGTATGGCAAAGGTAATTTCATTTACACCGGCCTCGTTTTTTTTCGCGAACTTCCCGCCGGTGTGCCGGGTGCTTACCGGCTGTTTGCCAATCTCGTTTCGCTCGGCAAATGAATCCGCCCGACCCGGAAAATCCTGACGAATCGCCGGGCGTGCCGGGTTTCCGAAGCTGGCGTGGCGTTTATATTTTTGTGTTCGGATTTTTTGTGCTGGTCGTGGTGTTGCTCGCGATTTTCTCCCGCTACTTTGCATGAACGCGCTTGATTG
Source organism: Limisphaerales bacterium (assembly GCA_025362675.1). GTDB lineage: Bacteria > Verrucomicrobiota > Verrucomicrobiia > Limisphaerales > UBA11358 > UBA11358. The sequence goes on along the minus strand of JANYFN010000268.1, from coordinate 1,257 downwards.
GTTTGTCTTACTCGGCACGATGTTGGGCATTGCCGCTTACGGCACCTGGCGCACGCGGCACACCGATAACCTCAACACCTATCTCAAGGGCAATCATAACACCGGCTGGCTGACGATTGGCTTGTCGGTCATGGCCACCCAAGCCAGCACCATCACCTATCTCTCGCTGCCGGGACAGGCTTACGAAAATGGAATGGCCTTCATCCAAAATTATTTTGGATTGCCGCTCGCGTTGATCATTGTGTGCGCGGTGTTTCTGCCCATCTATCGTCGGCTCGGCGTCTATACGGCTTACGAGTATTTAGGAAAACGGTTCGACGCCAAAACGCGTTTGCTCGGCGCTTCAATTTTTCTTTTGCAACGCGGCTTGCAAGCGGGCATCACGATTTATGCACCGGCAATTATTCTTTCCACCGTGCTCGGCTGGCGGCTCGACCTCACAATTATTTTTACCGGGTTGCTCGTGATCATTTACACCGTCACCGGCGGCAGCGCGGCGGTGAACCTCACGCAAAAATGGCAGATGGCCGTCATCTTCGGCGGCATGGTCACGGCGTTTATTGTGTTGCTGACGAAACTGCCCGCCGACGCGCTCCACATCGCCGGCGCCATGGGAAAACTTCAGGCAGTGGATTTCACGCCGGACTTGCAACGGCGCTATACTTTTTGGAGCGGGCTGCTCGGCGGACTATTTTTATCGCTCTCCTATTTCGGAACCGATCAGTCGCAAGTGCAACGTTATCTCGGCGGCGCGGCGTTGCGCGAAGGCCGCCTTGGTTTGATGTTCAATGCGGTTTTCAAAATTCCGATGCAATTTTTCATCGTCATGCTCGGTGCGCTGCTGTTTGTGTTCTATCAATTCCAACCGGACACGCCGGTCTTCTTCAACCAAACCGAATGGCAACGTCACATCGCGGGACCGCAAGGCGCGACGTTTAAAGTGATCGAAGAAAAATTCGCCGTGGCGCATGACGCGCAACAGACGAAAATCCGCGCTTGGGTGACCGCCCGCGATCATGGCAATGTCGGCGATGAGTTGGCCGCGCGAACCGCGATGGCTGACGCGCAAAAAGCGGCGCAAAGCCTACGTCAGGAAGCGCGCGACACGTTGAAAGCCTTGGACCCCAACGCGCAGGTTAAAGATTCGGACTACGTTTTCATCACCTTCATCCTGACGCAACTGCCGCACGGCGTCATCGGCCTGCTCATCGCGGTGATGTTCGCCTCCGCGCTTTCTTCCAAAGCTGGCGAGTTGAA
>JANYFN010000209.1 GCA_025362675.1 Limisphaerales bacterium | reverse complement strand
CGATTCGAGGTGACTGGCGCGATGATCGGTATGCCGCCGGCCGCGAGAATCGCATTTTCGTAGCGCACCGCGAGACTCACGGAAATATCGCTGAATTCAAAGCCGCGCTTTTCAATGCCCGGCGTGATCAATATCAAAGGCGGTCTGGCCATGCGCCAAGCGTAACCCAACGGTAACTAATTGTCAGCGGAAAATAAAAAAATGGTTGGTGGCCGCCAAAAAATTCTTTGCGGCGCTCCCGATTTAAGTGAAATTCCCCCCCGGTGCAAAAACTCGGCAACAACCACGGCGGCTATCACGGCGAACGAATCGACATTCACGCCGTGCTGCGCGAAATCGCCGCCGCCGCGCAAACTCACGGCTGGACCAAAAAAAATTTCCACACCCACGGCGAATTTCAATGGCTCGCGTTGCACCGCCATCCGGCTTCACTCCGCCCTCCGCCCTCCGCCCTCCGCATTTACTTGAGCGCTGGCATCCACGGCGATGAACCGGCCGCGCCGCTGGCGGCACTAAAATTGATCCAGCAAAATCACTGGCCGGCCGACGCGGAAATTTTTCTCGTGCCCTGCCTCAACCCCGTTGGCTACACCGTGAACAAACGCGAAAACCCTGATGGCATTGATTTAAATCGTGATTACCGAAATCCCAAAACGGACTCTACCCGTGCCCACATCGCGTGGCTGGAACAGCAACCGCCGTTTGATTTTTATCTTTGCCTGCACGAAGACTGGGAATCGAACGGATTTTATCTCTACGAACAAAATCCCGATCAAAAAGTTTCGCTCGCGGAAAAAATGATTGCCGCCGTAAAAAATATTTGTCCAATTGATCTATCGGAAAACATTGAGGGCCGCACGGCCCGTAACGGCATCATTCATCCGAACCTATCGCCTGCTGAGCGGCCCGACTGGCCCGAAGCTTTGTATCTCATCACTCACAAATCCCGCCAAGGTTATACACTCGAAGCACCTTCTGACTTTCCCATCGCCATGCGCGTCGAGGCCCTCGTTGCCGCGGTGAACGCGGCCATCAACAGTCGCCGCTAAATCAGTGTAGTTTCCCGGACTGGCGATAGATTTTTTCCACCACCGACAGCGCCGCGGTGGCTTCCTTCAATCCGGGCACCGGTGTCCGTTTGAGCCGGATGTCTTCAAAGAATTCTGCCATCTCAATTTTCCACGATTCGTCGCCGCGCGGGAATTCCCAGATGGTCGTCTCCGGTGGCCCCATCTGCGGGAGCATTTTGTAGTAAGTCAATTTCTCTAGTCCGTAACTCCCGCCAAGTCCCTCCCAATGAAGCTTCGCATCGCGGCCATAGATTTCGAGGCTGAACAGATTTTTCCATTCGCTACAACTAACGTGGAGCCACGCGGTATTTCCATTCGCATTCCGCAAACTTAAAAACGCATTATCATCCACCGGCATCTGCCAAAAATACGTCGTCGCGTGACCTTCCACCGAAGTGAAGTCGCCGAGAAAAATTCCCGCGAGATCAATCAGATGAACGCCCTGATCAATAAGTTCGCCGCCGCCGGAAATTTTGGCGTCCGCGCGCCATTCCTTTTCGTAGCCGAGGCGTCCGCCGTGGCCGTAACGTCCGCGCAAAAACATCATCGGCCCCAGTGCGCCACTGCGGAAAAGTTCCCCGGCCTTGAGCGCCGCCGGATGATAGCGATGATTGTAGCCGACCCGAACGAGCGCACCGGATTTTTTCGCGGCGGCTTCGAGTTCGTCGAGTTCCTTCACGGAAATCCCGGCGGGTTTTTCCACCAGAACGTGCTTGCCAGCTTTGACCGCCGCCAACGCGACGGGTGCCAAAGCCGAATTGATGGTGGCAATCATCACCACGTCCACGTTCGGGGAACTGACGGCTTGCTCAAATGATTCGGTGGCGGTGCAGCCGGGACTTTGCGCGGCAATTTTCTTGGCGCGGTCAAGCTGCGTGTCGCACGCGACGGTGACGCTGCCGGGCGGCAAGAGGTTTAACCGTTTTTGTCCGATCAGGCCGCAGCCAATCAATGCAACTCGTAAGCTCATATCAATTCCATTTCTTGCCACGCTCTTCCGGGACGATGCGGCGCAAAGTATAAATATCCGACTGCATCAACTCCTCGCGCAGCGCGGGAAGATTCTGCCACGGGTCCCACGGCGCGCTGATGAGTTTGCCGCTGATACCATTGCTCTGTGGCGAAAGCAGCAGCTCGACGAGACCGAGAACTTTTTCCAACTTCGCAGAATTATCGCGCTGCAATTTGGCCGCCGATTCAAATTCTTTTTGCCCGGATAATTTTTTACCGCGCGCCAGAACTTCCTCCGTCATCTTCGTGAAAATGGCACCCGGCGCGATGGCGTTGATGTCCGGCGGATTTCCGGCCCATTCGGCAGCGAGCATTTCAACCAGGCGAACCACGCCGGTTTTGGCCACGCCATAAGCGGCGAAATTCGGACGCGGCCCCGTGGCGCCACCGCCGGAAAAACAAATCACTTTCGCGCGCGCAGAAGATTTTTTCAGCAACGGGTAGAGCGCGCGAATGGCGAAGAAAGTGCCATCCATATTCACCGCCAGATTTCTGCGCCACGCGAGCGGATCAATTTCCATCGCCGGCCCAATCGGTTCCTGAATGCCAGCGCAACAGATGAGCGCGTCGAGGGAACTCCATTTTCCGGAAATTTTTTCAGCGCAACTTTCCACCGCATTCCAGTCGCCGACATCGCATTGAAAACTAAATCCGTCCTGCGGCGAGCGAGCGATTCGACAGACCTCATGACCCCGCTGCGCGAGTGTCTCCGCAAGGAATTGGCCGATGCCGCTGCTGCTACCGGTGAGGACAATTTTCATCTGAATTTTCAGTGGCGAGTTTCGTAAACCCACTGGTTTGCTTGCAACCACGAGAGCGTGCGCTTGATCCCCTGCTCAATCGTCAGCGACGTTTTCCAGCCAGTGCTTTGGATTTTTTTCGTGTCGAGAAAGATGAACGGATTATCGCCAACCCAGCCGCGCGTGCCACCCGTATATTCCTTTTCTGGTTTCAGGCCGAGCGCGCCGCAAATGTGGCCGACGGAATCATTCACCTGCACATATTCCGCCGTGCCGAGATTGTAAATTTCCACGCCGTGTTTCGCGCGTTGCGCCGTGCCTTGGCCGATGACGTGCAGCATCGCGCTGACGCAATCTTGGACATAAAGATAACTTTTACGTTGCAAACCGTCGCCGAGAATTTTCAAGCGGTCGGGATGATCGAGCAATTGTTTGTAGAAATCAAAGATGTGTCCGTGCGTGTAGCGCTCGCCGAGAATCGAGACGAAACGGAAAATGTAGCCCTCGAATTTGAAGCCTTCACAGTAGGATGAAATCATGCCTTCGCCGGAAACTTTCGACGCGGCATAGAGTGAAGTTTGGATCGGAAACGGCGCATCTTCCGGGGTGGGAATCATCGCCGATTCGCCATAGACGCTGCCGGTCGATGAGAACGCGATGCGCTTGATACCATTGGCCCGCATGGCTTCGAGCACATTGAACGTAGCCACCGTGTTTTGCTGCAAATCTTTGGACGGATGATTGAGACCGAACCGCACATCAGCATTCGCGGCGAGATGAAAAACAGTGTCGCAACCGGCCATCGCTTTCGTCAGCGCGGTGAGATCAAGATTGTCACCTTCAATCAGTTGGTAGTTTTTATTTTTAAGTGCGCCTTCAATAAATTTGCGCTGACCAGTAGAAAAATTATCCCAACCCACAACCAATTTCCCGTCGGCGAGTAAACGGTCGGCGAGCGTGCTGCCGATAAAACCAGCGGCTCCGGTGATAAAAATTTTGTTCATTTCTTGAGGGCAAAGTCTAGTCCGCCACCAACGCGCTGGCCAACTTTTTTCGTAGTTTCCGATTGTCAGCGCGACGACGTTGGCGCAACTTGACACGTTCTCAATGAATCCGATTGTCAAAATTGCCGGGGCGCTCAAGTTTGTGGCGAATCACCCCGTGAACCGGGGCCGGAAATTTCGCGCGGTCGCGGAATACGGCTTCCTCCAAATCGCCGCGCGACTCACACCCGGTGATGTCTGCGTGGAATTTCCCAACCGCACGCGGCTGATGGTTTCGCCACACATGAAAGGCGCAGCGCATTTCATCACCCCGCGCTTGTGTGAGTTCGATGACATGTCGTTTGTGATGCACTTTTTGCGACCCGGCGAAATGTTCGCGGATGTGGGCGCGAACGTCGGCGCGTTCACCGTCTTGGCAGCCGGAGTCGCGGGTGCCAAAACAATTTCCTTTGAACCCAGCCCAGCGACCTTTGACATGCTCGCAGCCAATGTTCGCCTGAATAATCTGACCGACCGCGCGCGGCCGGTGAACGCCGCCGTGGGTCGCAGCGTGGGAAATGTGCAATTCAGTTCGGGACTTGGCACCGAAAATCACGTCGCCGCCGCGAGCGAAAAATCAAATTCCGTCACCGTCGCGATGACCACTTTAGATCATGAATTTGCCACCGTTCCCGCCACACTTTTGAAAGTAGATGTGGAAGGTTTCGAGACGGAAGTTTTTGGCGGCGCGGAAAATACCCTGAAGAATCAAGCCCTTCAGGCGATCATCGTCGAGCGCAACGGTTCCGGCAATCGCTACGGTTACGACGAAGACGCGTTACACGCGAACATCCGAAAGCATGGATTTGCGCCGTTCAGCTACGCGCCGTTTGCGCGGGAGTTGCGTCCGCTCGGCGAGGGCGAGTCCGGCAATATCATTTATATCCGCAACCGCGATGCGGCCAGCGAAAGGCTCCGCACCGCAACCGCCTTCACGTTGGGAAATCTGAAAGTGTAATTCTTCATGGCGATTGATTCTAAAAAATTTCCAAGCGTCAGCGTCATTATGCCCACGCTGAATGTGGAAGCATTACTCGATAACGTCCTATCTTCCGTCACGCGACAGACCTATCCGCAGGACAAGATTGAGATCATCCTCGCCGACGCAAATTCCACCGACCGCACGCGTGAGATCGCCAAGAAATATAAGGCGATCGTGCTCGACGATAATGGCAAGAACATGGAGGAAGGCAAACGCCTCGCGCTCCAACACGCTACCGGCGATTACATCTTATTCGTAGATGCGGACAACGAAATCACGCACAACGATTATCTCGAACTCGCCGTGACCGCGCTCGCCAAAAATCCGCAGGCGCTCGGCGTCGAAGGTTATTATCTACCGTCGCCGAAAATGAGTTCGTTCTGCGCGTATCTGTCGCACCGCCTGCACATCAGCGATCCGATCTGCTGGTTGATGAGCAGCAACCCGAAACTCGTCGCGCGGGATGGCGAAACCGAGCGCTGGATTTTGCCGGATGGAACATATTCCTATCCGCTCGGCGCGAATGGCTTTGTCTATCGTCGCGCTGATTTACAATCCGTTTCGGCGAACGAAAAATTTCAAGACACCCACGTCGCGTTATTCCTCATGAAAAATGGCAAACGCGAGTGGCTGCGGATTCGCGGCCGGGGCGTGCATCATTTTTATGTGCAGACGATGTGGAAATTTATTCAGAAACGTCGTCGCGCCACAGTTCACTTTTTGCGCGTGCAAGAAGAGATGCCGGTTAATTGGATGAAAGAAAAACCGCCGGTTCCGATCTGGCTCGCGGCGATTTATTGCGTGACTTTTTTTGGCCCGGCGTATCACACCGTGCGCGGAATCATCCGGGACGGCGACCTCCGCTGGCTTTGGCATTTGCCCGCGTGCCCGGCGAGTGTGCTCGGCAATGCGTGGGGTGTTTTGACTTACAAACAAAGGGGGAAAGACAAACAGCTCATCGCGGATTTGCAGGTGAAGCAGGATTTTAAAAAGTAGCGGACCGGTGTTATTTTTTAGGATTTTATAATGCGTTCCAAATCATTATGGCTGGCGTCCAATACGGGTTTACATTATTTAAGCAGTGGGAAACTAATAGGCAAGTAACCCGGTTCACTGGAAAAAATTTGAAAAGCAGAAACCCCTAACCACAAAGACAAATGAAAAAAACTATTAAACTGGCTTTGATCACGCTTGCTATCAGCGCCCAATCTTTCAATGCATCGGCGAACGGAATCAATTTGATTCAAAACGGCAGCTTTGAATCGGGAAGCTTTTCCCAAAATTCGATTTATCCTGGCCGGATGCAATTGGGCAACGGGTCAACCGTTATAAACAACTGGGTCGTCGGGGCGCCGGCGGGAAATTTTTGGTGGATGAGTTCACCGAATAATGCCGCTGAGGGCGTTTATTCAGCCAACCTCGACAGCAACGGTCAAACCCCGACTTATATTGAACAATCCTTTGCGACCACCGTTGGTTCGCAATACCTGATTACGGCGACCTTCGCCAGCGAAGGCAACGGCGGCCCAGCCGTCACCGGCGTCTCCATTAACGGCAGCCTGCTCGGCACTGCCACAGTGGGTGCAGGCGTCGGTGAAGCCGGCACTTTTTGGAGCGATCTGGTCTGGACGACCCAGTCCTTTTCCTTCACGGCCTCGGCCTCAACTTCAACCCTGCGGTTTCAAGACGCCACGCCTTTCGGCCAATTTTACAATCCGCTGGTAGATAATGTTTCCGTAGTGCAAGCAGTGCCCGAACAAACTTCAACACTGGCGTTGGCGGGTATGTCCTTGATTGGTGGCCTGCTTGTCCGCCGCAAAATCGCCAAGTAACTTTAAGTGGCACCAACGGTTTGCTCACGCGATAGCATCCAAAATGTGCTGGCGGATCTTCTAGTGAGTTCAAGTGCTTTCTCTGCAGCTGCTCGGGGAATCATGGTTAGCACCCGACGAGATCGGACGGGAACCAGTCCAAAACCGCTGCCAGCCCGGCATGGGTCGCTTGCCCACCACAATTGATACCCGATGGCTCAATTAAAATTATTGTAGCTGGAGCCGGTAATAGGTTTGCGGAAAATTTGGATTAATCACATTGGTAAAATTGAAGTTACCACTAATATCGAACTGATTCGTGACCAAGCGCGACCAATTCGCCAGGGAAGTCGTAACATTAGTTGAATAAAGAACATAGTAGGCTGCATTGGGAACACCTCCCGTTCCTATCAAACTAAAATTGGTGCCTACGATTGAAAGTTTTCCAATGACCGGCGGGGGCGGCAGCGCAGGGGTGCCGCTAGCTTCGCTTGAATTGCCGCTGTTTGCTACTGCCCCAAGAGCGGTCACCACATAAAAATAAGTAACTCCGTTCACCAACCCGGTGTCGGTATAGCTGCTAGTAGTTATACCTGAAATGACAACGTTTGTATCGTTGCCGCTACTTGTGCCGCGTTTGATGACATACCCCGCCGCCCCAATAGACGCAGGCCACGTTAAAGTCACCTGCGAATTTCCGGGCACTGCCGCTAGGCTGGCCGGTGCAGCTGGACGCGTCGCGATGATGGAACTGCTCGAAACCCCGCCGGCATTCATCGCCGTGATTTTGTAGTAATAAGTCGTGTTCGTATTGATGGTGTAATCGTTGTAGCCAAGCCACGTGATACTACTCAGGACGCCATACGAACCATTTACGCTGGTGGCGCGCTGAACGACATAGCCCACCGCTCCTGATACAGCGGACCAAGTGAGGTTAAGATTATTAGTCTGAAATAAAGTAGCGACGAGCGCAGGCGGTGCCGTTGCCGGCGGCGATGGCAACGGCTTGGCGACGACAGAAAGCGAGTTACTACTCGTCCCACCCGCACTGGATGCGGTGATGAAGTAGCTATAAATGCTGCCGTCCGTTAGCGCGGTATCGGTATAACTCGTGCCCGTAGTCGCATTATTCAATAAAATAGTGCTCAAGATATTCGTGCCGCCACCGCCATTGCCAGCCAGGCTGGAACGCCAGATGGAATAATAATTCGCGCCAGCAACTGTAACCCAGTTCAACGTCACACTTTGATGAGCCGCACTCGTTACCGCTAGTCCGGTCGGCGTAGTCGGCGCATTCGTGGGCAAGCTGGCAGACGGAACGGCGCCGGAACTTTGCGGCGAGTTGGTGCTACTCCCATTCGGGTTGACAGATTTGACGACATAGTAATAAGTCGTTCCGTTGACAACATTGGTGTCGAGATAAGTCGCATTGTTGGCACCGCTGCCACAAACCGGGCCGATGACGCCGTTAGTGATTGATACATAGCTGCTGCCGGAAGTCGTTGAGCGGAGCAGGTTGTAGCTAGTCGCGCCCGGAGTCACCGGCCACGAAACCAAATTGCGCGTATTCCCGGCGTAGGCGGCGCAGTTCGCCGGCGGCGGCGGCGTGTAGCCGGTTAGCTCCAGCCGGATATAATCATACATGGCATGATTTGCGAAGTAGCCACCTTTGCGCATGTTGATGGTGATGGTGTTTTGGCCCGCGTGCAGGAGCGCACTGTTAAAATTCGTGCGGTTGTCCGAAAAAATTCCATGGATGGCCTGCCGAATCGTCGCATCGCTGCCGCTGCCGGAACTATTGTAGTTGGGAAAATAACCGACACTGCCTGCGATGCTCGTGCCATTTACTTTGAGAATGATCGGGCCTTGATAATCGGACGATAAGGCAAGATAGAACGACGTGAGAGCACCATTCGTTGGCGCGGCGGGCAGGTTGAACGTAATGGTGGAAGTCGTGCCGTTAAAATTCGTGCCTAGGGTGTCAGTGACGTCGAGAATCGGCTGGACGTAATTCCAATCCGTCGCCCAGCGGCTCTGGCCGACGACGTAATTTGGCTCGCTCGGAAAATCAAATGGATACTCCAGATGTTTCGACCAGATGGGGCTTGGAGCATTCGTTGCCGGGCCGACATCACCGAGCCAATAATCATCGCCGTGGCGGAACTTGTCGCCCGTTCGGTTCGGATAGCCGATTTCAAATACCGTCTGGCCGATACGCGTGGGCGTCCACGTAACCGGGCCGAGATTGTTCGTCGCGCCGCCCGTGACGTTGACACTGAATTGCACCGCCGGAATATCCGTCGTGTTTGGCGAACTGCCGCCGGTCTGGGCTTGCGACTGAAACGTGCCGTTCGCGCCGGGGCCGAACGCATAGAGCGTATAATTCGCACCTGCGATGACATCGGGGATGGTGAAATTTCCGTTCGCGTCCGTCTTCACCCAAAACTGATACGGCTTGGTCCACTGTTGGAAGTCATAGACATTGTTCACCGTCACTGGTTGCTGCACCACACCGACCCACAGGTTGGATTCGGAGGCGTTGGGATTGCCGCTGTCGTTGATGACGATTTGTCCAGTGACCGTGCCACGATTAGCGGCGGAAGCATAATTTGGATTGGCAAACCAACTATAAGGCCACGCCGTCGCCTCAGCCGCGGCCTGAGCGAGTGCGTCATTGTAAAGCGACTGCGCGGCTGCGTTCGTGTCAGTGATTGTGTTGGTGATATTGTTGCAGTAAATGAGATATGGCCCGCTAACTTTCGTCCACACCTCGCCCGCCGCAAATGTGCCGTCGCTGCCACCGCCATAATGCCCCCCGTTGAGCATGTTCAAGATTGTCGTGCCCATGTGCCCCATCAACTCGCGCTTCAGCGGTCCGCCGTTGTAATACTCCACACTGGCCGAGACATTCCACAACCCGATATTTTTCCCAACGGCACCAACGCTGCTCCAGCCCCAGACGCGTTGCGCGCCAAAATCGGTAGCATAGGTATATTTATCCTCGTATTGGCCGGCATAAAGGCCGTTTGTCCATAGTGAAACTTCCACCGGCGCGTTATCCACACCGATGGCGACTGCGCCGGACACCGGCATCAGCTTATTGCGCGCCGCATCGACGCTCAGCCAGTTGAAAATAGAACCGGCGTAAATGTTATCGCGACACTCGCCCATTGAGAACGCACCATCCGTCGCGCTATGGCTCCAGACGACTGCGACGTAAAATCCGGTGTTCCCGCGGGCCAGTGAGTAATGCACCTCCATCGAGATGTTCGCCACCGTGGTCGTGACCAACGAGATCTCGGCATAATTACCGCCGTTGCTGGCCGGATCCACGACGAGTGAATAGGTAAAAACGCAGCCTTGATTGTTGCTGTTTTCCCAATAGAGTTTTCCGCCATTCGAATTTCCCGCAACCAGATTCAGCGTTTGCGAGCCACCGCCGTTGTTGAAAGTGTAATTGATCGTGCTGATCTGGCCGCTCGATTTACTGAAAATGATAGCGATAATGCCGTTATTCATCGTGACCGTGGTGCCGTTATCCGTGAGCGTCACGTTCGCGCCCGCGCCGTTGCCGCCGCCGGGGAGATTAGCGTAAACCGGCAGGGCGAACAGCCAGCCGCACACTAAAAACGCGCTGATGAGGGATGAATAATTTTTTTTCAAAGTGGATTCAGAAGAAACTACTCTATTTTCCTCAGTTTGACCCTCAACTATTCTGGTGACGCGCGCTACTGTGCCGGAGTAAAATAACGCAATGTTTTGCTGGCTAATAACGAATCAAAACGGGGCCTGAAACATCGGGACAAAAGGTGGTTTTGATTCACTATCGGCTCGTCAAACTCGCGCGCGATAGTTTGCGAACAATTGGTCGGGACACCAAATTGGAGCCGGTGCTGGCAACGAAAAAACGGCGCGGAAATTTTCCACGCCGTTTATTAGTTTAAAATTAGAATCAGCGCCGCGTGCGTTGCTTGAGTTTGAGCTGCGACGTGGCGTGTAGGAGCGAGGCTTGAACCGTCGCCGTTTCTTCTTCGCTCAACTTTTCAGAAAGGCGTTGCTCGGCTTTTTGACGGGCTTCGTCAGCCTTCACTTCGTCAATGTCGTCGGCCTTGATCGCCATGTCGGTGAGCACCGAAACCGCCTGACCAGTGATCTGCACAAAACCTTCACCAACGGCCAAGTAAATATTTTCCGAACCTTTTTTGGCGATGATTTCGCCAGCGGCCAACTGCGTCATCAACGGCATGTGCTGCGGATAAATGCCCATCTCGCCATCAATGCCGGTGAGCGTGACCATCTCCACATCGTCAGAGAAAACTGTCGCCGTCGGCGTGACGATTTCTAATTTTAAGGTTGCAGCCATTTCGTTTTTTTACGTTTCACATTTCACGCATCACAGATTTGTGATTCGTGATTCGTGAAAATTTTTCACGCTTCCTTGATTTCGTCAATGCCACCCTTCATGTAGAAGTTCTGTTCGGCGACGTCGTCGTGTTTGCCCTCGAGAATTTCTTTAAACGCGCGGACGGTTTCAGCAACGGGAACCTGCTTGCCTTCGCGACCAGTGAAAATCTGCGCGACAGTGAACGGCTGGCTCAAGAAACGTTGGATTTTGCGCGCGCGATAAACGGTGGTCTTATCGTCAGCGGAAAGTTCATCCATGCCGAGAATCGCGATGATGTCCTGCAAATCTTTGTAGCGTTGCAACACCTTCTGCACACCGCGCGCGACGTCGTAATGTTCCTGACCGACAAATTCCGGCGCGAGTGCGCGGGAGCTGGAAGACAATGGATCTACGGCAGGGAAAATACCCAACTCGGCGATGGAACGTTCCAAGACGATGGTGGCATCCAAGTGCGCGAACGTGGTGGCAGGCGCGGGGTCGGTCAAATCGTCCGCCGGCACATACACGGCCTGGAAGCTCGTGATGGAACCTTTCTTCGTCGAGGTGATACGTTCCTGCAAGTCGCCCATTTCGGCGGCGAGCGTCGGCTGATAACCGACCGCTGACGGCGTGCGGCCAAGGAGCGCGGACACTTCGGAACCAGCCTGCGAGAAACGGAAAATATTATCGACGAACAGGAGCACGTCCTGATTTTTTTCGTCACGGAAATACTCGGTCACTGCGAGCGCAGAAAGCGCCACGCGAAGACGCGCGCCCGGAGGTTCGTTCATCTGGCCATAAACGAGACCGATCTTGGAACCTTCTTCGATGATGGGCAAACCATTTTCGCCTTTAATGGCGTGGCCTTTCGCATCTTTCTTAACTTTGATAACGTCGGCTTCGATCATTTCGTTGTAAAGATCGTTGCCTTCGCGCGTGCGTTCACCGACGCCCGCGAACATCGAAACGCCGCCGTGCAATTTGGCGATGTTGTTGATGAGTTCCATGATGACGACGGTCTTGCCGACGCCAGCGCCGCCGAACGCACCGACTTTTCCGCCCTTGAGAAACGGACAGATCAAATCAATGACCTTGATGCCAGTGGTCAAAACCTGCGGACTGGTGGATTGATCCACGAGCGCGGGCGCGGCGCGATGAATGGGATTATATTTATCGGCCTTCACCGGGCCTTGTTCGTCCACGGGTTCGCCAGTGACGTTGAACACGCGACCCATCACGCCCTGACCGACGGGCATGGAAATCGGCGCGCCCGTGTCGGTGACTTCGTAACCGCGTTTGAGGCCTTCGGTGGTGCTCATGGCGACCGTGCGCACCCAACCATCGCCAAGGTGCTGTTGCACTTCGAGCGTCAATTTGGTTTTGCCCTGGCCCGGCAGGTCGTATTCGAGGGTCAGCGCGTTGTAAATCGCGGGGAGGGCGCCGGTGAATTCGACATCCACAACGGGGCCGATGATTTGAACGATTTTGCCTTTGCTCATGTGCTTAAAAAATTTGATTTGATTTCAACTGATCGCCATCTGTGCGGTGGTGATCTCCAACAATTCTTTCGTGATATTCGCCTGCCGCAATTTATTATATTCGAGCGTGAGATCCTTGATGATCTGCTTCGCGTTGTCCGTCGCGTTTTTCATCGCCACCATGCGCGCGCTCTGTTCGCTGGCCTTCGTCTCCAGCAAAATCTGGTGCATCTGAAAATTCAAACTGTGCGGCAGCAACTGGCCGAGCACGGTTTCCTCGTCTGGCTCGAACTCAAAAATTTCCGCCGTGTCGTGGTTCGACAATTCATCTTTTGGCGCATTCAAGCCAGCCGTGACGGCGGATAATTTGCCGATCGGCAAAAACGGCACGAGCGATGGCTGCTGCGTCAACGTGTTGATGAAACGCGGATACAAAATATCCACCGCGTCCACTTCGCCCTTCAAAAACAATTGCTGCACGAACTTGGAAATCGCACGCGCCTCGGCAAATTCCGGCGTGTCTTTGTAGGAAAATTCCGCCGCAAGCGTGCGTTTCGTGCGCGCGATAAATAGTGAAGCTTTTTTTCCGGCGGTCACAAACACCGTAATATTCTTGTCCAGCTTGGTGACTTCGCGAAAAAGATTTCCATTCAAACCACCGCACAGACCGCGATCCGATCCCACGACAACCACCGCGCGTTTGCCGACCGGGCGCGATTGCATCAGCGGATGATCAAAACCCACCGTGCCGGTGGCCGCTTCCGCCATCATGACGTTGAGCAGCTTGGCGTAAGGGCGACCGACGAGCGCGGCTTGTTGAGCCTTACGCATCTTCGCCGCCGCCACCATCTGCATCGCCTTGGTGATCTGGGCGGTGTTCTTGACCGACTTGATTCGTCGGCGTATGTCGCGCGTGCTGGCCATGAAATATCAGCGGTAAGACTGCTTGAATTCCGTGATCGCCGCTTTCAAATCCGCCGTGAGCGCGTCATTGATGGCTTTTTCATTACGGATTTTTGCGAGCACTTCGGCTTTGCGGGTCTGGAAGAAATCAACCAGCTTGCCCTGGAAATCTTTGACTTTTTCCACGGCGACGTCGTCGAGAAAATTATTCTGCACTGACCAGAGCACCAGCACCTGCACTTCGACAGGCAGCGGGTTGTATTGGTTCTGCTTGAACAATTCCACGATGCGCTTGCCACGTTCGAGCAACGCCTGCGTCTTGGCATCGAGATCGGAACCGAACTGCGCGAAGGCAGCCAATTCACGGAACTGGGCCAAGTCACCTTTGATACGACCAGCCACTTGTTTCGTCGCCTTGATCTGCGCAGCGGAACCGACGCGGCTCACGGAGAGACCGACGGAAACTGCGGGGCGGATGCCTTGATAGAACAAATCAGTTTCGAGATAAATCTGGCCGTCCGTGATCGAAATCACGTTCGTCGGAATATACGCAGAAACGTCGCCCGCTTGCGTTTCGATTATGGGCAGCGCCGTGAGCGAACCGTTGCCGTATTTTTCGGACACGCGCGCCGAGCGTTCGAGCAAACGGCTGTGGAGATAAAATACGTCGCCGGGATACGCTTCACGACCGGACGGACGTTTCAAGATGAGCGCGACCTGACGGTAAGCGACGGCGTGCTTGGACAAATCATCAAAAATGATCAATGCGTCCATGCCGTTATCCATGAACCATTCGCCGATTGCCGCACCAGCGAACGGAGCGAGGTATTGGTTCGTGGCGGAATCGGAAGCGGACGCCGCAACGATCACGGTGTAAGGCAAAGCACCAGCTTCTTCGAGAACTGCGATTACACGGGCGATGTTGGATTGCTTCTGGCCAATCGCAACGTAGATGCTGTAAATCGGACGGAAATCTTTTTCACCAGATTTCTCGGCAGCGAGATTGATGCGCGCCTGATTGATCATGCAATCCACGCCGATGGTCGTTTTGCCGGTGCCACGGTCACCGATGATGAGTTCGCGTTGTCCGCGACCGATCGGAACCATCGCGTCAATCGCCATGATGCCGGTCTGCACCGGCTGGCTCACGGGTTTGCGGCGGATGATGCCGGGCGCGATTTTTTCAACGGGATAGAAAGCGGATTCTTTGATCGGCCCCTTGCCGTCAATCGGCTGGCCGAGCGTGTTGACCACGCGGCCGAGCATTCCTTTGCCAACCGGCACTTGGAGCAATTTGCCGGTGGTGCGGACTTCGGAACCTTCTTTGATCTTCGTGTAGTCGCCGAGAATGATGGCACCGACTTCGGTTTCTTCGAGGTTCAGCGCGAGGCCGACCACGCCGCCGCCGAAGTCGAGCATCTCGTTCAACATCGTGTCGGTGAGGCCTTCGATCTTCGCCACGCCGTCGCCGATTTCGCGCACGGTGCCGACATTCTGTTTTGCCGTCGCGGTTTTTGCACCGGCGATCTGGGCTTCGATTTCTTGCAACAAATTACTCATAGGGGAAATTCAATTAAAAACTCTGCGCCAATTTTTCCAAACGCGTTTTCACGCTGCCGTCGTAAAGATCACTGCCGACCTGGATCCGCAAACCGCCGAGCAACTTCGGGTTAATGCCGTAGGAAATCTCCAGATTCGTGCCGTATTGTTTTTCCAAGCTCGCCTTGATGCTCGCGCGCTGTTCAGGCGAAGTCTCGACGGCGTTCTCCACTTTGGCTGTGCGCTTGGCCACATCCAATTGCACCAAACGATGCAAGCGCGAAAGGATTTCCACATAACCGCGCGGCTTTTTTTCCGCCAGCAGCTTCACCACTTGGCTTACGCGCGCTTCATCCAAAACGCCGTTCACCGTGGAACTGCGGAATAGTTGGCGTGCGTCGCGTTGGGCTTGTTTGGAAATCTTCATGCCAGCTTCAGATCAAGCGAGTTGCTTTTGGGTTTCTTCCGCCAGACGTTTTTGGTCGTCCGCCGTGAGAACTTTCCCGGTAACCGTCGTCGTGGTTTGCACCACCAAACGACCGACTTCGCGCTTCAATTCAGCGAGCATCGCGGCGCGTTCTTGCGCGGCGGCTTCGCGGGCTTTGGCGACAATTTGTTCGGCAGCAGTGACGGCTTTTTGCGTTTCCACTTCGGTCACGCGAGCGACAGCAGCGCGGGCGTCGGCGATGATCTTGTTCGCCAAATCACCAGCTTCCGCCAGCGTCTTTTGACGATCCGCCTCGGTCTGTGCGAGTTGGATTTTGATTTTCTCGGCGTTGGCGATGCCCTCGGCAATCTTCGCTTTGCGCGCGTCCAAGATTTTAAAAATCGGCTTGTAGACAAACATCCACAACACCACCAGCGCGACCCCGAAGTCGATGCCTTGGACAAGCAACT
>JANYFN010000206.1 GCA_025362675.1 Limisphaerales bacterium | reverse complement strand
CCACGCGCCAAAAGAAAATTGCAGAAATTTTCCGACAGCAACAACCAAATAGTTCTGTCGTTGTCATTCGTCCAGGATCGCTCGACAAAGTTAACCAGCAGTTATACTACAACGCACTTGCACGTCCGGTTGAGAGTCATGTAAGAAAGGCTGCAGAACAACTAGAAACCACAGCGTTACGATTTAATCCTCAACCGGTGCGCGTCTTAGTGATTCTTAACACTGGCTACACGGCATTATTACCAGATGAATTCAAGGAAATCTGTGTTCGATGCGTTCACAAAGAAAATTACAATGACAGGATTGACTGGCTTGTTTGTGGTGGAATCTATTTCATGTCGAATGGGTATGATAATTGGACTATTTCCAACTTTGAGGAAATCCCCATTAATTTGAGTCGCGGGTTTTCAAGCGGGGAAAAATTAAGAGATGCTTGGCATGGATTCGTGTCACGGATGCTCAAACAAATTTGCAGCGAACTCGTTCCTGAACATAAAGCCAAAGTTCCAATTGTTGATTTAGCATTTGAAATTGACGGAGTCCGATACATTAAACCGTCACCCAAAACTCCTAAGTCCGGATTTTGGCCAGGTGGTTACGCTCCGCGAAAAAAGGTTGAAGAAGTTGTTCATAATTTTGTGGCGATTACTTTTCCGGCTCTTTCAGAGGAAAATTGGAAGTTCTTCAAAAAAGCAATGCCCGCAGAACCGCATTTGCAATCTTCTTACAAGGGATGGCTTGGTTTTTTGCAACAAGAGCATGAAAACCTTAATAATCCGCTTGAGCCATTTGTTCCTGTTTCAGTGCAATTTGATAAATTTGCCGAGTGGGTTCAGAAGCCAATCTGTGAATGGGTGTTTTCCGACATTTGCAGATTTTCAAATGAAGTATTTCATCGCCGAGGACTTGAAATTCTTCAACGAGCCAAAGAAAAAGAGCAAACTATTGTAATAACTCCTGAATCAATCCAACTTGTTGTTGGTCAAATTGGCCAAGATGAGGCGAACGATTTGTCTTCGATTTATTACGTTTCAGAAGTTCCGGGCTTCGAGCGAAAGGAAGCAATTATTGAAAATGAGAATTTACATTTTGATCAAAGCATTTCGCTTGCAACTGCGTATGCGATCAAACGAAATGTTGATATTATCATTCACAGCAAGCGAAGACTTTGAATTAGAATCAATGGCTATAAAAAATTGAAATGAGTTTTGTTTCCCAATTCAAAACTGCCGCAAGCGTGATGTCGAAAGATTTGCGGCATCGCAAAATCATCCGCACGGCGTTGAGCAATTACGAGATTGTCCGCGACAAGCGCAAGGCGTCGTTTCAAGACTGGCAGGGCGCACGTCAACTTGCCGCCGAGACGAAATGGGAAGCCGTCAATCACCTCGACAAGTATCTCGAAGAATTTGTTGCCAAGATTGAAGCACGCGGGACGAAGGTGCATTGGGCCAGCAACGCGGCGCAGGCGCGGGAAATTGTTTTGCAGATTGTCGCCGACAAAAAAGCGAAGTCGGTCATCAAGTCCAAGGCGATGACGAGCGAGGAGATTCATTTGAACGACGCGCTGGAAGCAGTCGGGCTGCGCGTGGTCGAATCGGATTTGGGCGAACTCATCGTGCAGCTTCGCAAGGAAGCGCCGTATCACATTGTGTTCCCCTCGATGCATCTGACGCGGGACGAAATCAATGTGTTGTTTCAGAGCGAACTTGGCAGTGCTAACACGAATGATCCCGAAGAACTCACGATGATTGCGCGGCGCGCGCTGCGGTCGAAATATCTCACGGCAGACATCGGCATCACCGGCGCGAATTTCGCCATCGCCGAGACGGGCATGATTTCCATCACGGAAAACGAAGGCAACGCCCGCCTCACCGCCGCGCTGCCGAAGACGATGATCTCGCTCATCGGCATCGAGAAAATTTTACCGCAGCTTTCCGACCTCGCGCTGTTTCTGCCAATGCTCGCGACGATGGGCACGGGTCAGGCATTGACGTGTTACAACACGATGTATTCCGGACCGCGTCAGCCCGGCGAGTCGGATGGCCCGGAAGAATGGCACGTCGTGTTGCTCGATAATCATCGCACCGAACTGCTCGCTGACGCTGAACAGCGCGATGCACTTTCCTGCATCCGCTGCGGCGCGTGCCTGAACGTCTGTCCGATTTTCCGCAACGTCGGCGGCCACACTTACGGCACCACTTACAGCGGGCCGATCGGTTCCGTCATCACGCCGCATCTGCGCGGTTTGCAAGATTGGAAACATCTTTCTGGCGCGAGTTCATTGTGCGGCGCGTGCACCGAGACGTGTCCGGTGAAAATTGATCTGCACCATCACCTGCTGCAAAACCGGCGTAATGCGGTGAAACAAAAACCATCGTTCGGCGAAAAAATAGCGTTCAAGTTATTCGCGTTTGGTGCGAGTCGGCCGACGCTGTGGAAATTCGGAATGGAACTCGGAAGATTATTTCAGCCGCTACAAACTTTGCTGCACCGCACGCCGCTTGATCCGGTGAAGCCGTGGACGCAATCGCGTGAACTGCCGCCGCTCGCGGAAGAATCATTCAAGGATTGGTGGAGGAACCGGAAATGAGCGAACGCGAAAAAATTCTAGGCCGCATCCGCGAAGCGCTTAAAGTCGAGGCGCACCGTCCGGGCGCACATGGCGATGGAAAACGTCCGGCTGTTTTTGATCCCAAAATTTCCAGTCCGCGTAAGTGGCTGCCGCTCGTTGGCGACAGTGTGGATGAGCAACTGGCGCTGTTCGCGAAAAACTCGGTTGAACTTAAAACGGATTTTCAATTGCTCAATTCTGCCGACGAGGCGCGGTCGGCGATCGTTGCTTTGCGCGACCGGGAAAACTGGAAACGCATCGCGCTTCATTCCGGAGAACTTACCAACGTTATCTGTCCGTCGCTCAATCTGCCGCTGCTCCGCACGGACAAAAATTACGACGTGACCGAACTCGAAAAATGTGACGCGGGAATTTCCGAGTGCGACGCGTTCATCGCCCAAACTGGCAGCGTGCTGGTGACGAATCGCAGCGCGGGCGGGCGCGCGTTATCGGTATTGCCGCCGCATCACGTCGTGCTCGCCCGCCGTGATCAACTCGTTGCGGATTTGCCCGCTGCGTTTGAATTGCTCAAGAAAAAATACGGGGCGAATTATCCCAGCATGATTTCCTTCATCACCGGGCCGAGCCGCACGGGGGACATCGAACGCATTTTAGTTTTGGGCGCGCATGGGCCGAAGCAGCTGACGGTGATTTGTTTTTAAGGTGGGCAAATATGATTGGGCTTTTGTCAGCCTAAGCATCTTAGCTAGTCGCAAGATTTATTTGCAACCGATGTCGGTGCCAGCCGCCGCCCCTGCCAGTTTTGAAATGACTGCTTCCGTTTGCAGCCCATTGAAATTTTTCCAAAAGAAAAATCGACGAACGGGATTTCCTTTGTCACCTTTCTCGACCTCGGATTGAGGAATTTTTTCGCCGATAAAACGGATGGACTGATTGTCCTAAACAATAAACCTCTGAAATAATATTTTGAACATACATTTAGCCACCGAAAAAACAAAGAAGGCCAACGCTCTGGGAAATTTCTGCCGCGCGCTGGTTTTCATCGCGCTGCTTGCTTTGTTACCAACGGTTGGGCTGAGCATGACTCTGGCGTGGACGCCGAGCACCAACCCGGCGGTTGTCGGGTTCAAAATACATTATGGCTCAGCCAACCGCGTTTATACGACTGCCTTCAACGTTGGGAATTTAATGACGAGCACCACCATTAACGGACTTGTGGCGGGCCAGACGTATCATCTTGCAGTCACGACCTACGATGCGGATGGAAATGAAAGCGCATTCTCGGATGACATTATTTATACCGTCCCAGTGCCCGCGTCGGGGCCCGTGAATAATAACAGCCCGGCCCAGTCGCTTGTTACTTCCGTTGGCTCCACCACTGAACCGACCCCCGCTCAGCCCGCTGCCACGCCGCCCGCCATCACTCCAAGTGCGGGCGCCGCAGCCGTTCGCACGGTGTCAGCCAAAAAAGTGACCACCTCTGGTTCGCGTCAAACTGCGACCAACGTGGTTGCTAATCAGTCCGCCAAACCAGCCAACCCCCTGCCGACATCGCGTGCCGACCAAATCGCTTTCGTCGCCAAGGCCAAGTCTGCCAAACCGACCTTTGCCACCGCCCTAACCACAGAAAAAATAAATCGTTCCAATCCAGCGTCAGCTGGGCGGGCCGATGCACCGGTCAGCACCGCCAAAAGTTTTCCCGCCGTGGTGCATAATCCCCAGTCGCCGCGTCCGGTGGACACGCTGATCAACACGGTCGTCGCCCGTGCTGCGCAGTTTTATTCCGCAGTATCGCCCTTCGACGTTCGGGGCAATGGCCAGTTGGATGCGACCGAACAAATTGCCTTGGTCGATGCGCTCCGGCACGACGCCTCGCCGCTGATCGGAAAAAATAATAAAGGATCGCTCACACTTTCGGAGGCCTCGGAGGTGAGTTTATGGGTGGTCGCGCTCCATCAAGAAATCGCCCGGTTCGATGTCAACGGCGATGGGAAATTACTTGGCGCTGAGCTGGATGCGCTCGCGGCGGCGCTGGAAGAAAATGATAAACTACTGCCGATATTTGCCCCGTTGATGCTTGATTAAAACCGGTTCAGTCGCGGTAAAAATTCGTTCAGCTCAGGATTTCCCAAAGCCTGCGCCGTTTTATTTTCAACCCACCGGCAGCCGCACCGTAAAAGTCGTTCCGACATTTTCCCCGCTGGCCACCTCGATTGTTCCGCTGTGCGCCTCCACGATGGCCTTGCAGATCGCCAGACCAAGTCCAGAATTACCCGCGCCAGTGCGGGACGAATCGGCTCGAAAAAAACGGTCAAACACGCGCGCGAGGTTTTGCGGAGCGATGCCCGCGCCGGTATCCGCCACCATCAGCACCGCGAGTCCGTTTTTTGATTCCAGCTTCACGCGCACTTCACCGCCGGGCTGATTGTATTGGATCGCGTTCGTCAGCAGGTTCGTGACGACTTGCGCGAGCCGCTCAGAATCGCCAATGATTTCAATGGGTTTAGCTTCAACCAATATTTTGACGCCGCGTTCATCCGCGAGCGGTTGCACCAGTTCCGCACTGTCAGAAATCGTTTTTGAAAAATCAAGTTGCGACCGCTGCAACACTTCCTGGCCGGCGTCGAACCGTGCGAGGGCGAGCAGCGACTCGATTAATTTCCGCATCCGCTGTGCCGCGCGCTGGCAGGCCTCGACGGTCTGTTTGTAACTGGCGGCATCGCGTTCGCGGGCGAGGGAGGTTTGCGTTTGCGTGAGGATGACGGAAACGGGCGTGCGCAATTCATGCGCCGCATCGGAAGCAAATTGTTTCTGCTGCGCAAAGGCCGTTTCGAGTCGCGCGAAAGTAGAATTCAAAACCGCCGCGAGCTGGCCGAGTTCACTTTCTGCTTCGGCCACGTTGATGCGTTGCGAAAGATCGCCCGCGGAAATTTTCACCGCCGTCGCGCTGATTTCAGAAATGGGCCGCAGCGAACGCGCCACCAACCACCCGCCACCGACGAGGCCGAAAAATAAAATCAAACTGCCGACGCCAATCAGATTTAATTTTGCACGGCGCAGTTCTTTCAACTCTGGCGCGATGGAACAGCCGACCCAGATCATTTCACCCGAAGGTAGGCCATCAGCCGTTTCGCGGTAATCATTGAAGTTGACCGGCGCGTTCGGTTTGGAATTTTTTTTGAGAAACTCGGGCTCTGGAAAAACGTGCTCTATCCGGTTTATGGCTTGCGGTCTAGGAGATACCGAGGTGGGTTTAGGCATCAAATTGGGTTGGTTGGTTGACCGCGCCAGTTCCACACCGTCGCGACCGGTGATGCGAAAATAAAATCGGTTTGGATCACTAGCGTCAAAAAAATGTGCATCAGCTTCCGGCAGGTGAAATTCTCTGGGCGGACGACGGTTTCGTCCCGGCGGGCCGTCATCGGGAAAATCCTCACCCTGCGGCGGCGGATTAAAACGCGGTCCGCCGCCTTGCGGACCGCGCGGCGGCGGGCCGTGGAGCGCATTGCCAATGATACCAATGCGCTTGTGCAATTCATCATCAATCCGCCGGAACTGCCGATTGCTTTCGAGTTGATAGGCGGTGATACCAAACCCCGCCAGCACGACCACGAGGATCAGGCCATACCAGAGTTGCAACCGCCACTTGATGGATTTGAAAACATTCATTTACTCAATGCAGTAGCCGTGGCCGCGCCGCGTGGCGATAAATTCCGCACCGAGTTTTTTGCGCACATTTGAAACGTGAACATCCAACAAATTGGAAAGTGAACTTTCATTCTCATCAAAGAGATGTTCGTAAAGTTGCGTGCGGGTGACGACTTCGCCACGATGCAACGCGAGAAATTCCACGAGCGCATATTCGCGCGCCGTGATTTCTACGGGCTTTTGCTTGAGAAAAATATTGCGCGCGGCGGTGTCAATTTTCACCTCGCCGATTTCGATGACGTTAGTCGTCTTGTTCGCGCTGCGGCGGATGATGGCGCGGAGTCGCGCGAAAACTTCAGCGAGATCAAACGGTTTGACGACGTAATCATCCGCGCCCGTGTCGAGACCTTTCACGCGGTCGCGCGTCTGGTCGCGCGCGGTGAGCATGAGCACGGGAGTTTTTTTGGTTTTGCGCAGACGCTTCAAAACTTCCCAGCCGTCGATGCCGGGCAACATCACGTCGAGCACTATGGCGTCATAGTCCGTGCCCTCCGCATTGAAGAGACCATCATCGCCGTTGTCGGCGGTGTCCACGGCGTAACCTTCCTCGCGCAAGGCCTGGGCGAGGCTCGCGAGCAGATCGGGTTCGTCTTCGACGATGAGAATTCGCATGGTTTGTGGGCGCGAGAATTTTTAACACAGCCGCACCGTGGCGTCACGTTCGCAGAAATTACCTTAAGCGGAGATGAAGAAATTTTTTGAGGAATATCTTTGCTGGTAGGGTCGAGCTGCCGCTCGACCACCACGAAGCGTCGCGGTCGCGACGTCCTACCCACTGCGGGTCATTTCGGAATGGGCCGGGAACCAGCGGAGTCAAACAGACTCGCGGCATTTAAGTTTGCTCCGCGCCGAAAAGAACCGTCCGCATTGCGATGAAGATCGTCGTCGGTCCACATTTTTTTATCGGGACCGGCGGAGCGGATTTCGAAACGGTGTCCGCCGAGCGCGTGAAAAAATAACGGCGTTTGCCAGCGGTCCACCAACTGGCCAGCGGGGTTCAGCGCGCTGTGCTGGTCCGGCAAAAAACGTTCGTGCGCCGGATTGTTTCCCCGCAAGGCATTGGCCCAATCTTCATTTGCACTCATCGGTCGGTCCGTGGCTGATTTGACCAGCAACATGAAATTGTCCATGAGATGCGACATCAATGTTAGATCGTTTTCCGGCGTCGAGGCCGATGTGGCATAGCCGCGCAAGATGGTTTCTCCCATCAACAATTCGGCTTTCGCGGGGGTATTCGTCCGCGCCGACGCCGTTGCTTTTGCGGCTTCAAGAGCAATACTGGTATTCGTTTTTACTGGCGAAGCGTCGCCAGATTTACGGACTACTTCTGGTGTCGTGGATCGGGTGGAAATGAAAAACCAGCCGAGCAAGATCAGCAGGACGACCGTGAGCAGAATTTTTGATGTGCGGTTCAAGGCTTAACAAAACCGAGCGGCGCAGCGGTGGAAGTGGGGTTCCAAAAATTCGCAATGTTCGGGAGCACATAGCTCATATTCCCGGGCGTCACGCCGAACCAGCGCAGCATTTCCGCGAAATACAAATCCACCGGCGTGCTGGGCAGCAAACGTCCGCCGTGGCCGACGTCATCCGGGCCGTCGAGTGTGAGATCGGGATAGGTGCCGAAAATTTTCCCGCCATCCACCGGTCCGCCGAACACCATGGCGTTGCCGCCCCACGCGTGATCGGTGCCGCGCCCGTTCGAGCGCAACGTGCGTCCGAAATCCGAGGCGGTGAAGGTGATGGCATCGCTGGCGAGGCCGAGTAGTTCGAGCGCTTGTTGATACGCGCCGAGCGCAGCATCCACGCCGGCGAGCATGCCCGCTTCGGTGTTGAGTAATTCACCATGATGATCCCAGCCGCCGTAATTGATGAAAAATGTCTGGCGTCGCAAGCCGAGTTGCGACCGGATCTTGATGGTCTTCACCACGGCCTTGAGCGTGGTGGCGAGGTAATTGTTTGCCGGAAACAGCGCGTCCACAACGGTGCCGAGGCTGGCGTTGGCGGAATCAAATTGCGCTTGAAACAACAGCTGCATGCCGTCGCTCTGCTTGGTGATCTGCGAAAAACTTTCCGTGAGCAGGTTCGTGTAATGTTGGTCGAGCGTGCTGCGCAGCCCCGCATTTTTTAACTGGAGCGGATTATTATTCACGCCGCCCGTATCGCCCTCGAACGACAGCGAGCCATTGGGCGTGATGACGAACTGCTGCGTCGAATTACCGACCTGGAAAACATTGTTGCCACCGAGCGAAATACTCATCGAAGTCGCGCCGGTATTGTAATAGCTATTCAACACATCCGCGCAGCGTCCCGCCCAGCCGTTGAGTTGCGCCATACCTTGCGGCAAGGCCGTCTGCCATTGCTCAATCTGGTCGCTGTGCGAAAAAAGCGCCTTGGGCACGGGCAGCGCAAAATCATTTCCATTTTCCCAATTATTGAACTGCGTCTTGCTGATCGGCTGGATGAGCGTGCCGATGTTGGCGACGAAGGCGAGGCGCTTTTTCCCGGCGAAGACCCCGGTGCCATTGGCCATCTGTTGCAGATTGGCGCACGAGGGATGCAGCGCAAAATCATTGGCGGGCGCGGCCAGTTGGCGGATCGCATTCCGATCCAGCGCCAAACCGCCGCTGGTGCCGAACGCGCCGCGCGTGATGGCGTAAGTGTTGTAACGCGTCTGCTCATAGGGCACGAGCAAGTTGAATGAATCGCAGCCGCCGCTCAAAAAAAGACAGACGAGCGCTTTGTTGTCCAATGGCAGACTTTGCGCGGCAACCGTGTTGGCGAGCCGCAGATTCAGCAAGGTGTTGAGGATGGCGGAAGAGCCGATGGCCGCGCAGTTAAGCTGTTTCAAAAATCCGCGACGTGAAAGGGGTTTCATAAAATAAAGCTCCAAATTCCGAGCACCAAGCTCCAGAGAAACTTCAAGCTCCAAAGTTCAAACAAGCTCTCGGCACGCCTTGGAGCTTGACGCTTGGTGTTTCTCTGGAGCTTGGAAGTTGGTGCTTGGTGTTTCATCGTTGCACCGCTCCTTCGGGACACGTCGCGGCGAGATACACTGCCAGCCGCGTGCGCAGCAGCGCGTCGTAAGTCGGAACTTGTTGCAAAGTGTTGAGAATATTATCCCGCGTGCTGGCCGTCATCTGACCGCCGCAGAAAAGCAGATTAATTTCGTCAACCAACGCTGGGGTGTTTGACGCGAGCGGAACCAGGTCGGCATAGTCGGGAGCAAAGGCGTAGTTGCCATACTCCACCAGACCTTGCTCGGTGATTTCCCATAACTTGTTCGGAAAAGAAATGGATGAGTAACTATCTACGATCTGGAACGCCGGACCGGCAAGGCCATTGGCCGTGAGCAAACCGGGCGGCTGATAACTGGGGCGGAAAAAGTTGAACACGCTCGGCGAGAACAGGGGTTCCTGAAACGCGGTGGCGTTGAACTCGCCCCACATCCACCAGACGAGGTCGGGATATTTTTCCAGATGACCCGTGCGCGCAATCGCCATCGCGCGCTGGATCGGTTCTTTCAAGCGGCCAAATTCAGGCGCACCCGCCGACCACCGCACGTCGCGCGCTTCAGAATCGAGCAGGATCGCTTTCACCACGGCGGCGAGATCACCGCGTTTACCCGCGCCGTTATTGACGAAAACGGCGGACACGCGGGCGATGTAGTTGGTGGAAGGATTGCTCGTGACGAGAAATTGGATCAACTGCCGGCTGATGAATGGCGCGCAGTTGGGATGTTCAAAAAGATTTCGCAACGCATCATCCACGTCGCGCGTCGCGTTCTCCACCGTCGGGGCGCGGGCCGGAATCGTAAAACCTTTCAGCAAATTCTTCGCGCCGAAATCATGTTTCTCCGCCCATAACTGCATCGGGGTCGCGTTGTCTTCATCATTCCAACCGCCGCCGCCCCAAGGTTGACCGCCGAACCATAAACCAGTGAACACGCGGGCGAACTCTGTGATCTGGCCGTTGACATACGTCGCGATGGGTTGGCCATTCACGTCCAGTTTGCGTGTGCCGTCCAGGTTCAATTCCCACAAGCCGATGCTGAACAATTGTTGCACTTCGCGGGCAAAATTTTCATCGGGATACTGATTGATCTCCGGGCGCGCTTTCTGGTTGCCGATGGAACTCAAGTAACGACCCATCACCGGATGGAACGCGACCTCGCGCAACACATCCCGGTAATTGCCAAACGCGTTGCGCACGAAGATGTCGTAAAAATCCGTCATCGCCTTCGGAAAGTCGGCGAGATTCGGATCGCGCCGCGAGGCCACACAAATCTGGCTCAACGCAAACGCCACGCGCTGCCGCAATTGATCCGGGCCGCCGATGGCCGCGCGGGCGAAGGGCGTCGTGACATTGTTGCCGTAGATATAAAAAAACTGATCATTGAAGTCGTAACTGTGATCGGTGTGCGCGGCGTAAAAATCTCCGTAAATCTGTTCGATATATTTCCGGTGGCGCGTCGCCGGTTGATTCGTCATCTGATCGTTGATCCACGCGGCTAATCCGAGTTGTTGCACGCGGTCCAGTTCGCGCGTCGTCGGCCCAAAGGTGGTCTGTTGCAATAATCTCGCGGCCTGAGCGCGGGTCACGCTGTTCGTGCCGGCGGGACCGCCGCGCAGTTGCTCGACGAAGGTCGCGTAATCACCCGCGACGCTGCCCGTCACCACGCCATTGCTATTGATGATCGGCATCGCGGTGTGCGTGCTGTCCGCGCGAAACGGATCGCTGCCCAGCACCAGTTCGGCCCAGTCGGGCACGCCATCGCCATCGCTATCTTTGTCATCCGTGCTGACGCGGTAAAATTCTTTCGGCGCGAGGCGAACGCGATTGGTGAAACGCAAACTCGCGGTGCCGCCGTTGAGTTGGGGCGCGCTGGCCGATTGCGTCCAGTTGATCAGATTCGAACTGGCGAATGCGCGCTGATCTTTGCCCGCGATGAACGGCCAGTTCACGATCGCGTCGTTCGTTTGCGACGTGAGACTGATGCGCGGCACGGAATTGGAATTGAACGGATCGGTGCCCCATTTCGCTTCTTGAAAATTGGAAGCGCCGTCGCCATCCGCATCGCCGTTCGGCGGTAAATTGAAAGCGCGATACCGCACCTCCCACGCGTCCGGCAAACCATCGCCATCCAGATCCACGCCGCTCGGCCAAGTGACGCCAGCCAGTTCCGGTTTGCTGGTGGCGAGCAATGGATTGGATGAATTCGCCACTTCCACGCCATCGCTCACGCCGTCGCCATCCGTATCGGCATTGCGCGGATTCGTTCCCGCCAGATACTCGTCGCGATTATTCAGACCGTCACCATCGGCGTCCAGCAAGGCGTCGGCGGCCGAAAATTTATTGAACCCATTTGCATCTTCCCAAACATCGGGCATGCCGTCCTTATCCGTATCCTTGTAAGCGGCGAGGGCGGGCAACGACGCGAGCAGGTTCGTCGTCAAAAACATCTGCACGCCTTGATGCACCACCAGGCTGGGAACATTGGTGTTGCCGTTGTAATCCAGCCAGACCACGCTCGCGTTTTCGAGTGTTGGTGCCGCCGTGCAATTCGTGTAGGAATGCGCGAGCACGACCGTGTTGCTCGTAAGATTGCGGATCTCAAAAGTGACCGTCCACGAGTTGCTGCTCGCGGCGCGCAACGCGTAGAGCCGGAATTTCAAGCGGTCGGAAATATCGGCCGGGCCGTAGCCGCTGAAGCCGAGCGCCGATTTCAGATCCGGCGGCGAACCACTGTAATCTGCGTCCCAGATATTATTCGCGGGATTGCCGGGCCCGCTAAAACCACCAGCGGGTTCGGAATGAAACAAATAGGAAAGCGAGCCGTTGGCATAACGCAGGTCCATGCCAAAGGTGCGCCAGTCGGTGGTGGCTTGATTGCGCACCGCAAAGCTGACCAACTGATCTTCGCCCCAGATATTCGGGGCGAGCGCGCCCGCTTTATGATTCCAAACGAACTGCACGTTCTCCAGATTCCATTCCCAACTTCTCGGCGACGAACGATAAAAGGGAATGTAGCCCACAAACGTCGGACTGCTCGTGGGGTTGTAATTGGGATCGCGATTCTGCGCCAGTTCATCGAAGTCGCTCACGCCATTGTTGTTCGAGTCCGCGAGTTTGGGATTCGACGGCATGATTCCATTCACTTCCGCGCCGTCGCTCAAACCGTCGCCGTCCGTATCGGCATTGAGCGGATTGGTTCCGAGCGCGACTTCCATACCGTCACTCAAACCATCGCCATCCGTATCGGCCAGACGCGGATTCGTGCCGAGCTGATATTCCTGCAAGTTAGTCAAACCATCACCGTCCGTATCCGTCGCGGCGAGCGCGGCGGAACCGGGCTCCAGCGCGTATTGCATTTCATACCAATCGGGAATGCCCGAAGCATCGGCGTCGAGTGTGCGGTCGATGATCTGCACCGCGCAAATCCCCTCGCTCCACGTGTTGATATTCGTCAAGGCCAGCGTGGCCACGCTGCCGGTCACATTCGTGTAGTGGATGTAATTACCGCGCTGAAAATTAGTCAGGCCCGCTTTGATCTCCACGAAGGTGGTCTGCGGTGCCGTGGTGAGCGGACTGAAAAAACAATCCGTGTTCGTCCGATTGTTCAACCGCAACCGGCCTCGTTCAGCGTCATCTTCACCGCCCACCATGACGAACAGATCATACGACGCAAACGGAATGTTACTGATGGTCAACACCGCTTCCGTGCCGCCATCGGCGCGGATGAAACCATCCATCAACCGGCCATCGGGCGAGAGCGTGTTATGGCTCGCCGACGTCGCATCGCTCGTCCAATTGATAGTCAGATTCGTGAGCACCAAGCCATCGCAACGCACCAGCCGATTCGTCAGCGGCGCGGCGATGAGCGAGATGTTGCCGGCGGGACGATTATAATTGCGCAGGGGAATCGTGTCATTCCAGCGCGTCTGCGGAACCACGCCCGTCAATTCATTCGTGCCGAGCGTGCCATCCACATCCGACGTGGAGACAAAATGAATGCCGATGCCGCCGCGAAAAATCGTCGGCACACTCGCCGCACTCAATGGATTCGACCCTACCCGCACTTCCAGCCCGTCATTCGCGCCGTCGCCATCCGTATCCGCGAGCAGGGGATTGGTGCCAAGGCGAACTTCATCGCCGTCGTTCAAACCATCGCCGTCTGTGTCCATCAGATTCGGATTCGTGCCGAGCGCGCGCTCCACGCCATCACTCAGGCCATCGCCATCCGAATCCGCGCGGTTGGGATCAGTCGAATTCACGCCGCCGTTATATTCCTGCAAGGCCGTGAGTCCGTCGCCATCCGCATCACTCAAAGCATCGGCGGCGTTCGTATCGCTCAAATGATTTTCCTCTTCCCACCAGCGCGGCAAGCCATCGCCATCCGCATCCAGAAACGCATTCGTGTTCGCTTCCAGTTTCAGATAATCAAATTGAATCCAGTAACCGATGTTCGCGGCGAAAGGCCCGGTGCGGACAAATTCAATCGTGTTCGGTCCGGCACTGGCTAAGACATTCGTGGCCGGAAAATCTAAGATGATGCGCGACTCCCGTTCCACCCGTTTTTGAAACAACACCGTATTCGTTCCCGCCGCATTTCTAAATCGCACCACGATATCATGCGGGCCAAACCCTTCGCCCACGTCATTGAGCACACTGTTCCACGAGCCGCCCCACACCAGTTCAAAACTCAAACGCAAGCGCGATAGCTTATTCGTCTGCGCACTGTTCATGAAAAAATGGACGCGGTTGGTGAGGTCACTATCGGTCAAGGCCCGTTCCCAGGCGCTATCCGGTTCTTGATTGGGCACCACGAGCGGGCTGGTCAATCCATTGAAACCGGCGGGAAACGTTCCCGCGCAGTAGAAGTCATCGTCGGCGGTGGGATTGTTGGTGGCGACGTAGAGCGGATCGCCCGGCAACCGCGTGACCTGGCCGGGCTTCGCGTCGTTGATATAATTTTCCGAGGAAAATTCCTGCGTTGGATTGTAGCCCGCCGCGAAGGGATCATCATCCACGCCGATCTGCCAGACCGTTTGCAAGTCCGCCCGCGCACTCGGCACCAAACCCGCAAAACTCAAGGCGGCGAATAAAAAAATAGCCCGACGGGCGATGGCTAAAAACATAGATCAATAAATGGCTGTTTGATAACGCAAAAAGCGGCGGAATCGGTGTATTAGTGCAGCCGCAATCTAGCACATAGTGCGAACTATCAAACGGAAAAGATGCGCCGTGGCCCGCCGGCTCAGAGCACCAATGACGCCGCGACATCATCGCCCAGGGTAACGCCAATTTTGAGCGCCAGCGACGCGGATTACGATAGCCTAGGGCACCGCCAATATTAAGCGCCAACGATGCGTCACCATGCTAGCTTGGGGCACCGCCAATATTGAGCGCCAACGGCGCGGCACCATCATAGCCTAAGGCAACGCCCTAGGTAACAGACCGCGAAACAAAATAAGGGCTGAAAGACCGATCTATTAGACGAACGCTATGTTTGGGATTGAGCGATAGGGCGGGCTTTCAGCCCTAAATAATTACGACATTTATGAACCTAGGCCGTTAGCCTAGGCTAGAATGAGGTTGGGCCGTTGGCCCGTCGATTGCTGAGAACCAACGGCGCGTTGTTATCATTGCCCAGGGCCGGCTCCCTAGGTGACGGATCACAAAACGAATAATAACAAAAAAGCCGGAACGAGGTTACTCGCTCCGGCTTAGTTGTGCTTAGTCGGCAAACCGGTCCACTCCAGCGAAACCAGTTGACCAAATTAAACCAGCTTACACCACCATGAGGTTGACGGCATTGGACCAGTCACTCAACCCGGCCGAGCCGAGCACATTGCACTCGACCCGGTAGATGAACCCGGGCGTGAGGTTTTCAAACACCGTGCGCGCCGCCGTCGTCTGATCCGTCTGCACCACGGTTTCCGGATCCGAGGCCAGCGTCAAACGCCAGTTATAATTCGCCGCCCCACTGACCAAGGAGGCGACCGCGTTCAGCGAGCCAGTGCGGGCACCCTGCGTGAGGGTGATTTCGTTGGGCGGCTGCAAAATCCCGACCGGCGTGCGGGAGGATTTTTGCATCGGGAAACCGCTGGAGAGCAGCTTGGCGGCGTCCCCGTCACACTTCAACTGCACATAGATGGCCAGTTGCCGGAGCAACCCCACGAGCAACGCGCGTTTCTGATCCTTGATCTTGGTCAAGACCGTCCCGCCATTGGCGGCGTCGCTCATCGCCGTGCTGAAAGCGACGTTGGCTGCCAAGACATCCGCCAAAGGCGGCGCGGGCGTGGGATAACTCAAGTTATCCTTCATCTGCGTGGTTATGTTGCTCGTATCGAACACTAACTTTGGATCACTGTCTTCGTTAAGGAATGATATGGACGGTTTCGCTATCATGTTACTTAGTTCTTTCTATTGAGTGGCCCGCCTAGGCAAAACTGATAAGACACCCCCGGAGCCCGTGTGTTTGCCCATAACTAGCCACTTGGTTGTTTGTGCCCGGATAGACTTAGTATAGCATTCCTTCAGCCAAGTCTAAGAGCCTGTCTGAAAAAGGAGCGCGGCAGGGTCGCCGACCAGCCGCCGCCGCCGCGCATCCGCCACCGCTAAAGAGGTGAAAAGATGGCCTTAGCCGGCCCCGGCCAGCCGTAAGTCGTAGCCACCTTGCGTTAACCTTGACCCTGGACGACCCAAAGAGGGTCCTCTTTCGCGTAAAGAGGGTTAAGGTTGTCTCGGAGAGGGTCTTCCTTGACGCAAAGAGGGTCCGGTTAAGCTATTCCTTGGTTAAGCCAAAGGTTTTCCGGACCCGCTTGAACTCTACCTTAACCAAGGAAGCCTCCGCCTTGACCCTCTTTGGCTCTTGAGGCTGCTTCGATTTGACGGACGGTAAATTGGGTAGACAATCCACCTCCGGCGTCTGGAGTTCACACACCGTTTGGTATTCCGGCAGCCAGCGCGTGCCGAGCGTCACCAACCGCTGATGCAGCTTCATGCAATGCGCCACCGTCGGGCGCGTGTTCAGGTCGTTGTGCGTCAGCCCCGACACCATCTCCACCAGACTTTTGCCCTCCTGCAAATTGTTGATTACCGGCGTCGCCGACATCCCGAGCACACACAACTGCGGCTGCTTGGCGGCGGCCAGGCTGATGAGCACCGTCACCAACTTCTTGCGCTTGGAAAGATTTTCCACCGTCCGCTGTTTTGTGAAATGAATTTCATCCACCACCACGAAATCAATCGTCTCCCGCTCCGTGAACTGCCGCACCTTGCCCTCGGAATCTTCCTGCTGAAATGCCTCGTAATTCAGCACAACATAACGCTGCGCCGCCACCGACTTGCCGATGCCCGTCGCATCTTCCGCAATGGCCGTCCAATCCGGCGCGAACGTCTTCGTTGCCACCAGGCTGTCGGGATACGCTTTCAAAATCGCCGACTTCCATCCCTCCACCACGCTGTTCGGACAGCAAATCACCGTGAGCTTCGCGCCAACCAGGCGGCTGGCCAGCACTGCCGACAGCGTCTTGCCCGCGCCCGTGCCCGACCAATTTCCCTCGCGCCGTTTCTGCTGAATCCGCGACGCCACCAGCCGCTGCATGAGATTCGGCAACGCCGGTCTGCCCTCGACCGTGAACGCATAGCCCGCCGGAATCGGCAGCGATTTCACGCGCTCATACTCCGCCAGAAATTCCGCGCGCACCCGCTCCGCGTAGGCGTCGCCCTTGAAATCCCGCGCCTGCGCCACGGCGGCGGTCTCGTTCCGAAACGCGTGCTTCCAGATTTTCGCCAGCGCCGAGGCCACGAGGAAATCAATCGCCTCCTGATCGGCGGAAACGACCACCGGCGACTGCAACGATTTCAGCACGTCCGCCGTGTCCGCCGAGGGCAGCTCCGCGCTTTCTTCCTGACTTTCGCCGACTGCGCCCAATTCCGCTTCTGTCGCCGGTTTCGCCTCGTCCAGCGATTCCAGCGTGAGCGATGAATCCGCGAGGAACGAATCCACCAGCGACGTCTCGCCTTTGCAAAACTTCTCAATCTCCGCGAACGGAAACCGCCCCGTCGCCAGCGCATCCACGAACGCCTGACTCTTGCGGTCGCCGCTCAACAAACCATTTTGCTGGAACAAAACATAAAGCTCGGCGGGCGTGAAAATGTTGAGGTGGTGCTTGAGTGAGTCAATGAATCCGCGAATTGCTGGCACTGTCCATCCTACTTTGCAGAGAGGACATCCGTTCTTTAGAATGCTTCGATTCTTGGGACTGGTCTTCCACTCGTGAGCAGGATTCTTGGAGCATCGCCACCATACTTTCCGTTCTGATGCAACGCTGATTGTGACGGTGTGGATGAACCGTTTTTCGTTGGATGCCATTCAGCAGCTAGTTCAGGTCGGATCAACGCCAGAGACTTTTCGACGGTTAGCCGTGTCCCACAAAACGGACAACCGTTTCCGCGCTTTGTTCTTGGTTGTATTCTTGCTTCCCATTCGTGTGCTGGATTTTTGAGGCACTGCCACCAAACTTTTCGGGCACTTCCCACGCTCACTTTTTCGGGCGTGAGGTTTTCGTTTTTCCTTGGATGCCATTCGTCTGCAATGTCAGGTCGAAGGGTCGCAAGCGAGTTTTGTGAATTCACCGATTGCCCTGAACAAAACGGGCAACCATTCCCACGCATCGCACGGTTCACAATGGTGCTCTGCCATTCGTGACTTGAATCAACCAAGCACCGCCACCAGACCTTTGTTGTTTTCCCGGCGAAGATGTCGCGCGGTTCAAGTGGCGCATTTTTTGCGTGATGCCACTCTTTGACCAATTCGGGATGTGACTCTGAAAGAGGAATCCGGCGGCGTTGCTTCGCGAGTTCCTTTCCGCAAATTGGGCATCCAACGTCTTGGTTTTGCGTTCGTGACCGGACTTCTGTTCGCCATTCGTGGGCGGGGTTTGATTTGCATTGCCACCACACTTTGTCGTGGCTGTAAGAAGCAACTTGGTCGGCTCTCAAGTCGCCGTTTTTGTCAGGATTCCATTCAGCGGCGAGGTTTGGATAGCGACCAGCCAGAGAAGTTTTCGGTGTGATGATGCGGCCTGAACAATACGGACAGCCAGTTCCTTTACTAGTTCGGCGAACAACGGTCGTCTTCCACTCGTGTGAAGGATCTTTCGAACAACGCCACCAAAGCATTTTTGTGCTTCGATGAAACAACTTGTTGGACGTTGTCTCTCCATTCTTCGTCGGATGTAGCTCCGCAGCGATGGCCGGATAACGCCCGGCCAAGGAATCCGCTGGCGAAAACTTTTTGCCCGCGCAAAACGGACAGGCATTTCCTTGGTGAGTTCGATGCCACGTTCGCGCCTGCCACTCATGTCCCTTCGGACAGACCCACCAAATCGGCCAAGTGTTGTTGGCCTTCACATCATCCGGCGTGACGTTTTCGTTTTTGGTGGGATGCCACTGCGCCGCGAGCAGCGGATGCGATTGGGAGAGCGGCACAAACGCCTGCTTC
>JANYFN010000142.1 GCA_025362675.1 Limisphaerales bacterium | reverse complement strand
CGTGGCGATGAAGAAAACATTGTGCAAGCCCCGGCCCGGAATGTTCAAGTTCGGCACATACAACGGCTGCGCGTAAACGTAGCCATCCACGGGATAGGAAAATAATTTGCCGAACGTCGTCGAATTCACGTTCGTGAGATTAAGGATCGTCTCGTTGGGGTTCAATCCAGTGCGCTGATTGTTGGCGTGGTAAGTCCAGACACTGACCTGCGCGTTGGTGGATACAGCGGCGAAGGTCAAGACGGCGACGACAAAAATAAAAACACAGGATTTCACAATGGACACGAACATAATCTCCATTTGATTTCATTCAAATAAAATTCCTCGCCGTCACGCGGGCTGGGGAAAAGTATAATTTATCTTTGCGCGCCGATGGAAACGCGGCAGGCCGCACGCGGCGCGAAAAGCGCGCCGCGTCTTTGAAACATCGAGTGACTGGGCTGGCTGAAGATCTTTCAGGCACCAGAAATCTGACTGCGATTTGTCTTCTCCTTGGGGTGATGCCATAGGTGAGGAAGGTCGTGAAACCAATTAAAATATCCCGAGGGGATTATGTCATTCAGTCCAGCGTTGCCCCGCCGCAGTCGGGGCTACGCTGGTTGACGGCGAATAAAACGAACCCAACTCTGAAGGAGTTGAATCCATTCGTCGCGGAACGTTGATGCAACCCCGTTGGGGTTGATGATTATTTGCGACGTTGACCTAGCGTAGCCGCTCCTAGCCCGTCCAGCTCGGACCGTCAACGCTGGGCTGAATGATGAAATCCCGTTGGGATTCTTGGACGCGAAAGGCTCAAGGAAAAACTCAAGCCGTAGCTGTAAACCGGCGGGTGGAGTGAACAAAATTATTTCTTTGGGAAAATTCTTCCGATTCCCTTTTGTGCAAATGGTTGACTGAATGTCACCTACTTATCCGAACCTATTTTATACGGATAAAACATTGTCACAGACATTCCGTCTATATGATCTAAATCAATCTGAATCGCATCCGTCTTTTCACTTTGCCCGGGTGGAATAACTCGAACATCATATACCAAAGAACCCGCCATGATTTTTCCAGCTGCGCCTTAGTGACGAAATGAGTCCTTCAAAAGCTTGATGACCTCGATAGACTTTGGATGTTCATTGCCAGTATAACCTGCGACGTCCTTAATTTTTCCATCAATGCCCATTGTTCCGCTGTAAGGAATAAATTCGCCGTGGTTCTTCAGCACCATTTCCCCAAACGGCAGAATAGCTTTGAGCAAACTTTCAAGTTGTTGTTTTTGCATTTTCTGGTCTGACGGCGCGGCAACCAATGTTTGTGTAACAAACGCTATGAGCAACAAGAACTTTGTAAAAGATATTTTCAATTCTCCCGCCTCAACAGAAATTCCGCCGGTGCTTCGCGGGCGACGGCGCAGCCAAGTAGTTTTTTTCACGCACTTTTCATATTTTCCCGATGAAATCAGCGGGGGCAATCGCCTTGATTCGCGAGAGCCGGTAATCCTTCACGTTGCGAGTCACGATGAAGTCCGCCTCAAATCTTCCGGCGCAGACGCTTTGCAGGGCGTCTTCAAAATCAGGAAAGCCGGAAAGAATGGCCGCCCGCGCGGATTCCGTATCGCCCCCGACGACTTCGACAAACGACAGCAGATCCTCAAAAAACTTCAGCGCCTTTTTACCGTCAGCGGCCAGATAATAGGCGTTGGACAGCGTGTGCCAGGCAATCGCGCCGCGAATTTTGCCGGTCTCGCAGGCGTCCAGCACGCGCGCGGAATCGGCCAGAAATTTTTCCCGGCCCGCCATCACGTCCAGCAACACATCGCAATCCAGCAAAATTTTCACGCGTATTTTTTGGCGAGATGAGTTCCCCGGCGGTCAGATTTTTCCGGCACGCGCAAGGCAACCTTGCCCGCCCAGCGTTCAGAAAACGGTTTCCCGCTGTGGACATGGTTGCGTCCCGCCATGAAAAATCCCTCGACCAGTTTGGAGATGCTGGTTTTCTTTTTACGCGCAAGCTGCTGCCCGAAGGCGAGCGACTCCTTGCTCAAATGCAGATGAATCCGTTGAACGCTCATGCCCACAAACTAGCTTTAGTGGGCCTGATGTCAATTTTCATTTCTCCCGCTTTAAAAGAAATTCCGCCAGCGCTTCGAGGGCGACGGCTTTGCCTTTGAAAATGTTCAGCGCGGCAAACGCCTTGGCCGTCAAATCCGCCGCGATCTTGCGCGATTTTTCGAGGCCCACGATGGAAGGATAAGTCGCTTTTTGCACGGCCACATCTTTGCCCGCCGTCTTGCCAAGCTGCTCGCTGGTCTGCGTCACGTCGAGGATGTCGTCAATGACTTGGAACGCGAGGCCGACATTGTAGCCGAAGTCGGTGAGGGCTTTGAGCTGCGCGGGCGTGCAGTTAGCGCTCATGCCGCCGAGCCGCACGGAACAGCACAGCAGCGCGGAGGTTTTGCGTTCGTGAATAAATTTTAATTCGGCGATGGAAAGTTTTTTGTTCTCGCCTTCAAGATCGGCGACTTGGCCGCCGACGAGTTGCAATGAGCCGGAGGCTTTGGCGATTTCCAAAACCAAATCGCGATGCGAATAACGCGGCCAACTCGCGGCCTGCGCAGCGATCTCAAACGCCTGCGTCAACAGCGCGTCGCCGGCGAGCACGGCGATACCTTCGCCAAAAACTTTGTGGTTCGTGGGCTTGCCGCGTCGGAAATCGTCGTTGTCCATCGCCGGTAAATCATCGTGGATGAGCGAGTAGGTGTGGATGCATTCGACGGCGCACGCGAGCGGCATAGCGGCTTTATCCGTGCCGCCGCACGCCTCGGCAGCGGCGAGCAGCACGGCGGGGCGCATTCTTTTTCCACCCGCGAACAGCGAGTAGCGCATGGCCTTGTGAATCGTGGCGGGCTTGGTTTTTTCGCTCGGAATAAATTTGTCGAGCGCGGCATTGACGGCGTCGGTGCGCGTAGCGAGAAATTGATTCAGGTCAAAGGATTTGGTTTTGGCGGACATAGATTTTCCACACAGTGCCGGAACTGCGCGCGAGTTTGAAGGCGAATTTTTTCTAATGATTTTAAAATGGAGTGCCGGCTTCCTATCCCCCCAGCGGGGGACAGGATTGAGGTGAGGGGGCAGCGTGGCAAGTATCGTCGGCTACGAATAATCGAGAGCCTTGACCCCTCACCCTAACAAGGGAGAGGGAACCGACGTAAGCAATACCAACACCCTGTTTTGCGCTTGATTCAGCAGCCGTTGCTGTCACGCTAAAACCACAATTCATTTTACATTTATGAAAAATAAAACCCTGTCCGTGCTGCTTGGAATTTCCTTGGTGTCGGTTTCGGCTCGCGCCGGATTCTTTGATTCGCTTACCAAAGTTTTTTCTTCGACCAACGCCGCGAGCGCCGCCATCGCCGCGCTGCCGGAAGACAAAATCGCTGGCGGTTTGAAGGAAGCATTGGGCAAAGGCGTCTCGAACGCCGTCGTTTCGCTCGGACGCGACGGAGGCTATCTCTCGAACCCGAACGTGAAAATTCCGCTGCCCGGCTCGTTGCAGAAATTGGAGAGCGGCCTGCGGCTTGCCGGTCAGGGCCAGATGGTGGATGATTTTGTGGCCTCGATGAATCACGCGGCGGAGAAAGCCGTGCCGGTGGCGGCGGGAGTGTTCGGCGACGCGATCCAGAAAATGAGCATCACCGATGCGCGCAACATCCTGTCGGGTTCGCCCGATGCGGCGACGCAATTTTTCCGTCGCACGTCGGAAACCAATTTGCACGCGCAGTTTTTGCCGCTCGTGAAGAAGGCGACGGACTCCGTCGGCGCGACGGCGCGCTACAAGGAGTTGACGGGGAAATTTGCAGCGGTCAGCGCGTTCGGCAGCCTCTTTGGCGGAAAGTCCGGCGGCTCCACCAGCCCATTGGACGTTGATAATTACGTCACGAGCAAGGCGATGGATGGACTGTTCAAGATGGTGGCCGAGGAGGAAAAAAATATCCGCGCCAATCCGGTCGCGCGCACGACGGACGTGTTGAAAAGCGTTTTCGGCGCGGCGGGGAAATAATTTTTATTCAGGCAAAATGCCGCTCCAGTTCAACCGGAGCGGCATTTTTTTTGTTCGCAAAAAAAATGTCTGGATTATTGCGCGCTTACTTTTTATCCAACGGCAGAATCTTGATATTGCGGAACGAAACTTGTCCGTGATCACCTTGCAGCGCGAGATAACCGGCGGCTGATTTGGCAAACAGCGGCATCTTGCCAAATTTGCTTTTGGCGACACGGTCGTTGAAATCCTGGCTGCCGATGACGTATTCAAAATATTTCACACCGTTGATTTCGTGCACGCACTTTTCCGGCGTCACCAGCAGGCGGATGTGGTTCCACTGGCCGACGGGCTTGGTGGCGTCCAGTATCACTCCAGTATCAGGATTCACCGGCGGCTGATACAACGCGTAAAGCCAGCCGCAGCGGATCGGGTCGGCCGCTTTTTTATTATCTTCCAACTGAAATTCCGGACCGGTCGCCCACACCGCACCGCCTTCATCGGTGACGTGAAAAATGATGCCGCTGTTGCCGCCCTCCGAGATGTTGTAATCCAGTTGCAATTCGAACGCGGCGAATTGATTTGAAGTAACGATGTCGCCGGCGTTGTGCGGATCCACGCAGACCAGCGTGCCGTTCTTGATTTGCCAGCCGGGGCGCACACCTTCTTTTTTGAAATTATGCCAGCCGTTCAAACTCGTGCCGTCGAACAACAATTGCCAGCCGGCGGCCTTTTCGGAGTCGGTGAGCGTGTTGACCGGCGCGTCCGCAGCATTGATACGACCGCTGGTAACGACGGCAAGCGCGAGCAAAATGGAAAGCATGGAATATTTCATGCGAAAGAAATACGGCATCGCATGGCGGCGTGCCAACAGAAAATTTATTTTCGCTGAATTACCAAGGCCGTTGCAAATCGGGACCGCGTTTGCGCGTCGGCGCCTTTTTCTTCTCGGCGACGATTTTTTCCGCCGCCGCCGCTTCCGCCTGAATCGCGGTCATCATCTCCTCGATCACGCCGAGCAACTCCTGGCGACCTTGTCCGTTGTTGGCGGAACACGTAAAGCTCGTTGGCGACTCGACGAACCACGCCGCGATGCGTTCCTTGAAAGCGGCGATGTTCGCCTGCGCTTCGACGGGAGGGATCTTGTCCGTCTTGGTGAACACCAGCACGAACGGCACGGCGTTGCGCGCGAGCCATTCGATGAATTCCAGATCAATGTCCTGCGGCGTCAAACCAGAATCCACCAGCGCAAAGACCAGACACAAATTTGCGCGATTTTTTAGATAATTCGCCACCGCCTTGTTAAAACGCTGGCTGTCCTTCTTCGCGCCCGTCGCAAAACCGTAGCCCGGCAAATCCACCAGCCGCCACGTTTTGTTCATCGTGAAAATGTTGATCATTTTCGTGAACCCCGGCTTGGGCGAGACGCGCGCGAGTCCCACTTCGCCCGCGAGAAAATTGAGCAGCGACGACTTGCCGACGTTCGAGCGGCCGATAAAAGCGAACTCCGGCAACGACTCGTCGGGACACGCGTCGAGATCCGGCGCGCTGCAATGAAAAATGGCGGATGAAATTTGCACGATGAAAAACGGAAGCCGAACTATCGCAGAAAAAACGCCCAACGGAAACACTTGATTTTACAAACGGAAACCAGATGGCGCATCTCTGCCCAGTCCGAGTGGTGGAAGTTCTCGCGCTGCGAGAACTCCGCCCGCGCAGCAGCGGGCGGAACGGGCGCACGGAGATCGTCCACTCTCCAAAAGCTTTGCGCCGCTGCACGCGGCGCTGGTTTTCGCAGCGCGAAAACCGCCACCACTCGACAATTTGGCCATTGAGGGGCGATACAGAAACCAAAGCAGACGAAAACATTCACTGTAGCGGCGTGCGCGTGTCCTTGATGAACTGCACATGGTCGTCGAGAAAAACGCGACAGCGTCCGCCCGCGTGGATCGTCCGGCCTTTCAACGCCGGGTCCACCGACGGAATCGTGCTGGGAAAATACGGATCCACCGCGAGTTCCACATCGCTCGCGCCATTGACGGTTCCCAGCGTGGCGTCGGTCAGCGCCGCCGTGACCAAATCCGAGACCGCCTTCGCTTCGGTCTTGCCCCAAAAATCTTCCGAACCCACCGGATCATCTGGACGGTCAAAACGCCAGAGCCAGTAGCGGACGCTCGGCGCATTCAACGCATTGGTGGAACCGAGCTGCAACGATTGCACCACGTTGCCGACGGGAGAATTGATCGCGAGCGGACAGGACCACAGCGCGTCGCTCGCGCCGGAATCTTTCAAGACAATTGGTGCCCAGCCACCGCGCGGATCGGACGTGGCCGGCCAGCTCGCCCACGGTTTGTAGCCGCCGGGCAAAGCAGTTTTCAAATCGCGCCGGTCGGCGAAGCGGCTGTTGTTGTCGCCAAGATACATCGCGAACGCGAGGCCGATCTGTTTGAGATTGTTGAGGCAGACCGCCTGCTGGCCTTTTTGTTTGGCGCGGGAAAGCGCGGGCAACAACATCGCCGCCAGAATCGCAATGATGGCGATGACGACGAGCAGTTCGATGAGCGTGAACGCACGGCGTAGCGGCTTTGGGCAGAAAGCCGCATAAATAATTTTGAATCCGGTAGCGCTCGGCCGAGACGCCGCGACATCAAGTCTAAAATTGTTCGGAAGCGTTCTCATTGCTTGAGCGCCCGGTAGAAGCGGCGAGAATAATTGCTGGCGCTCGGATCAATCAGTTGGAACAAATTCGTCATGGCCACATTAGTGTTCAGCGGCAGCCAATTTATTAAATTC
The DNA here is from genome assembly GCA_025362675.1 of Limisphaerales bacterium. Taxonomy (GTDB): domain Bacteria; phylum Verrucomicrobiota; class Verrucomicrobiia; order Limisphaerales; family UBA11358; genus UBA11358. The sequence continues at coordinate 6,544 of JANYFN010000142.1, read as the reverse complement.
GTGCTCGCTTGCAAAATATATGTTTGGCCGGGCACACCAAGAAAGTTTAATTGAAATCCCCCATTCGTCGCAAAGCCGAGCGTCGTGAATTGCATCGGCTGAATCGTGAAGATCGCACTCGCGGTGACGCTGTTGACGTAGCCGGTCGCAAACGCGCTCGCCGTCAGCGTGAGGTTGCTCGTGAGTGATAGCGGTGCCGCATAGGAAAATGAATTCGTCGTCGGCAGCGAGTTGTCGAATGTGAAATAAATTGCCGCGTTCGTGTCCGGCGCGGCGAGCGTCACGTTGGCGAGCGAGGTGAACGTCCCGCCGGGCGGCGCGATGACGGGCGGCGCAAGCGCGGGCGTGCCAGCCAAGCTGTTGATCCAGTCGCCGACAACTTGCACGGCGTTCGCGTCAATCAGGCTGCGCGCGAGCGGCGGCATTTTGTAAATATTCGTCGCCGTGTTCATGCGGACGTGCAGCACGGAACGCCAGATGTCGCGCGGCTGCACGATGTGTGCGTTGTCAATGCCGAGCGACGATGACGCGAGCGTGCCGACAAGGTTTTGGCTCGCCAGCGGCGTGTCGAACCGCGCGTCAAAGGTGATGCCCACGCCGCCGGGGCGATGGCATTGCGCGCAATTCGCATCGAGATAAGAACGCGCGCGCAGTTCGAGCGACGCGCCGGTGTTCGTCAGCGCAAACATTTTTGTGAGGCTGGCAATGTTCGTCTCGTTGAACGCCGGATTCAGCAAGCCAAGCCGGTTCAACGTGCGGAGCTGGTTGTCGGAATTTCCCGTCGCCGGATAAGTCATGCTGCCGTTGAGCTGGCGCGTGTTGATGCCAAGAACGTAGCCGGACTGCGGCGTGTGGCACGTCAAACAATCCGCCGGGCTTGGATAATACCACGTCTGCGTGCGCACGCCGGTGGCATTGGTGATCAAAATATTTTCGCTCAAGCTCGTTGCGAGCAAATCCGCGTCGCTGTTGTCCGCGCGCCATTTGTAAGTCACGCCATAAACCGCGCCGTTGATGTCGCGCACCAGCAACCGCGTTTCGAGACGGCGCAAGGGAACGTTCGTGTTCGTCTCATCCACGACGAGATCAAAATTTTTCACGAACACCGTGCCGGCGGGGAACGTCCAGAAATTATTGGTGGTGAAACCGATTTGTTCATCCGGCGTGATCAGGCCGCCGTTATTGGGGATCGCGAGGTAACGTGATTTCTGCGCGGCGTCGGACCAGAGCGCGGCGTTCGGGTTGTAGGGAATAAATCCCGTTGCCGCCGTGCGCGCCGGCGTGTTCGCAAACGCGCCGCTGCCGGAGAGCAACGCGGGCAACGCGCCGCCGCCCGTGGTCGGCATATTGGCGAACGCAGAAAAATTTCCGTTCATCGCGAGGCCGTAAGGTTGTCCGCTCGCGGCGGCGACGGTGATGTTCACCGGCGCAGAAGTGCTGACGAGTCCGCTGCCATCCGTCGCGACGGCGGTGAGCGCGTAACTGCCCGCGCCAAGTCCGGTCGCGGTCATGAAATACGACGGCGCATACAGGCTGTTGCTCAACGTGCCGAGCAGAGTTCCGTTCGCATAAAAACTCACCAGGCTGATGGGATTGTTCGGCGCATCGGTATCCGCACCGAGCGTGACACTCGCGCTCGCCGTGTAGCTCGCGCCATTGGCGGGCTGCGTCATCACGACTGACGGCGGCGGATTCGTGAATGGATACAGTTGCGTCTGCGGAATCACGGCGCTCGCAGTGGACGCGCTGCTCCATAACAGTTGCGCGACGGCGTTGTTCGTCGTCTGAAAATATTCGAGACGCACGTTGTAAAGTTGTTGTGCGTTCAACGTTATCGCGCCGCTGTTGGTCGCCGCGTTCGCGTGCGTCGTCCAGTCGTTGACGAGCAACTGGCCGTTGACCCACAGCCGCACGCCGTCGTCCGCAATCGTGGTGAACGTGTAAGTCTCGCTGTATTGCGGCTGCACGCAACCCGTCCAGCGCACGGTGAAATTCGTCTGGCCAACGGCGGCGCTGGGCGGCGTGCTGCTCCAATTAAAATTCACCGCCGCATCGGTGCGCGTCAGGGTCGCAGCGGTTGAGAAATTCACATTTGAGAAAACAGTCGCCGTGGTGTTCGACCAGTATTGACCGAGCAATCCTGTGCCGTTGCCAAGCGCGGCGGTGTTGGTGAACGTCGCACTTGCCACCGCGCTGTTGGCTGCGCCAGATTTCACGGCGATGGCGAAAATGTTCAGCGTAGTCGTCACGGCGAACGGCGCGATGTAGAGCAACGAATTGGTCGTGGGCACCGAGCCATCGAGCGTGTAGAAAATCGTCGCGCCGGGCGTGGCGTCGGCGAGCGTGACGGTGACCGAGTTCGTGTAGCTCGCTCCGTTCGGAGAAATCGTCGGCGTGGCGAGGAAGGTGTTGAAGCCATAAATGTTCAACGCGTATTGCGCGCCGACATACACTTTTCCGTTCGCCACGGTGGGCGTGATCATCTTGATGCCGCCGCCGGGATTGTCGCGCGTGAGGAGTTGGCTGCTGTTGTAAAGCGTCGCGAGGTTCGTCGCGTTGTAGGCATATAAAACTTCCGTCGCGCCGCCGCCCGCGCCGTTGATCACCCACACGATGCCGTTGTTCGTGCCGTTGGCGGAGACGACCGGTCCGCCGTTGTAGGCGCCAAACGCCGCGCCTGCCGTGGCGAACGCGGTCGTATTGATGCTCGCGTTGGAAATGGAAAATCCTTTCATCGCCGCATTGGCTGGTTGATAAAATAAACGGTTGTTCCAATACGCAGGCGAACTCCAGATCTGCGCGGTCGCGCCGATGACGGACTGCACGATCTGGCTGTCGTTCGCCGCGTTGAAGTGGCCGAGGTTGTCGCGGTCCAAAAGATAAATTGTGCCGCTCTTGCCGCCCGCCGCGAGCAGGTGCGGATGTGTGCCATTGCCGACGGCGTCCGGCAGCAGCACCACGCCGACCGAACCGAGATCGGTATCGGCGTTCGCCAGCGCGAGCTGATTGTAAGGCGTGAAATAATCCGCGACGGCCAGGCCGTTCGTAGTCGTCATTTTCATCACGCTGTCCGCGTAATCACCGCCGTTCGTGTTCTGGCTGAAACTGCCGTTGCCGGTGATAAAAAATAAATTTGTGCTCGCATCCACCACGAGGCCGTGACCGCCCTGCCAGATGCCGCCTTCCGCCGCGTGCGTGCCGAACGCGCCCGTCGTGGCGTTCGGCGTGGTGTTGTAGATGGAAACTTGCGTGAGGTTCGTGGCGTTGTAGCCGAAGAGCCAGCCGTGATACGGATCGGTGTCCGCATAACCGGCGTAGGCGACATAAAGAATTCCGCCCGCGAGCGTCAACGCCGCGCGTTGGTTCGCCTGCTTGCCATTAAACGTCATCACGCCACCGACGCTATCCGTGCCGGTGCCGGGAACCGAACCGCTCACGACCACCGGACTGTAAGAACGCTCCGTGCCGTTGGTGATGTTGAGCGCGTGAATCCGATGAATGTAATTCGTCGTTCCGGAAATTTCCCGCGTTGCCACATTCACATACAGCGTGCCGGTGGCGGGATCAATTACCGGCGTGCCGGTGATGCCGACATCGGGAACAATGTCGGGAAAGGTTGACTGGTAGCGGTTGCCAAATTCGCCATTCGCGCTCAACGGAGAAATTCCTAAATTAGTTTTCCACAACAAGCCGCCGTTTGCGCCGAGATTACTGTCCGCATCGAACGCATAAACTGTGTCGTGCTCGCTCGCCACATAGACGACGTTGCGGACGCCGAGGCCGGGCACGTTCACGCCCGGCACATAGAGCGGCTGCGTGTAGATGTAGCCATCGGTTACGTATTTGATGAGGCGTCCAAAATTATACGTGTTGACCTGCGACGGCGTAAGCAAAACCTCGTTGGTGTTCGCACCGCTGCGGGCGTTGTCGTAGTGATACGTCGTCACGGAAACCACCGGCGCGGTCGGCAGTGTGGTGAATGACAACGATGGTTGCGCCCAAGCCGTGCCGTCGGCGTTCACAGCGGCGGCGGTGAAATAATAAATTGTGTTCGTCACGAGTCCCATCGCGGTGACAGAAAAACTGCCGCCCTGCGCGCCGAGATAAATGCTGTTCGCCCACGCGCCCCCGTTCGTGCCGCCGTTGGTCGCGCCATAATACAAAGTGACGTTTGGCGTCGCGTTGCCGATGGAAATGATCTGCCCGTTGAGAATCGCCGATGCGCCTTGCACGTTGGCGGCAGGCAGATTCGTGAGGATGATCGGGTTCACCGAGAGCGTAGTGAACGCGAGCGACGGTGTCGCCCACGCCACGCCCACAGCGTTTGAAGCGGACGCAGCGAAATAATACGTCGTGTTCGCGGACAGATTGGAAACCGGCGCCGCGAACGCTCCGCCTTGTGCGCCGAGCGAAACATTCGTCGCCCACGCCGCCGGATTGGTTCCGCCGTTGCTCGGGCCGTAATAAATTTTCAAGGTTGGCGGCTGTCCACCGGTCGAAGTCACCTGGCCATTGAGCGTCGCCGCTATGCCGACCACGCCGGTCGCCGCGAGGTTCGTGACGGCGGGCAGGTTCGTCGCGGTGAATGTGGGGGCAACCACCAGCAAGCTGCCGTTCACCGCGAGATTGTTGTTCCAGACCAGATTGGAATTGAGCGTCGGCAGATTGAGCGTGGAAAAATTTCCCGTGTAGCTCGCGGCGCTGAAAACTTGAAAGGTGTCGCCGGGCTGAAGCGCCGCGCCCGCGTTCGTCACCGTGAGCGCGCCGCCGAACGTGACCGCATTGAGGCCATTGATTTTACTGGCGGTTTGCGCGTTGCCCCGGTTGAGCGTGAACGCCGTCGTGCCCGCGAGAAATAAATTATTGCTTACCGTCAGCGTCGAAGTGTCCGCGCCGCCGAGTCCGGCCTGCAACGTGCCGCCCGCTGAATTGGTCACCGCGCCTGTGATGACACCTTTGCCGCCAAGCGTGCCGCCCGTGATCGTGACTGCGCTGCTGGCGATCACACCGTTCACCAAAACCGTTCCGCCATTCACCGTCACGCCGCCAGAAAACGCATTGGTCGCGGCGAAAATAATCGTCCCGGTCGAGCCGGCAGTGGTGAAGCCACCGGTCCCGACAATGGTGGAATTAAGCGTGAATGTCTCGCCAGCCACGTCCGTGACAATGCCGGCGTGCAACGTCGCCGTGCCATTCACCGTGAGGCCGCCGGCCACAGTTCCCGCCGCCGTGTTGTTGTTGACGTTGTTTGGCTGCGTCAACTCTAGCGTCGAATTATTGTTCAAAATCAGATTGGCAATCGTCACCGTCGCGGCCGTTTTATCGCGCAGACTGCCGCCGGTTTGGATTTCCAGTGAATCACCGGCAAAGGCGATGGCTGTGGCGTTTACGGGTGTGCGCAGCAGGAACGCAGCGGTCTGGTAAGCGTTGCCGCCCACGGGCACCGCGCCGCCCGTCCAGTTCAGCCCGGTGTTGAAACTGCTCGTGTTGATCGCGTCGCTCGCGCTCATCACGATGCTGGCAGCGCACGATTTTTCTGCGCCCGCCAAAAAAATTGATACGGCGAAAACCCAGCCGGCGGCGAGCCGGCGGGTAGAGAAAAAACGACGTGATTTTTGGGAATATTTCTGATTCGGAAAAATCATTGGGATTCTCTACTTTACCCGAAAAACGCCAGCTTTCAACTGCGCGCGGTGGAAAAAACTGGTGATAAGCTGGGTGGCCTTGCTGCCGGACGCCCGTCGGCAATTGCCTTTCAACCGGAAGCGGCTATAACTTTCAGCATGAAGATAAAATCTGTGTCGAAACTTTTCATCGCTGCCGTGAGTGCGGCCGTTTTTTTGTCATTCACTCCAGCCCGTAGTTTTGCGGCGGATGGCTATCAGGTATTCGTGTCCAACGAAAAATCCGGCGACCTCACCGTCATCAGCAGTGATTTCAAAGTCACCGCGATCATTCCCGTCGGCAAACGGCCGCGCGGCATCCACGCCAGCCCGGATGGGAAAACGGTTTATGTCGCCTTGAGCGGCACGCCCATTGAACCGCCACCGCAACTGGACGCGAACGGAAATCCCATCCTCAAAAAAAATTCCGACGATGATAACGACCAGGCGAAGACTGACAAATCCGCCGACGGCATCGGCCTCGTGGATGTCGTCGCGAAAAAATTTCTCCGCAAAATCTCCGCTGGCTCCGACCCGGAACAATTCACTTTGAGCGCTGATGGTTCGCGCATCTATATCGCCAACGAAGACGTGGGCGCGGCGACGATCCTCAATGCTACCAACGGAAAGGTCATCACGTTCGTTCCCGTCAGCCGCGAGCCGGAAGGCGTGGGCATCAGCCCCGATGAGAAATTTTTCTATGTTACCTGCGAAACTGCCGGCGATGTTTTTGCGATTGATGCGCAGACCTACAAAGTGATTGGCCACTTCGTCGTGCATCCGCGTCCGCGCAGCGTGGCGTTTCTGCCGGACGGCACGCGCGCTTTTATTCCGTCGGAATCCGTCGGCGAAATCAACGTGGTGGACACCGCCACGCACAC
>JANYFN010000121.1 GCA_025362675.1 Limisphaerales bacterium | reverse complement strand
CCAGCATTTCAACGCCGGATTCCCTCCGCAAAATGATGAGTCCCAACGGGACGGCTGAAATGGCCGGTCATCCCGTTGGGACTAAATGTATTTCCGAGGCCTGACCCGGCGTTGAAACGCCGGGCTATTCTCAAAGCGTCTCCCCGAGACGGGCGGGCAAGCTCGCTTTGCCAAACTTAACTGTCGCCCCGCGCATTCGTGGTAGCGGTTCGGCTCACGCCGCCCGCAGCTTCATCAGCAAATCCTTGCTCTCCACCGCGTCGCTGACGTGGACGCCGATTTCCGAGACGACGCCGTCGCACGGAGCGTAGATCGTCGTCTGCATCTTCATCGCTTCCAGCACGGCGAGCTTGTCGCCCTTGACGACTTTCGCGCCCACGCTGACCGATAGAATGGTGACGAGGCCGGGGATCGGTGCGCCAACTTCGTTTTGTTTTGTCGGGTCAGCCTTGACGCGGGCTTTGACCGTAGGCTTCACCGAGCGATCCACGATGGAGAGTTGCCGGCCCATGCCGTTCAACTCGAAATTGACTGTGCGTTTGCCCTCGGCATCCACCGCACCGATGTTCACCATGCGGATGAATAGCGTTTTGCCCGGCTCGATCTCGATGGAAATTTCCTGCCCCGGTTTCATGCCGTAGAAAAACGCCGTGGTCGGCAGCACCGACAAATCCCCGTGAACACTCGCTTTTTTTGCGAACTCCGCGAACACTTCGGGATACATGACGTAACTGAAAACATCATCCTCCGTCGCCTCATGTTTGAGCTTGGTGGAAAGTTCTTCCGCAATCTTTTTAAAATTCAACGGTTTCAATGCCGCGCCCGGACGCCCCTTGATCGGCTTGCGTTTGCCGAGGACGACGTGTTGAATTTTTTTCGGCCAGCCGCCCAGCGGTTGACCGAGGCCGCCGCTCAACATATCAATGACCGATTCCGGAAACGGCACGCTGCCGGGTTCGAGATTCAAAACATCGGCGGGCTTGATCCCGCGTGTGATCAGAAACATCGTCATATCGCCGACGACTTTGCTGCTCGGAGTGACCTTCACGATGTCGCCGAAAAGCTGGTTCACCTCGGCGTAAGTGCGGGCGATTTCTGGCCAGCGATGCGCGAGACCCATGGCCGACGCCTGCTCTTTGAGATTCGTGAATTGTCCGCCCGGCATCTCATGCAGATAAACTTCCGCACTGCCGGCTTTCGGGGAGGTATCAAACGGCGCGTAAAAATTCCGCACTTGTTCCCAGTAATCAGAATATTGATTTAGCGCTTCCAAATCTAAATGGGTATCACGCTTGGTGAATTGCAGCGCGGCCACAATAGAATTTAAATTCGGCTGACTTGTCGAACCGCTCATCGAAGCGATGGCGAGATCCACCACGTCCACGCCCGCTTCAGCAGCGGACAAAATACTCGCGGCAGAAATGCCGCTGGTGTCGTGGGTGTGGAAGTGGATCGGGATGCCAATCTCACTTTTCAGCGCTTTCACCAAAACGCTCGCGGCGGCCGGTTGGCACAAGCCCGCCATGTCTTTGATGGCCAGGAAATGTGCGCCCATTTTTTCCAATTCCTTCGCGAGTTTGACGTAATACTTGAGCGAGTATTTGTCGCGGGCCGGATCAAGAATGTTGCCGGTGTAACAAATGGCCGCTTCACAAATCGCGTGCGTTTCGTTCACCGCTTCCATCGCGACTTTGAGGTTCGGTAAATAATTAAGAGAGTCGAACACGCGGAAAATATCCATGCCCGCCTCGGCGGAATGTTTCACGAAACCGGCGACGGCGTTGTCGGGATAATTGGAATAACCCACGGCGTTCGAGCCGCGAAAGAGCATTTGAAAACAGATGTTCGGAATCCGCGCGCGCAACGTGCGGAGCCGCAGCCACGGGTCTTCGTGCAGAAAACGCATCGCGGTGTCGAACGTCGCCCCGCCCCACATCTCCATCGAGAACAGATTTGGCGTGCGGCGCGCGATGGCGTCGGCCACGGCGATCATGTCGTAGCTGCGGAGGCGCGTGGCGAAGAGCGATTGGTGCGCGTCGCGAAACGTCGTGTCCGTGACGAGTAATGGTTTTTGCGCGAGCGTCCACGCGGCGAATTTTTTCGCACCGAGTTCGAGGAGTAACTGCCGTGTTCCCTTGGGCGGCGTTTGCTTGTGATCGTAAGCCGGCACGCGTGCGGTGGGAAACGTTTCTTTGGGGACAAAATGTTTCGCGTTGGGATTTCCGTTCACGGTCACATCGGCGATGAAGGTCAACAATTTCGTCGCGCGATCGCGCTTGGCTTTGAACTTAAATAGTTCCGGCGTCGTATCAATCAACGTCGTCGAGGCTTGGCCGCTGCTGAACGTGTGATTATGAATCACGTTTTCCAGAAACGGAATGTTCGTCTTCACGCCGCGAATACGGAACTCG
>JANYFN010000110.1 GCA_025362675.1 Limisphaerales bacterium | reverse complement strand
CTTGCGAGCGTTTCTCCTTGGTGAAAACGTCCGGCACGGCATTTAGCCTTCGTTCTTGAAGCCAAGACGCTGGGCTTCATCAAAAATTTTAACGCCCTGTGCTGCCTGTTTTGGGGTGGGCGACTTTTCCCTTGAAGCCAGTTTTCCCAGACTGAATGCGAGGCTGCGCTGCCACGGGAGTAGATTGTCTGTTTCTTTGGCCCAATTGGAAATCTTGAACCATGTTTCGGCGGAAACCTCCATCGTGTGGTTGATTTCATTCACTGTCTCGGCGTCATGAATAGCCGGTGTCAACGCCGTGTTGGGTGTATAGCGCCCGTCCTGCGGGCGGCGCAGTTCCACCAGCTCCTTTTGCAATGCAGAGGGTATGGCGATTTTCTTTTCACGAAAGGCTGTCCAGCAATCGGGATGTTTTGACCATTCCCCTGGGTTTCGCCGGTTTGCCGGTGGGTTTAGGATATGTTCGTTTGCCTGCGTGGAAACTATCTGAATTGAATCATTCAAATTTTTGGAAATCTCCTGTTCACGCCAGATTTTTTCGAGATCAATTTTCTGCGCCGTGTGATGGGCAAGCCACGCCAGCGCATAGGTGACGATGTTCGCCCGAAAGCCGCCGAAATTTTGTTCCGATACAATCCTTTCGGCTCGCTTGAACAGAATGGCTTTTGCGACGAGCCGATGAAAATAATCTGAATCCACCGGAGGGTGTCCCTTTTCAATGAATAGTTCCGTGAATTTGATGAAGTTTTTTTCAGCGCCCGTGCAAACCAGATGCGGATATTGATTCCAACTGTTTTCGTATTTTGCCAGATCGGTTTTGCTGAATTTCTGGCGGATGGGATTTAGGGATTCAAACGCTCTGATTTTTGCCGGAGTTCCCTGCCTGCTCTTATCATCAAGATAGGAACCTCTGGCCCGTTCATAATACCAGTGCGTCTGTCTCTCCGTGCCGCTGGCGGCGGGTGCCCATGTCGTTCTGGAAAGTTCTTCCAGCGTGATGTGGTAAGGATGGTTGGCAGAAAAATCAGCGGCATTAACCTTGTTCTGGCTATTTGCATACCGCGAAATCAGCGGCACGAAAACGTCTATCTTTTTGGGGTCATTTAGAACCGTGAGTTTCACCTGAATTACCAGTTTGCTTAGGTCAGCGTCGTCCTTTCTGAACGCATGATAAATCGAGGCGGTGGTTTGTCCGCCATTGACGATTTGAAAATCTCTAGCCCATTTAAGCAAATGCAGTCCCTTGGATGGTTGATCCACTTTTATCTGCTCTGCCGTTGCTGATATGCCGTTATTGTAGGCCAGAAAGCGATGTGGCTCGTTGAGAATGGTATTCCTGATACCCTTATTGATTTTGCCCTTGGCTTGCAGAAACGAACGCACATTTTTTTCAAGCAGGCGGGGGCCGTATTTACCGTAAAGTCCGGCGAGTAGTGAGCCTGGGAAAAACGCCAGATAGGTGCAATACTCATCCGTTGCGTCAGCCGTGCCGACGCACGGAACAGCACCATCAAACTCACCTGCAAAATCAATCTCGATCACTTCGCGCTGCATTCCCGATGTGATGAAGCGGTGCAGCTTCTCCATGTCCCAAATGTAGTGGGTGATTTCGACGCCGTTGACTGTGACATTTTCAAGTTCGGCATTTTTTACAATGCCGTCGGTCAGAAAAAACAGTCGCGCCTTGGTTAATTCCTCGCGCTGAACATGAATTTGTTGAGCAACATCAAAAACGGGGGATGAATCTTCAAAACCACGCGATGGGGCATCAAGTGCCGCCTCTAAAAAACGGCGCAATCTTTTGAACTGCGTTTTGACTTCAGCGTTGGGAATATTTTCGGGTGGAACGGAGCCGTTAAAATAGCAGACAAATAAATCAAGGCATTCACCATCACCAGACAAGCTGAAGCCATTCAGCTTTTCGCCGCGTGAGTCATGTTTGTGATAACAAACCTCGCCGTCATCCACTTCGTTGGCTTGCTTGAGATAGTCAATCATCACCTCCGTGAATTTGTCCTCGCGGAAATGCGCTGAATCTTCACCGTCGCACTGCGACAGCACTTCCTGGCGAAATTCCTCGGCGAATTGATTGAGTTCCATAGATTCAGGTCTGGCAGGCTTGAAGGATTGAGAGAAATTCTGACTCTTTCACCTCGTATGGCAGGCAAGCGGCGACGCTTACGGAGTAGGCAACATCCCCAACACCGTCGCGCAGGTCGTCACCCACAATCCGGGGAAAATCATCCTTCACTTCGCAAAAATGATGCTCTCGTATCAAATAGCCAGGATGCGCGTAACGATTGGCGTGTGCATCCAGATAACCTAGCGCCAGAAGTGCATCCTCAAATATCGAAAGGGAAAGCGGGGTTGACGCAAGGAGCGCACGCACCGAGTCAACAAGTTCCACCAGCGTCATGCCTGTGTCACGCTGGGCGGTAAGGGAAAGGTGAAACAGAAAAACACGGAGTTGCGGCGAGCTTTCAAGCTGTTTCTCTCCGGTGATGGGCAGCTTTTGATGTTCCTTGGCGGTCGTTGTTTTGACTTCCACCGCCAAGCCCGGCAATTGAAAATCCTGCGCCGTCATGCTTGGCCCCGTCCATGCGGCCACTGCCTGCGCCCCGGCCATCGGCAAAAGATAATGGCGAATGAACCAGAGTTCACCGAAAAGTCCTCGTTGGGCTTCATCGCCAAGTCCTTCCGGGCCGCTACGCTCAAGAAATTGTTGCCAGCGTTTGAGCCGCGCAAGAAATTTCTCCACTGCGGTTTTATGATCCTTCGTCGGCGCGATGTGGCTTGCAACATCGGCGGTAAGGCTGGTGAAGATGTCACGAAACGTCTCGTTGGTTTGCAGTAGTAAAACGCTTGAATGTCCGGGCGGGTCGTCCGGTAGGGTCAGGAGCCTTACCTCAAATCCCCGCGCCTGCGGCAGGAGTTTTACCGCCGGGATATTTCCGTTTTCCACCCGCAATAAAAAAATGCGGGTGTTTGATGGCTTCTCAACGCCCAGGAATAAATCACAACAGGCATCGGGCAGAATCCGGCGTCGGATGATTCCAGCCGCAGAACCTTGCGCCTTATCTTTTTCAATGGAACTCCAAATGTCGTCGAAATTCATTACGTTCCAAATTCCTGATCCCAGTAAATGTTGTTTACCTTGTATTCAATGTCCGTTTGCGTGCCGCTCTTGGGGAAGCTGACGGCAAAACCCATGAGCGGTATGCCGCCTTCAATGGGCGGTTTGATCGGATAAATGAGTAACAGCCCGTTTTGCGGTGGGCGCATTTCACGAATGACCGGCCCGGCAGGTTTGTCCGGTTCGTTTTTGACGCGTCCAGGATTTTCCTTCCAATAGGCAATGGTTCGTGCCAGTGCCTCCCGGCGTTTGGCGTCGTCGAAATCAATGACTTCGTCAACAGGACTGACAAGCCGCCCGAACGATAATTTACCCTGCTCGGCTGGGGTTGTGAAGGCTCGGTAGATTGGATCAATCTTTTCCCCTCCCACATCAGTTGCGCCATCGTCAGAATTTGAAACCAAGGCTACCGTCCAAGTGGTCAGTTCACCTTCTTTTATCTTTTTCTGCACATATTCTGCAAGTAGCTGAGTGTTGGCCTTCCATGAATCTGGATGCGTTTTAATATCGGTGAGCAGAGTCTTGATTTTTGCTCCCTCCACGCCCTTCCAAATCAAATTGGAGCGTTCCTTTTTTGGATTTGAATGGTGCTTCAAATCCTCCACAAATTTTGAGAAACGCGCAAAGTTTGACTGGATGACGGCAGGCGTTGAATCGAAGGCGACCGATTCGCTGATGGTGCCGGAATAGGAGAGGCGCATCACTGTGCCGGTTCGCATCTTATTCACCGCCGTGATGATGAGTCCATCGGGGTGGGTGCGAACGCGAAGGCCATACTCGGCGGGCGTTCCGCGAATCTCAGCCATGTGGTCAAATTCCCGCCTCAGTTCCTCACTGGCGAGAGTGATGTGCTTATACCATTTGGCTAGTTCCGGTGATGTGAACAGGCGGCACAAATCCAGATAGCCTGGACGATAGCCAAACCAACGCCCCATTTGCATGAGGGTGTCATACATTTTTGTAGCGCGTAAAAAGTAACTGACCGTCAAACCTTCAAGCGTTAATCCCCGCGAAAGTTTTTCACCGCCAATGGCGATAACACTTAGTCCCTTGCCGTGGTCGCGATAATCCAGAATGTCACCTGCTGATCCATTGATAAGCCTGATTTCGATTTTAAGCGCGGCGGCAACCAGATGTGGTTGCACTTGGCTCCAAGAAAGCGCGGAAATTTCAGGGTCTTCAACCCTTGTTTGGACAGTGGCGGTTGTGGGAACAAAATCACTTTCCCAAAGTAATTTCATTTCGTCTGCCAGTTGCGATTTGGCATTTCCATCGCCGTATTGCAGTCGCCCCTGCAAGGCCGTCAATTCAGAGCGAATAGCATCTCCGACCTTTTTTTGAACATCCGTAAATCGAGTGACATGGATGAGCATGGAATTGTGAAAGTCTGACTGCTCGCGGGCTGCACGCGCAGCGCAGATAAGAATGAATGAGCGAACCGCTTTTTTAAGCGATTCCGGCATCTCTCCGGGAATGTGATCCTTCTTGTGCTTGTCAGGCATCCACGACTGCGCGTCACTAACTTCGCGGATGAGCGGCAAGCCCTCCACCTTTTGTTGGATGCCTG
>JANYFN010000105.1 GCA_025362675.1 Limisphaerales bacterium | reverse complement strand
GGTGTCCGTGGTAACAAGGTCAGTGTCCGTTGGCACAATGACCGTTTGTCGCTGTAAACCATTATCACTTCAATCCAAGTCGTTGCAAGTGCGCCCCCTGGCATCAGCCATCCGCTGTTCCAAGAAGGAGAAGCCGCAGCGCGGTGTCAGCCCGTTTAAACCGAAAAAAGCCTTCGATAAATCGTGGTCACTCGCTCGAATCATTGCCAAATCAAGAATGAGCCACGAGAAAAGGAGTGTCAGCGCGGCGCTAGCCGGTTCCCGCCCGTATTTTTAAATCATAACTCAATCTAATCTCAATCTAATTTACAAATTCCCGGCAAAAACCGCTGCTAAATCCCTTTTTTAGACCACGTGCGTAATTTAAGGGGTATCGTGAATAAAAATAGGTGATTTCTTTAAAAAATATATTGCCAAAACCAGCAAGCAAGTCATAACGTAGCAGATCATAACTCCATGGATGGGAAACAGGTATCTTAATTGTTGGCAAGAAAATTTTAGGAAGCTGAGGTCGGGATACAATAAATAATCATGAAAACCATATTGCAACTAACCCTACGCACTGGATTTAGTTTCGGCTTGGCCGTTTTTGCCATGCTAAACTCTTCAAATATGCGCGCGGCATGCACGCCGCCGCCCGCTGGCATTGTGGCGTGGTGGCCGGGGCAAGGGAGTGCGGTGGACGTAATTGGCACCAACAATGGAGTGCTGGATGGCACGATTGGATTTGCGACGGGTGAAGTGGGGCAGGCGTTTCGATTTAACACCACGAATGCGGACGTGAAGATACTGGCATCGCCTAGTCTGAATGTTGGAGCGGGCAATGGTTTTACAGTGGAAGCTTGGATTTATCCGTCGAATGTTGTGAATCTTGGGCCATTATTTGAATGGAACAATGGCGTTGGTGGCTGGGGCGTCCACTTTTATGTTGGGGCGGCAGGACCTGGTTCGCTTTTGGCTAATCTGGTAGATACCAGTGGTAATTGGCACCAAATCTCTTCACCCAACGGTGTGGTTAGTAGCAATGCGTTTCAACATGTCGCGTTGACCTATGATAAGACCAGCGGTTTGGCAACTATTTATCGTAATGGCACCATTGTAGCACAGCAGGCACTTGGAGTTATCCAGCCACTGACCACCTTTGATCTATATTTGGGCCGCCGCGTATCAGGGGCTGACTATTATACTTTTTCTGGGTTGATTGACGAGCCTGCCATTTACAACCGCGCGTTGACCACGAATGAAATCGCGGCCATCTACAACGCGGCCAGCGCGGGCAAATGCACGACAGTCGCGGTGGCCCCGACCATTATTAGTCAGCCCACAAATCTGGTGGTCACAGTGGGTGGGACAGCAGTGTTTGCAGTAGGTGCGAACGGTTCTAATCCATTGTATTTCCAATGGAAATTGAATGGAACCAACCTGCTGAACCAGACAAACGCGACGCTAGTTTTGACGAATGCGCAACTCTCACAGGCGGGCAATTATTCAGTGTTGATTTCCAATGTAGTAGCAACCTTGTTAAGTTCGAACGCTGTTCTGGCGGTTAATCTTCCAGCCTGTGTGCCGTTGCCCTCAGATGCAATATCGTGGTGGAAAGGCGAGGGCAATGCTAATGACAATGTGGGCACAAACAACGGGGTGTTGCTGGGCGTGACCGGCTATGCGAACGGGCTTGTCGGCACGGCGTTTAACTTTAATTCGACCAATGCGGGAGTTCGGATTGTTGCGGCACCTAGGTTGAACGTGGGAAACAGCAACGGCTTCACTCTCGAGAGTTGGGTGAAGATTCCTAATGTGCAGGTGCGGTGCCCTATCGCGGAGTGGAACGACGGGGTGGGGAACTGGGGGGTTCATTTTTGGGTTTCGCCAAGTTCGCCCGGCGAACTTTACGCGAACATTGTGGATGCCGGCGGGATGTGGCATCCCATCGGGACTGGTGCTGGCGTGGTAGCCTCGAATGTATTTCAACATGTAGCTTTGACCTATGACAAGCCAACGGGCATGGCGACGCTTTATTTAAACGGATTAGTGGTAGCGCAACAGGCGATTGGGTCATTCACGCCACTGACGAGCTATGATCTGTATTTAGGTCGGCGGATATCAGGGGCACCGGGTGACACTGGGACGATTCGCGGGATCCTAGATGAAACAACACTTTACGGACGCGCGTTGGCTGTCAGTGAAATCGCCGCCATTTACAACGCGGGCAGCAGTGGAAAGTGTGATCCTAACCACCCGCCGGTGGCTGGTGGCGTATTCACTCTCGGGGTAAGTCTGGGTGTGCCGACAACCGTTAAACTCATCGGCGGCAAGCACTCACCAACGGATGTTGATAATGATCCGCTTATCATCTCATCTGTTTCCGGTGCGGCGAATGGTATCACCAGCACCGATGGCACCAATGTTACCTACACGGCTACGGGTGGCACCACAGACAGCTTTGTCTGCACCATTAGCGATGGAAGGGGTGGCACGGCGCAGCAAACAGTCAATGTGGTCATTACCGCCAATAGCGGCTTAGGCTACAACCAGTTGAACCCGCAATCGCTCGGTGGCGGCACGAATCTGCTGACGTTCCTCGGGACGCCGGGTTTCAATTACGCTCTGGAACGAGCCACCAATCTGGTGCCGCCGGTGATCTGGCTACGGCTGACGACCAACTCGGCAGCCACCAATGGTTGGCTTTTCTTCACGAATGTGACGACAGCTTCACCCGTCTTTTACCGGACTCGTTATGTGCCGTAAATCAAAAGGAACTAATCCCAAATCGAACCTATGAAAAAAATTGTTACCTTGCTTACGGCGGCGTGGGTTGCTTCAGGCGCGTTTGCTCAGACGTTCTCGACCAACATCACGGTTAATTCTGCCATCCCGGACAACAATCCCAACGGGTTGGCTAGTGCCTTCAATGTGAGTGGACTGGCTGGTCCGATTACCAGCCTTTCAATGTCTTTGAACATAACTGGGGGTTACAACGGAGATTTATTTGCTTACCTAACTGGGCCGGGCGGCTATGCTGTGTTGTTGAATCGCGCCGGTGTGTCTGGAAGCAATCCTAACGGTTACTCGAACACCGGTCTGGCGATGACTTTTATTGTCGGAGGGGCGGACATACACACTTATGGTGCGGGTGGCTTTAGCGTCAATGGACTTGGCCAGTTGACTGGAAACTGGGGCGCCGATGGGCGGAACGTCAGCCCACTTTCGACCGGTGCCACCTTCGATTTGACCGGTCGAACGGCCTTACTTGAATCGTTCATCGGCGGCAATCCAAACGGAACTTGGGGCTTATTTATTGGCGACTATGCGAATGGCGATATCAGCACGCTGCTTAGTTACTCGGTAAATATTTCGACTGTGCCGGAACCTGGTGCGGTTGCCTTGTTAGTGTTTGGTGGGTGTGGCTTATTGTCAGTTCGTGGCTGGCGCCGGCGGGATTGACACCACAAATTGTCAGAAATTTATTGGCCGAAATAAATACGGTGATATCGGGCCAAGGATCTTACCATCTGGCTTGCATTTGTCATTGCCCGTCGCCAGCATTAGCATCCAATGCAGATTGAAAGTAATTTTTACGACCGGTTACACAAAAACGATGTCGCCTATGGCCGCAATGTCTATGATGTGCCCGGACTGATGGCCTCGGCTGCCTTCCGACGCTGGTTGGAGCGTGATGAAAAATCCCTCGCCCAATTGAGGCTGCTCGACATCGGCTGCGGCAAGGCCCAGTTTCTATATGATGTCACTTCGGCACTCCGCCAGAAGCATCAGGCAAATTTCAAGCGCATTGCGGTTGTGGATCTGATTCGCGCTCAAGGCAGTCGGCTAGGTGAAATTTCACCTGCCCCGGAATTTTTCCAGCAAAGCGTGGATGGTCAGAAATTACCGTTTGCCGACGCGAGCTTTGATTTTGTGAGCTGTAATCACGTGCTCGAACATATTTTTGAGACGGAAAAATTTCTTCGGGAAATCCGCCGGGTTCTCCAACCTAATGGATTCGCCGTGGTCAGCGTGCCTAACTGCGCCGCGTGGATGAACCGCATCATGTTTCTTTTTGGTGGGCTACCGCTCGGAGCCGAAGTAGGCACGGAATCCGCGACCTACGGTTTTTGGCCGCCGTTCTTGCAGCATAAACTCAAACGGTTCGAGCCTTCGGGGCACATCCGGGATTTTACCCCGCGCGCACTGAGCGACCTCTCAGCGGCTTGCGGTTTTACCCCGGCTGGTTGGTGGGCGCAGGATGGCGGCATGGCCCCCACCTTGCGGCGCAACCTCGGCATTTTGTTGGAACCGAAATAATTTCTATCGGCACTCCGTTGCCGTTTTCGCATGGCCAAAGACGCTTCGCAACTTTCCGTGCTGATCGCTATGAACGGCAGCCTGGCCAGTGAAGGCAAATCCACTGGCGGTGGTGACATGGTGCTTTTTAAATTCATCCGCCTCGCGCCGATGCGTCCAGACGTGCTGATTCCGGCTTCGGCCCAAAGTTTTATCCCGACTGCCGGGAAAACATTTTTAACCCAAAAAAATAACGGGTTGTCTTTGTTCGGGATCGTCTGGCTTTTTTTCATTCGCGCGGTGCAGTCGTTCTGGTTGGCGATTGGTAATAAAAAAACCTACGATGTCGCTCTCGCGGCTTCGCCGTTTGCGGTGGACATTTTACCGGTCTGGTTTTGGAAGGCGCGTCGTAAGGGAGCGGTCATTTATCATGTCATCCCGGAACGCAAGGCGGTGAATTTTTCCACGCGTATCCGTTTTGGACTCGCCGGCATCGAGCAAAAAATCTCCACGGCCATCCTGCGGCGCGCGTGCGATTTCATCGTGGCCGGAAACGAATTCACGAAGAGTCAGTTGGAGGTGCGGTTGCCAGGAAAGCCCATTTTTATTTTACCCGCCGGTTTTGACGCGGCGTTTATGGATCAGGTGCCAAGGGAAACTAAAAACCCCAACCTCGCTTGTTTCATCGGCCGGATGGTCTCGCAGAAAGGCATCTTTGATTTGTTGCAAGTCATGGCGGAGTTGGCACAAACGCAGCCGGCGTTCAAGCTGGTCATGGTCGGCACGGGGCCGGAGCGCGATTTTTTCATCGCCGAAATGAAACGGCTGAAATTAAACAATATTGAATTGTCAGGTTTTATTTCGGAAACGGAGAAAATCTCCCTGCTGAAAAAATCAGCGTATTTCTTTTTTCCGAGTTACGAAGAAGGCTGGGGGATCGCGCTGGCCGAGGCATTGTATTGCGAGTGCCGTTGCGTGTGCTATGAACTAGAGCACTACCGTTCTATCTTCGGGGATTTTCCGGCTTACGCAAAATTGGGCGACACGAAAGATTTTCTCCGCGTTTTTCGTGACGGCCCCGCCGTTAGCCTAGAGCAAAAGAAATGTCTCCGCCAATACGATGACCCGTTGGTGGTGCAACAACTCGCCGGGCATCTCGCTGCCGTTGCTGCAAAAAACCTTGAAGCCTAAATCGGCACGTCCAAGCTTGCAGGCTTTGCTAAATTGCGGAACACTTCGCCGAAAGCTATGTCAAAAAAAGCGCTCATCACTGGAATAACCGGACAGGATGGTTCGTATCTGACGGAACTCTTGCTGGCCAAGGGGTATGAAGTCCACGGTATTATTCGCCGCACAGCGGCGCCGTATCGCGGTTATCTCGAACGTGCTCCGGCCACGGCCAATTCTCCCAAACTTTTTCTGCACCACGGTGACTTGGCGGATGCGGGATCGTTGATTCGCCTGCTGGAAAAAATTCGTCCCGACGAGGTCTATAATCTTGGCGCGCAAAGCGACGTTCGCATAAGCTTTGATATTCCCGGTTACACCGCTGACGTCACGGCCACCGGCGTGGCGCGGTTGCTGGAAGCGATTCATCAGCTCAACTTGCCGACGCGGTTTTATCAGGCTTCCTCCAGCGAGATGTTCGGCAAAGTTCGTGAAACTCCCCAGACCGAACTGACTCCCTTTCATCCGCGCAGCCCGTATGCTGTCGCGAAAGTCTATGCCTACTGGATCGCCGTGAATTACCGCGAATCCTACGGCCTGCATTCCAGCAACGGCATTTTGTTCAACCACGAATCGCCGCGGCGCGGAGAAAATTTTGTGACGCGCAAAATCACCACCGCCGTCGCGCGCATCAAGGCCGGCCTCCAGGAAAAATTATTCATGGGCAACATTGAGGCGAAACGCGATTGGGGCTATGCCAAGGAATACGTCGAAGCGATGTGGCTGATGTTGCAGCAACCCGTCAGTGATGACTATGTCGTGGCCACCGGGGAGACACATAGCGTCCGCGAATTTCTCGAACTCGCTTTTGATCGCGTGGGGTTGGACTGGCAAAAGCACGTGGAGATTGATCCAAAATTTTATCGTCCCGCCGAAGTCGAACAACTTATCGGCAATGCGGATAAAGCGCGCACGAAATTAAATTGGTCACCCAAGACCAAGTTCGCCGAATTGGTCCGCATCATGGTGGACGCTGACGTGGAATTGCTCGCCGCTGGCAATAAATAATTGCCCGGCATGAAACGCGCCTTCATCACCGGTATCGAAGGCCAGGATGGTTCCTATCTCGCGGAACTGTTGCTGGCGAAGAACTACGAAGTTCACGGCCTCTATCGCCGCTCGACTAATGGCGGTTCGCCGAACTTGAAACACCTGCGCGCGAACCCGCTGGTTTTTCAGAAAACGTTGTTTCTCTACCCGGCGGATTTGGACGAGGTGGATTCCATCCGCGTGCCGCTGGAAAAAGCTGCGCCCGATGAAATTTATCATCTCGCCAGCCAGAGCCACGTCGGCCAGAGTTTTGAAAAGGTGGAAGAAACCTGCCGTGTCACCGGTCTTGGAACGTTGCGGCTGTTGGAACTCGCACGGCAATTGCCTCGGCCCGCGCGTTTTTTTCACGCCAGCTCCAGCGAAATTTTTGGCAGCCCTGAGCAGTCGCCGCAGGATGAAAATACGCCGGTCAATCCCATCACGCCATACGGCTGCGCCAAGGCGTTTGGCACGCAGCTCACGAAAATTTACCGGAAAAACTTCGGGCTGTTCGCGGTGAACGGTATTTTGTTCAACCACGAATCGCCGCGTCGGGGTGAAAATTTTGTGACGCGCAAAATCTGTCGCGCCGTTGCCGCGATCAAGGCCGGACGGCAGAAAGAACTGGTGCTGGGCGACACGAGTGCGCAGCGCGACTGGGGCAATGCCCGCGATTATGTGCGCGGCCTGTGGCTGACCTTGCAGCATGAGACGCCCGAGGATTTTGTATTTGCCACCGGTAAATTGAACCGCGTGCAGGACATCGTGGAGATTGCGTTTCGCGCCGTGGAGCTGGACTGGCGACAGTATGTGCGACAGGAAGCGGCTTTGTTCCGCGCCGCCGATCCGCGCCAGGTGGTGGGCAATCCGGCCAAGGCCAAGCAACTTCTGGGCTGGGAACCGACCATCACTTTTGAGCAGACGATTGTCGAAATGACGCGCGCGGAACTTTCTGCGTAGCGGAGTTTTCA
Organism: Limisphaerales bacterium; assembly: GCA_025362675.1. Taxonomy (GTDB): domain Bacteria; phylum Verrucomicrobiota; class Verrucomicrobiia; order Limisphaerales; family UBA11358; genus UBA11358. Next base: position 7,167 of record JANYFN010000105.1, on the reverse strand, counting down.
GCAAATAGCTCAGATAATTCCGACTTGGAGCGGCCATGTAAAGTTGGAGTTTGGGTTATAGACTGTTAGTCGGCCTGCCCAAAGTGAAAAATGGCTGTTCGGACGCGGAAAATGTGCGCACAGAGCGAAGTTGTCTCGCACGATGAGGCGAATGGCTCGCATGGAGCGAAAAAACGTCCCCCAAACGGTGGAATCCCTCGGCCCAGAGCAAAAAACTGCCGCACGGACTGAAAAATGCCTCGCGCGGCGGAAAAACTGGTGTTGGCGAGCGACGAAGAGGGGGAAGCGAGAAAAGGACACCGCACGGGCATAGCGGATGACTTGCACCTAGCGGAAAACGGTCGCACGGCGGGGCAAATAGCCTTGCACGGAGCAAAAAACGAAAAGATGTCCCAATCTCGACACTACCCGCCTGCATCCTCACCGAGTTCGACGTTCCAGTAGGCGAGGTCAATAAAATGTTTCCAACTGTCGTGCCGGTGGAGGACGAAATTGATCTGCACAAACGGTCGCCATTTCGGACGCTTGGGTTTGCGGACGAGGTTCATGCCGGCTTCGTGCGGGGTGCGGTTGCTCTTGCGCGTGTTGCAGGCGATGCAGGAGCAGACAATGTTCTCCCACGAGGTCGGCCCGCCACGGTCGCGCGGGATGACGTGGTCGAGGTTCAAATCTTTGCGCTCGAAAATTTTGCCGCAGTATTGGCAGGTGTCGTGGTCGCGCTCAAAGATGTTGTGGCGCGTGAACTTCACTTCCTTCTTGGGCATGCGGTCATACATGAAGAGGAGGATGATCTTCGGCATGCGGATGCGGAAGGAGATGGCGTGGACGGAATCCTCCGGCGGCGCGTCGTTGGAGACATCGCGCCATTCTTGAAAATTAAAAGTGCGGAAGGAGCCGTCGGTATTTTCCAGCACCACTTGGGCGTGGCCTTGAAAGAGAAGGGTGAGCGCCCGGCGAGCGGTGCAGACATTGACCGCCTGCCAGAGGCGGTTCAACACTAAAACGTGCTGGTTCAACGCGGATTTCATAGCGTTACATTAAACGGCACGCTACCAAATCGTTTTGGCGGGGTCAATCGTCGGTGGAAAAAATCGTGAGTGGACGCGGATTGCAAAATTATTTTTGGTCTGGCATGATTTTTGGATATGAAATTTTTCCTCACGGTGGCCGTGATTATTTTCGCCTCGCTCGCGACGGTTCAGGCGCAGCAGGAGGCGGATGAAAAATATCTCGATATTTACTCGTTGATCCAATCGGCGGAAAACCTCGCCAGTAACGGCGAAACGCGCGATGCCTTGGCCGGTTTGTCGGATGCGCAGACGCAGTTGCAGAAATTTCAGAAGCTTTACCCGACGTGGAACCCCGATATCGTGGCCTATCGTTTGAATGACATTGCGGCGAAGGTGGCGTCAATGAAGGGGCAGTCCGCTCCAAAAACGCAGGAACGCGCGACTAAAACGACGAACGATGCGAGCACAAAATTAAAGACGGAAGTCACGGATTTGCAGACGCAGCTCCAAAATATTCAGTCGGAAAATGCTTCGTTGCAGGCGAAGCTCAAAGAAGCGCTCGCCTCGCAGCCCGCAGCGGTGGATGCCACTGAGCTGGCTAAGGCCCAGCAAGTCATCAAGGAGTTGACGCGGCAAAATGATTTGTTGAAATCACGTCCGGCGGCTGACGCGTCTGTGGCGGCTACCAAAGCAGAACTTGAGGCGTATGTGCAGAAGTTTGCCGCCGAGCGCGCGCGCGCGCAGAAGCTGGCGGCAGAAAATAGTGAGTTGCAGCAAAAACTTTCTTCGGGGGCGGTGCCGGATGAGGCGGCGATGTTGGCGTTGCGGGCGGAGAATGAAAAATTGAAAGGCCAGATCCAGTCTTTTGATGCGGCGTCTTCCAAATTGCCGGATTACAACCGGGTCGTGACCGAATTGCGCGATGCCCGTGAGACGATCGTTCAATTGCAGTCGGCAGCGGCCATCGCTGAACTGGAGAAAAAAGGTTTGGAAAACAAGGTTGTCGTGTTGAACACCAAAGTAAATGCGCTGACCACCGAAGTGTCGGAACTGCGCCGTGCCAATTACGATGCCCGCATCCGTGATCTGACCGAGCAAAAAGCAGAGCTGGAACGCAAGCTTGCCGCCGTGCAAAAAGCGCCGCCGCAAATGGTGGTTAAAGACAACACGGCCGAGCAGTTGGCCAAGTTGAACGACGAAGTCAAATCGCTTCAATCGCGCCTCAATGTGGCCGAGGCCAAGGCGATTCCATATACCGCCGAAGAACTCGCGCTCATGCAGCAGCCCGTTCCCACTCGCCCGAAATTGGATGTGGAGCCCGTCAAGAAATCTGTCAATGAGCTGCCGACGGGAACGTCGGAACTCGTCGCCTCCGCACAGGATCACTTCGTCAAACATGAGTTCGATGAAGCTGAGTCTGACTACAACAAAATTCTCGAGAAAGACCCGAACAACGGACTCGTTCTGGCAAACTTGGCCACGATTGAATTGCAGGAAAATAAACTGGACGAGGCCGAACAGCACATCAAAAGCGCCCTGGCCCAAAGCCCTGACGACGCCTATAACCAATCGACTTATGGCTACCTAAAATTCCGTCAGGAGAAATTTCCCGAGGCGCTTGCCGCCCTTAGCCGCGCGGCGGATCTTGATCCAAGCAACCCTGAAGTGCAGAACTATCTCGGGGTCACGCTGAACCACATGGGGCAGCGTGCTCAGGGTGAAACTGCGCTGCGCAAGGCGCTCCAGCTCAATCCCAAATACGCTCCGGCACACAACAATCTAGCCGTGATGTATCTGAGCCAGAAACCGCCATTGCCGCAATTGGCCCGCTGGCATTATCAAAAAGCTCTTGATGCCGGCCAGCCGCACAATCCTGACCTCGAAAAAATGCTGGCCGAAGGTGGTGCGCCCGTTGAACCGGCTGCCGTTGCTCCGGCACCCGCTGAAGCCGCGCCGCAGTAATTTATTTTTAGGAAGTCATTTAGACGTGATTGACTCGGCGGAAACGCTGAGTCAATCATGGCTTCTATTTTTCATCTGTGAAAATCTTGGCGGCAATCAATAAAACCAGTGGCTACTGAAACCCTCCATTACGAAAACGCACGGTTTGCGCAGCAATTGTTCAACCACGAACCGCGCAACCTGACCGCGCTCGAAACGGAACTCGGCGTGAAGGCGACGTCGCGCGAAGGCTGGATCAAACTCGAGGGCACGGCGGAGGATATCGAGCGGGCGAAGCATTTGTTCGCGTCGCTTGAAGCGATGTTGAAAGCGGGTTCACCGGTGAAGAACCGCGAGTTCACCCACGCGCTCACCGTGATAAAAACCGACGGTGGCGCGATGCTCAAAGCGATGGTCGGCGACCGCGTGCAGACGCATGAACGCAAAACTGGCGTCACGGCGAAAACTGTCGGGCAGAAAAAATACATCGAGGCGATTCGCAAGCACGACATCACGTTCGGCATCGGGCCGGCGGGCACAGGTAAAACTTATTTGGCGGTGGCGATGGCGCTGTCGGCCTTGCGCGACGGCAGCGTTTCCCGATTGATTCTCACACGTCCGGCGGTGGAGGCGGGCGAGGCGTTAGGATTTTTGCCGGGCGATCTTTACGAAAAAATCACGCCGTATCTGCGCCCACTCCACGACGCGATGCACGATATGTTGCCCGCCGAGGAAATCGTCAAGCACACCGAGCGCGGGACGATTGAAATCGCGCCGCTGGCGTATATGCGCGGACGCACGCTGAACGGCGCGTTCATCATCTTGGACGAGGCGCAAAATTCTACGACGGAACAGATGTTGATGTTTCTCACGCGGTTGGGCCACGGCTCCAAGGCGGTCATCACCGGCGATGAGACGCAAGTGGATTTGCCCGCGCATAAACAATCTGGTCTCGCCGAAGCGCATCGCGCGCTCAAGCACACCGAGGGCATCGCCATCGTGGAATTTTCCAAACGCGACGTGGTGCGGCATCCGTTGGTGCAACGCATCATTGCAGCGTATGAGCAGCATCGCGGCACGGGTAAAACGGAATGAACGTAGTCATCAACAACCGCCAGCGGACAAAAAAAATCAACAAGCTTTTTTTGAAGAAAAGGGTGGGCGGACTTTTTTCGGAACTTGCAATCACGGCGGCGGAACTGGGAATTCATCTCGTTGGCGCGAAGGAGATGACGCGGGTGAACTGGGAATTTTTACAGCATAAAGGCTCCACGGATGTCATCACGTTTGATCATTTGGAAACGGAAGTCAGAAGTCAGAAGTCAGAAGTCAGAATTCACGGCGAGCTTTTCATCTGCGTGGATGACGCGGTTTTGCAGGCGAAACAATTTAACACCGACTGGCAATCCGAAGTCGTGCGCTACGTCGTCCACGGCGTATTGCATTTGCTTGGCTACGATGATTTGCAGCCGGCGTTGAAGCGCAAAATGAAGCGCGAGGAAAACCGGCTGGTGCGTTTGCTGGAGAAAAAATTTCCAACCGCAAGTCATGATTGAAACTTCCGCTGGCATCATTTTACGCACGCGTCCATTGACGGAAACGAGTTTGATCGTGTGCTGGCTTACGCCGGAACTGGGGCGCGTGGCGACGGTGGCGAAGGGCGCGCGCCGCGCGAAATCGCCATTCGCGGGCAAGTTGGATTTGTTTTACACGGCGGATTTTTCCTTCACGCGCAGCCGCAGTTCCGAGCTGCACAATTTGCGCGAAGTAAAATTGCACGCGACGCGCAGCGGCATCCGCACCGACATGGGAAAACTGCAACAGGCCGCCTACGCCGCCGCGTGCCTCGAACAAGCGACGGAAACCGAAACGCCGCTGCCGGAAATTTTTAAGTTGGTAGAAAGTTTTTTAGATTTTCTAGGAACCAATCCCGCGTTGCCGCGAAATATTTTTGCGCTCGAATTGAAGTTGCTGCGCGAACTCGGGCTGGAGCCGGACTTCGCCGAAACTCGGCTCACACCCGGCACCAAAAAAATTGTCGAAACGCTTTTGGAAAATGATTGGGCTGATTTGTTGCGGTTGAAATTATCCGAGCCGCAGGAAAAAGAACTCGCCCAGTGGCTGCACGGCTTCCTGATTTTTCATCTCGGCAAATTGCCGCGCGGACGGACGATGGCGTTGGCGTAGCGTCGCCCCCTCACCTCAATCCTCTCCTCCGCTGGGGGCGAGGGAACCGGCGCAAAGCCGTTGTCGGTTTTCCGAAGTTTGGATGGTTATCGAGCAGAGTCATCCGCCCAAACGTTGGTTTTGGAAATACGCTCCGCCATTTTATCGTTTCGACATCAGCCAACACGCCTGTTATTTAATTTCCATTCACATGAAAAAATCATCGGTTCGAATCGTCGCGGCCTGCACGGGAATTTTTTTCGCCGCCCTCATTACCTCGCGAGCGCAGACGCCGGAAGCCGTCACGCCCAAGTCCGTCCTCGACGTAATGCAGCGCGTGGCGGACTGGCAGCTGGCGAATCCGTCCAAACACAAGCCGACCGACTGGACGCAGGGCGCGGGCGATGCCGGTTTCATGGCGCTCGCGGGAATTTCCGGCGATGCGAAATATCGCGATGTGATGCGCGCGATGGGCGAGACGAATGAATGGAAACTTGGCCCGCGCAAATTTCATGCGGACGATCACGCCGTCGGGCAGACTTACGCAGAACTTTATTTTCTCTGGCGCGACCCGAAGATGATCGCGCCGTTGCGCGAACGGTTTGATGCCATTCTCGCCGCGCCGTCCAAGGTCGAGAGCCTTGATTTTACACAGCCGAATCACGTTGCTGGCGAAAACTGGTCGTGGTGCGATTCGCTGTTCATGGCGCCGCCGGCGTGGGTGCGACTCTACGTGGCGACGGGTGAGGAAAAATATTTGAACTTCGCCGTCAAGGAATGGTGGCGCACGACGGATTATCTTTACGACAAAGACGAGCATCTGTTTTTCCGCGACAGCACCTATTTCAAAAAGACCGAGGCGAACGGCAAAAAAGTTTTCTGGGGTCGCGGCAATGGCTGGGTCATCGCCGGACTCGTCCGCACGCTGCAATACTTGCCGATGAATCATCCCGAGCGTCCGCGCTTCGAGCAATTGTTCAAGGACATGGCGGCGAAAATTCTGACGTGCCAGCAGGCGGACGGACTCTGGCGCGCGAGCCTGCTCGACCCGGACAGTTATCCGCTCAAGGAAACCAGCGGCTCCGGTTTTTACACCTATGCGCTGGCGTGGGGCGTGAACCAGGGTTTGCTCGACAAGGCGCAATTTGAACCCGCCGTGCGCCAGGCGTGGGCGGCGCTGGTCAGTTGCGTGGAGGCCGACGGCAAGCTGACGCACGTCCAGCCCATCGGCAGCGATCCGAAAAAGTTTGCCGATGATTCGACGGAAGTTTACGGCGTCGGCGCGTTCCTGCTCGCGGGCAGCGAGGTTTATCGGATGGCGGTTTGGGGCAATTCCCGTGAACGCCGATGGGATAATTTTCACACAAACACTTTTACCGAATACAATTCAAATTTAATAACACAAGTAAAAGTTACCAATCCATCGCCATTTTATCGCGCTTCTGAAACGGTTGAATTGAATGATAATCAAATAGGCGCAGCGATTATGGATGGAGTCTCATCCCGCATCATTGATTCGCAAGTTTACACTTTGGGAGAAAAAGAGCCGCTTGGGACTAGTCACTTGCCAATTCGCGGTTTGTTTCAGGTTGATTTGGCTCCGGGCGAAACACGGACTTATTTTATTCTGGGCAGTTCAAGTATGCTGCCAGTTGTTCCGCCGCCCATCGTAAAAACGTTTGCTCGTTACGTTCCTGAACGCTTTGACGATTTTGCGTGGGAGAGCGACCGCATCGCGCACCGCATTTACGGCCAGGCGCTCATCAAGGCCGAGGGCACCATCAGCAGCGGCGCGGATGTGTGGATCAAAAAAGACCGCCGTCTCATTCTGGATGAGATGTATCGCACCAAGCATTATCACGAGGACAACGGCGAGTTCATGGACGATTATCGCGTGGGCAAATCGCGCGGCTGCGGCGGTCTCGGCATCTGGGACGGCAAAAAACTTTTTGTGTCGAGCAACTGGAAAAACTGGAAGCTCATCACCACTGGCCCGATCCGTTCGGAGTTTGAATTGACCTACGACGCGTGGGACGCGGGCAACGGTCGC
>JANYFN010000126.1 GCA_025362675.1 Limisphaerales bacterium | reverse complement strand
GTCAATGTTGTTGATGGGCGCAGTGCCGCGCCACAGATCGGTGTTGTGATGCGCCACCCAACCGCGCGCGCCATATTGCTTCTGCGCCGTGCGCGCACCGCTGACGGCGAGATCATCAAGCAGATCAAACAGCGGCCCGGTGCATTCACTCAAGTTCGCGAGTTCGGCGGGCCAATAATTCATCTGAAGATTGATGTTGATGGTCCACTTGCTTTCCCACGGCGGATTCATTTCTTCGTTCCACACGCCTTGAAGATTTGCCGGCTGACTGCCGAGCCGGCTGCTGGCGATGAGGAGATAACGGCCATACTGAAAGTGCAGCGCCGCCAGCGCGGAATCGGTTTCCAGCCCGTTGGTGCGGACTTTTTTTAATCTTTCATCCGTCGGCAACGCATCGCCGTTGTTGCCTAAATCAAGGTTCACCCGGCGAAAAAGTTCTTGATGATCGGCAACGTGCGCGGCCTGCAACTGGGGAAAATCTTTTTTTGCAACGGCCTTCAAGTCATCCGCGCAACGCGCCGCCGGATCAGCGCTGATGTCTTGAAAATTCTTGAAGCTGGTCGCAGCGACCAAAATCAGCGTGGCGGAATTTGCGTTTGTGACGGCGAGCACATTTCCATTTGTGGCGATGGTTCCGCCCTCGCAGACCGCGCGCACACGCGATTCAAATTTTAATCCATCAACCTCGACTTGGCCGGTCAGTGCGAGTGTGTCGGCAGCGATCGCGCTCGTCTGGGAGTTGGTGTGCGGACTATCCATTTTCAATGTGAAACTGATTTGCCCCGGCTTGTCCGCCGTGATCCGAACCACAATGGCGCGATCAGGAAAACTGGCGAACGCCTCGCGCTTGTAAGTCACGACGCCCAACCGAAATGTCGTGGTGGCAACAGCGCTATCGAAATCCAGTTCGCGCCGATAATCTGTGACCTCGCCTTGCCCGCCAAAATGAAGACGCAAATCACCGAACGGCTGATACGCTTTTTGCCGGACGGGATCGCTCAAGAATTTTTCACGCGCGAGCGCGACGGCATTCGTGACACGGCCATCCACGAGCAGTCGGCGGATTTCCGGCAGTGCTGCGCCCGCGCCGTCGCGGACGTAATCATGCGGACTGCCTTTCCAAAGCGTGTCCTCATTGAACTGGATGCGTTCATCAAAAATGCCGCCGAAAACCATCGCGCCCATGCGCCCGTTGCCGATGGGCAACGCGTCCGTCCATTTTTGCGCGGGCTGGGAATACCAGAGAGTCGTCGCTGCTTTATCGGCAGCGAATGACAAGTTCACCGCGCAAAACAATGAAGCTGCAAACAAAAAAATGGCGCGAGGCATGATGCGAGAATAATCACAGCCCGGCGATGTCGCGTCCAAAACTTTCGCGCACGACTATTGCCAATTTGTTTGAGAAAAGTGCGTGCTTAAAAACACAGCCGCTCAAATATACTTCGCCAAAATCGGTTTCAATTCCGCCACGGTTTTCTTCGGCCAAAAATTTTTGTCCGTGAGAAACGCGTGGTTCAGCGCGGAGTGCGCTTTCCAATTCGGTTCGGAGGGAATCTGCGGAATGACGGCGGCGACGACTTTTTTCGCGGTGTCGGCGTTGCGATGCAGATTGTGCAAAATCATTTCAATAGAAACGTGTTCCTCTTCCTTCCAGCAATCGTAGTCGGTGGCCATCGCCAGCGTGGCGTAGGCGATCTCGGCTTCGCGCGCGCACTTGGCCTCGCCGAGATTCGTCATGCCGATGACATCGTAACCGGCGCGATGATTCGCGAGCGATTCGGCGCGTGTGCTGAACGCAGGGCCTTCCATGCAAACATAAGTGCCGCCGTCATGCGCGCGGGCCTTCTGAGCCTTGGCGGTTTTGTAGATGATCTGCCGCAGTTCTTCGCTGACCGGTTGTGCAAACGCCACATGCGCCACGATGCCTCGCCCGAAGAACGTGTGATTGAGCGACTGCTTGGTGCGGTCGAGAAACTGGTCAATCACCACGATGTCGCACGGACGATATTTTTCCTGCAACGAACCGACGGCGCTGACGCTGATGATCCATTGCACGCCGAGCTTTTTCATCGCCCAGATGTTCGCGCGATGATTCAACTCGGTGGGGAGAATTTTGTGGCCGCGTCCGTGGCGTGGGAGAAATACCACGTCGCGTCCGGCAATTTTGCCTGTGAGCAAATCGTCCGA
>JANYFN010000079.1 GCA_025362675.1 Limisphaerales bacterium | reverse complement strand
TGTTGGCCAGATGAATTTTGCCGGTTCTAAAAATGTTGTGCGTGCGCGGTTGCGGCCTAATCCCAAGGCGAAGTTGCGGGTGCAGTTTCATGAGGTGGCGCGGTATCGGCAGTTGTCGGTGCGTTCGGAGGAGGCGTATTGGCACGGGGATGCGGTTGGTGCGGCATTTTGATGCGAAGATTCATCCCAAAGATTTGAACGGCGAGCAATTGGCGGAGTTTTTGACGTAAAAGGGTCAGTTCCAGTTTTATTCCAGGTTGAATCCATTTTATCCATCGAGTTTAGACTTTAGTTTTCCCAGCCGCTAGGTTGAGCATCCCGTCCACGTCACCAAGATGCCAGTTTGAATGCATTTGGCAAGCAGCTTCAATCCAGCCCCGTAGCCGCGGATGTGAGTGCGCTCAAATCTTTCCCCTCGCTCTGCCAGCCATTGGCTGGCGTCTGAATAGTTAGATCGGGCTCCCGTTGCGCGGCTAGAAGGGTGGTTTTATGAGCTTGGGGTAAAAAACCGCGATAAAAGCTGGTTGCGGGTGAACTTACTAGGATATTCCCCGATGTAAATTTTGCCCCTCCGGTAAATTTAGACTGGTCATTTTTGCCGCCATCCACTTTTTTGGCCGGTGATTTTGAGTGGGTAAAAACTATTTTCGATTTATTTTCAGGTGCTTTTTGGGAGCATTGGAGCACTTTGCACGAGAGCGGATTCACGGTCGGTTAGGTTAAAAACACTTTGGTTTGTTATTTTACGATTTTGTTTTACGACAGAATGACTTTGGTTTGCCATTTTACGACTTTGTTTTGCAACAGAATGACTTTGGTTTGCCATTTTACGACTTTGTTTTATGACAGAATGACTTTGGTTTGTCATTTTACGACTTTGTTTTGCGACAGAACGACTTCGTTTTGCCATTTTACGATTTTGTTTTGTTACAGAACGGCTTCGTTTTGTCATTTTACGACTTTGTTTTACGACGGAATGACATATATCAGTAATAACTCGGCGATAAGTGGTCAAATAAATACACTTTAGAGCTGAGCAAGCAAGTTATAAGTAGTTATAAGTTTTCAGCATAGTAGTATCGGATGTCTGCGGCAATGATGGTCTAAGTTTTTATAGGTGACGCGGGTTGGCACGAGCGCTGCTAGGATGGTAACTAAGCGTTGGGTATGACCAATCCATAACGGGGCGGCAATCACGCAGGGAAAGTATAAATACAACATGAAACAAAAATACATACGGGTTGCCATATCCTTCGCAACGTTAGCAGACTTGAATCTAAACGCCTTTGCCATTGTGGTGCTGGCGTGCCTAAAGAACAATGCCCTATTCCCCAACTTACCGGTGACGTTGGCGGCTTTGCAGGCGCTGCAAACAGGGTTCATCAACGCTTACACCGCTGCGCAGCAAGGGGGACCAGTGCAGACCGCCGTCAAGAATGAGGCGCGCACGGCACTGATTGCCGCTTTGCGTCAGATCGCTTCCTATGTGCAAAGTTTGAATCTGCCTAATGAATCGCAGGTGCTTTCTTCGGGCTTTGATATTGTGAACCCGAACACGGCGCAGACGCCGCTGGATATGCCGGTGATCAAAGGTCTGGATAATTCTGAAACGACCCAACTGGGGGTGAGTCTCAAGGCGGTGACGGGTGCCAAAGCGTATGTGCTACAATCGCAGACGGCGACAGGCGAATGGCTGGACTTTGGCACTTTTGCCAATACGCGCAACATTGTCTTAGAAAACCTGACGCCCGGCACTATCTATACGGTGCGTTTGCAAGCTATCGGTGGTAGCACGGGTTACAGTCCTTGGAGCATGACCGCCTCGCTCATGTGCACTTGAATTAAATTGTGGGTGGACGCAGCTGCGTTTGACCTGTGATTCAGCCGGAATGGTAAAACCGTTCCGGCTTTTTTATTTTCACGGGGGATCAATGGCTGTTTGAATGTATTTGGTAAGCAGCGTCACTCTACCCTCGTAGCAGCGGAGGTGCGTCCGCTCTAATTTTTTCCCTTGTCGCGCCAGCTTTCGGCGCGCGGCTGAATAGTTAGAGCTGGCTTACGCCGCGCGGCTACGGGGTGGATTCTGATTCTTGGCGGCCGTAACTAAGGGATTTAGTAAGTTACTACGTGACCGCCGCGCAAAGTGATTTGTGGCGGCGGTTTTGTTTGGTTCAAAAAATGAGTGACCGCGCGCTCGGTTTTTTTAGATAGAGCGTATGATTCGGAAAATCAAACGTCACCACGCGCCGGGAGAGAAACGATAGTCCGAGGCCGTTGAATTTGAGGTGTAAATCATTGCCCGTGGTCGCGGCGGCGGGCAGTTCGTGTAACGCGAGATGCTGAAAGTGTTCGTTACCGAGCACGCCATTCGGTCGGCGCATTTCGCCGGATGAGGGTGCCCGCGTCGGATCGGTCCATTGCCGAAACACCGGCGCCGTAAGCCAGCCATCGAAAGCGCAGCCGGTATCAATCAACGATCCCGGACCCGCGACGCCCGCGAGATTGGCGGACACGGACGGGCAACCATCGCCAATATCGGTTAGGGGAAAAGCCTCGCCCCACTTGGATTTATCCGCGACGGCACTATCGAGAAACCGCACTTTGCCGGCGGCAAAATCGAGTTGGAGGCAATAGTTTTTCAAGGTGTCCATGCCAATCAAGCCCATGACGGAGCGGCCGAATGATTGCGAGATAGATTTGAAATCATCCGTGGCGACGGCTTTGCCGGTGAGCAACGGCGCACCGCCGAGAAATAAGTTCGGGGCGAGATAGATGCCGGATTCTTGCTGCACACCCCAGCGCCAGACGGTGGCGGGGTGGATACGCTGGCCGAGCAGCGGGGCCAGCGACTTATCAAAAACCGTCCACGTCGTGCCGGTATCCAGCACAAACGGAAACGTCGCGCCGCTTTCCAGTTGGAGATTCACGAAGATGACATTGCCGTGACCGGCATCGCGGTTCATAGCCATTTCCGCTGGTAGGAGCAGATTTCCAGCATTAGGCGCAACGACCGGCGAAGGCGGCGCGCCCAGGGGAGCCGAAGCGCAACCTACCAGTAATAAAAGGCCGCTGGTAATGAGTAATAAAATGGTTTTCATGAATCGCTAGTTGATAGCAAGCCACTGGGCGGGGAACAACTGTTTTGCCGATCAAAATGCGACTTAGCGCAATGGCCTTAGCGACGAACTATTCTGCGCGAGTCGGGGGTCGCTATTTATCGGTTTTCCGAAAAAATAGGGGCGCGACTTTCTTCGCGAGTTCGCCGGCAAAGACGCCTTCATCGGTGTTAGAAAGAATGATGATGGTTAGTTGATCATCAGGATAAAATTCGTTAGCAGCCGAGAAACCGCTGGTGATGCCGCTGTGCCCAATATTGCGATGGCCTTGCAGCGTGGTGATGAACCAGGCAAAGCCGTAGGAACCGGCTGGCGGATTTTTGCCGGTGCGGACGGTGGAGCCATTGGCGAGTTGCGCGGGCGTCCACCAGAGTTCGCGCGAGGATTTTGTTAGGAGCTGATTGCTAGTGATGGCGGCGTCCCAGCGCGCTAGGTCATCCACGGTGGAAACGATGGAACCGGCGGCGAAGAGATCGGTGAGGTCGTAGTCGCGATTGAGATAGAGACGGTTGGTGTTATAGAGGTAACCGGCGGCGCGGTGCGGAATGACTTGGGAAGGTTCGCGAATGGTGGTGTGGGTCATCTGGAGCGGCGTGAAGAGGCGCGTTTGCAGAAAATCCCAATATTTTTTGCGACTGACATTTTCCACGAGGTAGCCGAGGAGATTGAAGGCGGAATTGCAATAGGCCCAATTGGCACCGGGCGCAAAATTCAGCGGCTGGACGGCGAGTTTATCAATGAACTGCGCCTGAGTGAGGTGTTGGCGGAGTTCAAAGCCTGCGAGGTTGTCATAATTTTTTAATCCGCTGGTGTGCGTGAGGAGATGGCGCACGGTGATATTCGACCAACTGGCCGGAGCGTTGGTGAAGAATTTATTGATGGGGTCGTCGAGGGAAATTTTTCCATCTTCGACGAGCAGAAGAATGGCGGCGGCGGCGAATTGTTTGGAGACGGAGCCGATCTCGAAAACGGTTTCGGCGGTGACGGGGGTTTGCCATTCGAGATTAGCGGTGCCGATGAAATAATTTTCATCGGTCTGACCGGTCTGGATAATTTTGCACGCGAGGCCGGGGACGTGATGTTTTTGCATCTCGGTCTGGAGCAAGTCGCGGACGGGATCGGCGTGGAGGGAAAGCGTGAGGATAGAGAAAATTAAAATAGCGAGATTCAGTGGACGGCTCCAATTCATGGGCAAGAAATTATTGATTGGATGAAGTGAGGGCGAGTGAAAAAGTGCAGGCGGTGCCTACAGTTGGGGGATAATGCGTTTAGGTCAAAGGTTGGGTGGCGGTGTTCGCGCGGCGAACACCCCGCCGCGTGCAGCGGCGGAACCTTTCTGACATCGTAGTTACCTCTGGAAATAGTTGCGCCGCTGCCCGCAGCGCGAATGGTCGCAGCGCGACCATTCCGACCACACCGATTTCAAATTAGGGCACTGCCAAAGCGCAATTCAATTTGACGGCGGACGCGACTGGGCGAATCATAGCGCATGGATTTGGCTGTCTCTCCACGAGTTGCCCCGCAAAACGCGGCGACGGTTTTGCGCGTCGAGCGGGTGTCGAAGAATTACGGCGCGCGGCGCGTGTTAAATGAAGTGTCGTTCACGCTCGCCGCTGGCGAACGCGTGGCGCTGGTCGGGCCGTCAGGTTGCGGCAAGACGACGTTGCTGAATTGTCTGGGCGGCGTGGATCGCGCGGACAGTGGCTCGATTCGTCTAAATGACGCGGCGTTGGAAAAACTTTCGAGCGACGAATTGGCGACGTTGCGCCGCGAACGCATCGGCACGATCTTTCAATTCTTTCATCTGCTGCCCACACTGACCGCATTTGAGAATGTGGAACTGCCGATGCAATTACTCAACGTGCCGACCCGCGAACGCCGCACGCGTGGCCTGGAATTATTGGAGCGGGTGAAATTGACGCAGCGCGCCGAGGCGTTTCCCGGTCAACTTTCCGGCGGCGAGATGCAACGCGTGGCCATCGCCCGCGCGCTCGCGCATCGGCCCGAATTGATTCTCGCCGATGAGCCGACGGGCAATCTGGATTCGGTGAACGGCGAAAATATTTTGGATCTGCTCGCGGAACTTTCCACGGAGTTGAAGATCGCGATGCTAATGGTGACGCACAGTGCGGAGGCCGCGCGCATCTGTCATCGCAGCCTGCACATGCGGGACGGCGTGATCGTGAAGGAAACTTTGGGGGCATGAACGAACTGCGTCCGGCGTCCACGGTGGGTCTGCTGCTGCGACGATTCACGTTGCGGCATTGGCGCAGCGCGCCACGACAGACGGCGTTGCAGATATTGATTCTCGCGCTGGGCATCGCGGTATTTTTCTCCATTCGTCTGGCAAACCGCGCGGCGGTAACGAGCTTCCAGAATTTCACCGGCTTGCTCACGCAACAGAGCGATTGGCAGATCTCGGCGCCGGCAGGCGAATTGCCAGTGACCGTGCTCGAAGAATTACGCGGCGCGTTGGGCGATGAAGCCGTCGAAATCATTCCCGTCATCGAAACTACCGCTGCGAAACCGCGCGAGCAAAAAGAGGAGCAAATCGGTTCGCGTCCCACGTTTCATCTGCTCGGCCTGGATCTGGTTGCGCTCCAAAATCTCGCCTCCGCGAGCGACGCGGATCGGAGCTGGTTTGATCAACAATCCGCGGCGACAAATTACACGGGCGGCAATCAGTTCTGGAATTTATTACGCAAGCGCAACGCAGTCTTCATCAGCACGGCAATGGCGACGAAATCGAAGTTGGACATCGGCGATCACTTTCGCGTGGTGATTGATGAGAACGTGGTGGAACTGGAAGTGGCGGGAGTGATTCCCACTTCGCCCGCGCGCCCGACGCCGCCGGAAAATTTGTTGATGATGGATTTGCCCGCGCTGCAACGGCTCGCGCATCGCGAAGGGAAATTGGATCGCATTGAATTCATCGTGCCCGACGGCGCGGACGTGGAGGCGCGTCGCCAACAGTTGCACGATCAACTCACCGCGCTCGGCAAAAATCGGTGGCAGGTGATGTCGCCGGAAGATCGTCGCGCGAGTGCGGCGACGATGACGCGGGCGTTTCGGATGAATCTCACGATTCTTTCGCTGATCGGTTTGCTGGTGGGGTTGTATCTGATTTTCCAAAGTCTCGACGGCGCGGTGGTGCGGCGGCGCGAAGAGATTGGCGTGCTGCGTTCGCTCGGCGTGACGGAAAAAATAATTCGTCGCGCGTGGCTGCTCGAAGCGATGTTGCTGGGACTCGTCGGCGGCGTGTTCGGCGCGTTGCTCGGCTGGGGCGGCGCGCAATTCGCAGTGCGCTTTGTTGGCCGCACGGTGAACGCGCTTTACTACGCCACCACGGTGCAATCCGCGCGGCTCGATGGCGGAGAATTTTTTATCGCCATCGCGCTGGCCGTGGCCGCGAGCCTCGTCGCCGGTTGGTGGCCCGCGCGCCAGGCCGCGAAAATTCCGCCCGCCCAAATCCTCGCGCGGCACAACGAGAGTCAGGAGCGGAAAACCATTTTCCAATCCGCACCGTTTGCCCTGTTAATATTGGCGGCGAGCGCGGTGTTGATGTTGCTGCCGCCGATCCGTTTTTCCGGCGCGCTACGTTTTCCGTTCGGTGGTTACGCGGCGGCGTTGGGCTTGATCTTGGGCGGAGGCATTTTGTGCAGCCACGCCTTGCGGCAGATCGCAAAGGCTTTGCGATTCACCGGACAATTTTCTGTCGCCGCCAAAATCGCCACGAGTCATCTCGTGAAAACTTCCAGCCGCCATCGTCTCGCCGCCGCTGGTTTGCTGTGCGCGGTGACGATGGCGGCGGGCATGATCATTTTGGTCGCGAGTTTTGAGACGACGATGCGCGGCTGGATCAATCAAACCTTTCAAGCCGATCTCTACATCAGCAGCGACGGCGCGCAAAATGCCTCCACGCAAAACCGGATTTCGCCCGCGACCTGGCATGCGCTCCTCGCCGATCCTTCCGTCGCCGAAGCGAATGTGATGCAGTCGGCAGCGATTGAAATCAGCGGCCTCAGCACCATGCTCGTCGGCGTGGACATGGATTTTACCCGGCGGCATCCCAACCTATTTTGGCGACAACCACCATTGGACGAAAAGATTTTTGATTTCACGGCGAAGGGCGAACGGGGACTCATCAGTGAAAGTTTTTCCGACCGCTTCCGCGTTCAGCGCGGCGATCAAATCAAGATTCCCACGCCGAGCGGGGAAAAAGTTTTAACCATCGCGGGAGTGTTCTCTGACTACGGTAACGAGCGCGGTTCGCTCGTCGTGGAGCGCCGCCATTTTGCCGCGTGGTTTGGCGATGAATTGGTGACCAGCTTGATTGTCATGACGCCGACCAACGTGTCGCCAGACAATGCGCAGGCGGAATTGTCCGCGAAGTTTCCCGGCCTCTCGATTTTGACGAACAGTTATCTGCGCTCGGAAATTCTCCGCATTTTCCGCCAGACTTTTTCCGTCACTTACGCGCTCGAACTCATTGGCATCATCGTCGCCGTGATCGGTCTCGGCATGACGCTTTCCAGTATTTTGCTTGATCGGCGGAGCGAACTCACGACGCTGCGCGCGCTCGGCTGGCGGCGGCGCGAAATGGCTTTCGCCACGGCCATCGAAGGCGCGCTGCTCTCGATCTGCGGCGTGATCGTCGGGATGGTTGTGAGCCTCGGCCTTGGCTGGATTTTGATTTACGTCATCAACAAACAAAGCTTCGGCTGGACGCTGCAATTTGCGATTCCGTGGCGGCAACTCGCGGCGATCGGCCTGCTCGTCATCGGCGCGGGAACGATCGTCGCCTACTTCGTCGGGCGCTGGGGTTCCGGCCTGCCGGCGGATCGTGAGGAATGAAATGAAAATATTTTACATCATTTTATCGGTTTGGGTTCTCGCCATCGCTCGCGCCGATGCCGCAGAGAGCACGCAAACCGCCGATGGTTTTGCATTGCCGCAGTCGGGCCATCAATTTTCTTTTCCGCGCGATCACGGCAGCCATGATGATTTCAAAATCGAGTGGTGGTATATCACCGGCCATTTGTTTTCGGACGCGGGACGGCGCTTCGGATTTCAAGCCACGTTCTTCCGCAGCGCCGGTTCGCCGACAAATTCTGCGAACACAAATAGCGCGGCGTTCGGCAGCGACAAACTATTTCTCGCGCACATGGCGTTGCTCGATGTGAAGTCAGGAACTTTTTTGCATCAACAACGTTTGAATCGCGATGGCTGGGATGCTTTTTCGCTGACGAATGGTTTGAGCGTGCGCAACGGCAACTGGTCGCTGCACATGACGGACACGAATCGCGAGGCCATGAATTTACGCGGCTCGCTCACTGCTGAGACCGCTTTTCAACTGGAGTTGCAACCGCGCAAAGCGCTCGTGGTGTTCGGTCAAAATTCCGTTTCGCGCAAGGCGGCTGACCCGACGGCGGCGAGTTATTATCTCACTTTCCCACGCTTGGAGGCGACGGGCGAAGTGAAATTCAATTCGGAAACCAACCGCGTCCACGGCGAGGCGTGGATGGATCACGAGATCAGCAGCAGCCAGCTCGGCGATGGACAAGCGGGCTGGGATTGGTGTTGCCTGCAATTCAAGGATGGTCGCGAAATCATGTCCTATCGCATGCGCCGCAAGGATGGTTCGCAAGATGATTTTTCTACGCTGGCCTGGGTTGCGACCAATGGCGTCATCACGCATTTGCCTTCAGCGCAGTTCCAACTGGAAACGGTGCGGACGTGGAAAAGTCCGGTCACGGGCGCAGTATATCCGGTGAGTCTCAAGATCAAGACGCGCGATCCATTGACGAACAAGCCGGTGAATTTTCTCCTCGAACCGCTCGCGGAAAATCAGGAACTCGCCGGCGGTGGCAGTCTGGCCTATTGGGAAGGTGCCTGCCGCATCCGCGACGACGCGGGCCAGGAAATCGGTTCCGCCTTCCTCGAACTTACCGGCTACGCGGGCAATCTGGAAAAGAGTTTGCGCTAAAATGCGTAATTGGGTTTGACGAAAATCGCCGCGCCGCTGAATCTTTCTGCGATGGAATATAACAACATACCGCCCGTTTTCTCCGCGCCGCCACCGCCGCCGGAGCCGACGTTTGGCGATAAATTGAAAAAATATTTGGGGCCGGTCGGCGTGGCGTTGCTCATTGGATTCAAATACCTCGCCAAGCTCAAATTTCTGCTGCCGTTTCTCAAGACCGGCGGCACGATGATTTTTTCCATGTGGGCCTATGCGCTGATGTGGGGTTGGCAATATGCGGTCGGCTTCGTCCTGTTAATTTTTATTCACGAATGCGGGCACCTCATCGCCGCGAAACAATGCGGTTTAAAAGTCGGCTGGCCGGTGTTCATTCCCTTCATGGGCGCGCTGATCGCGCTAAAAGAAGCCCCGCGCAATGCGTGGGTCGAAGCCGAGGTCGGCATCGGCGGTCCGTTACTCGGCACGCTGGGAGCTATTGGCTGCGAAGTGATCTATCTCGCGACCGGCAATCAACTCTATCGCGCCTTGGCCTACACCGGATTTTTTCTAAACTTGTTCAACCTCGCGCCGATCGGTTTCCTCGACGGCGGACGTATCGTCACCGCGCTCTCGCCGTGGCTGTGGCTCGTCGGTTTTGGGATCATGACGGTGATGCTCATCGCGCACTTCAACTTCATTGTGCTGCTGATTTTGATCATGTCCCTGCCCCGCTTATTTTTCCTGTTCCGACCTAAGACCGATGAGGAGCAGCGCTACTTTGAAGTGGAACCAGGGCAGCGTTTGAAAATGGCGGGCATGTATTTTGGCCTCATCGCCTTTCTGATGTATGGCATGAAGATGACCTTGATCGCGCGCGAAAGCCTCTGAAAATTTCAGCCCAGCACTTCTTCAATCAGCTTCGTCGGCACGCGCTGGCCCCAGATGACCTTGCCGATTTTTTCTGCAAGCACGAAGGTCACCTCGCCGCCGCTCACTTTTTTGTCGAGCAACATCGCGGCAAACAATTTTTTACGCCGCGCCGGATTCAATTTGATTTTCACCGGCAGACCGGCGCGGATAAATAATTTTTCAATCCGTTCCACGTCGCCGGCGGGCAAGCCCAGAATTTTATGCGATAATTTTGCCGCCGCGACTTGGCCAATCGCAATCGCTTCGCCGTGCAAATATTTTCCGTAGCCGGAACTGTTTTCAATCGCGTGGCCGATGGTGTGACCGAAATTCAAAATGGCGCGCAAACCGCTTTCGGTTTCGTCCTGACCAACGACATCCGCCTTGATCTCGCAGCAGCGGGCGATGACGGCGCTGAGCGTGGAGACATCGCGCTGAAGCAGTTTCGGCAAATTGCGTTCCAGTTGCGCGAACAGAATCGGATCATAAATAATCCCGTATTTGATGACCTCGGCAAGACCGGAAAGATATTCGCGCTTGGGCAAAGTTTGCAGCGCGTCGAGATCGCAGAGCACGAGGCGCGGTTGATAAAAGGCGCCGACGAGATTTTTACCGGACTGAAGATTCACGCCGGTTTTGCCGCCGACGGAACTGTCCACTTGCGCGAGCAGCGAAGTCGGCACCTGCACGAAAGGAACACCGCGCAGATACGTTGCTGCCGCAAAACCCGCGAGATCGCCCACTACGCCGCCGCCCAGCGCGACGATGAAAGATTTTCTTTCCAGCCGATAGGACGCGAGTTCTTCGAAACACTTTTCTAGCATGGCCAGCCGTTTCGATTTTTCGCCGGCCGGCACGGTGATGAGAACCGGTTGAAAGCCAGAAACTGAAAGGGATTTCAACGCGGTCTTGGCAAATTTTTTACCAACGTTGGAATCCGTGATGACCGCGCAACGCTGGCCGAGATTCAACGGCACGCATTCGGTGCCCAGCCGGGCGAGCAAACCGCCGGAAACTTTGATGTGGTAACTGCGACTGCCGAGAGAAACAGAGACGTTGCGCATGGCGGGAGAATAAACATGCCGCCGATAGAGTCAAAAAATTTGGGCGCAAAAAACGGGGCGACTGTTTCCAGTCGCCCCGGGTGGTGCTCAAACATTTTTTATGGATAAACGAGGCGATAGAAGACCGTGCCGTTCACGGGCTCAATCGGGGCGTTGTAAGTGTTGCTCGTGTCCGTGCCGGGGATGTCCGTCCAGGTGCCGGTCAAGCCGGTGGTGAGCGCATTGGTCTGCGATTGCAAGCGCCAGCCAGTGTGATCGGCAGGCCACGAAAGCGTGAGCGTGTTGCCGCTGACACTGGTGACGATGTTCGTTGGATTGGTGTTCACGCTGACGACGCTGGCGACTTGGATGGAGCCATCCACCGGGGTGTTATCCGTCCAAGTGTAAGTGGCGCTGCCAACATTTCCCGGCAAGTTGACCGTCGCAAACGAACCGCTGATCGGGCCTTTGAACAACGCGAAGCGATCGCCCGCGACGAGGTTCGGACCGACGTTCGTCACGGTGAGCGTGCCGCCCAGCACAATGCTCGCGGCCTTGAGAATGTCATTCGTTTGCGCACCATTTGTGCGATTGAGTTCGATGAACAAATTACCGCCGAGCGTGGCCACGTTCGTAACTGTCAGCGTGCCGATGGATGCGCCGGGCGAAAGGGTGCCGCCCGCCGAACTGTCCACACTGCCGTTGACCACGCCATTGCCTTTCAGCGTTTGGCTAGCGCCAAGGTTTAAGGTCGGCGTGGAAAGTCCGGAGACATCCACAAAGGCTCCGCCGACGATATTGATTGAAGTCGTGGCTAGGCTAGCACCGCCGTTCAAAGCGAGCACCCCGTTGCTGACCACGGTCGTTCCCGTGTAAGTATTCGCGGCGGAAAGCGTCAAGGTGCCGGCACCTGTCTTGACGATGTGCGTTAGCGAAGAACTGCCGCCGCCGCCATTTTGAATGACGCCGTCAAAGGTAGTGCTTTGTCCATTTGCGCCAATCGTAATGGTGGTCGGCCCGTTATTGGCGGAACCGCCACGACCAGACAAGGTGGCGCCAACCACGCCGCTCAAACCACCGAGAGTGATGGCGGTCGCACCGGCGCGCACATTCAAATCAATCGGATTACCGGCTAGATTCCAAGTGGCCAACGGGCTGCCGGTCGATCCGTTGAAGCGCACGAAATTTCCGGTTCCATTGACAAGCGAGATGGTTCCGCTGTAAGCGGTCATATCTCCGGTCAGGTCAAACGTAGTTCCGCCGTTGACCGTTAATAAAAGATTGGAACTGCCGGTGACATTTCGGATACCGGTGCTGCCACCGGAATTGCCGCCGCTGATCGCGCTGTGGCCAATGACGTTGATATTATTGGCCGGTTTCACTGCGCCTAAGGCCAGCGTGCCGCCATTCAACGTGATCGTGTTGGTGCTGGCGGCGGTCGCGTTGTTGATCGTGAACGTTCCGGAATTCACAAGCGTGCCACCGCTGTAAGTATTCGCGCCGTTGTTCACGGTCAAACCACCGCCACCGGAAATGACTAACGGTCCACCGCCAACAATGGTTCCACTGTGCGTCAAAGTATTGCCGGCTGAAATAGTTCCCGCCGCAGTCCCAAGCGTAAGCGTGCGGGTCCAGGTGTAATTCGGGCCGGTGTATTCCAACGTGCCACCGTCCACGAGTAACGTGCCGGTCTGGCCAAGCGGACTAGGCGTGCCATCATCCGCGAGGCTACCCACACTGACAGTGCCGGATTTCACGCTCACTCCGCCGGTGAAAATGTTGGTGCTGACGATGAACAACGTTCCGGAATTGGACTTGGTCAAACTGGTGGGGCCGCCAATGCTGCCGCCGCCGGTGAAGGTGTAGTTATGCGTGGCATTGACGAGCACGGTGCTGGACGAAGCGGGTGCCACCACCCCGAAAATATTGACGATGAAATTCGTAGCTGTGTCGTTGAACGTGTTCGTATCGCCCGTATAAAAACGGTCGAGGGAAACGCCATTGAGCCAGTCAGCCGTGACTCCCGTGTCCCACTGATTGCCCACGCCATCGCCGCGCCAGATGAGATTCGCCACCGCGCGCACGCTGGTCACCACGAGATTGATATTGCCTGAACCGGGCGGATTCGTGAGGGCACCAGCCGCGCTCGCAAAGTTGGAAATATCGCCGTTCAACGCGCCCGTGAAATGGATCAGCGTATAAGTGCCGATGCCTAACGAACCGACCGCCGTCACGGAGATATTGTTGGTGCCGCCCACGTTCAGATCGCCGATGATGCTGATGGCATCATTTCGTTTTACGGTGCCGGTGGGATCGTCGGTGAGTTCAAAACTGAAGTTAGCATTGGTCGCCGCCAATCCCGTCGCAAAACTAATTCCGCCTTGGACGCTCGCTCCGGCTGGACTGACTATGGAACTGCCACCGGCGATAAAATTTCCGGTGACCGTGCCGCCCCCGGAAAGCGTGCGACCAGACGCGAGGGTGAAGCCGCCAAGGCTGTTTAATCCGGAGACATCCAAGGTCGCGTTGCTGGCAACCAAAATCGAATTACCCACCGAACCTGCCGAACCAGTGCCGTCAATCGCAAAGGCAAGGGTGCCGGCATTGATCGTTGTGCTGCTCGGCGTATTCGCCGCAGTGAGCGTCAAGCTGCCGCCTCCGTTTTTGGTCAACCCACCCGTCTTCAAAACGCCAGTGCTGTAAATATTGTGCGGCGTGCCACCCGCATCTTGGGCTTCAATCGTGCCGCCATTCAACGTGATCGTCACGCCGTTAGTCCAATCCGCGCTCGCCCCAAGTTTGCCACCCACGTTAAGCGACGCGGTTAAACTCACTGCCCCATTGGAAACCATTCCGCCGCTGCCGACGTAAATCGGCGCGCCGACCGTGAACGTCGTCGTGCCCGCGCTCGGCACCGCGTCACCAAATTGGAAACCGTTCACCATGTTCGTGCCGCCGGTGACTTGATAAAGTGCAATCGCCCCGCTCGCCGTCGGCAGCAGACTGATATTATTTGCGCTGGGATTGATGAATAAACCGCCACTCTGCGCGAAACGCGCCGTGCGTTGGGAGGTGGGCTGATTCAGCTTAAAAGTTCCCAGGTTGGTCACCACGCCGCCCGTCACAGCCATCGTCTGGTGTGAATTGCTGGCCGTGGCAAAGTTCGTCATGGTCACCGTTCCGTTGTTGATAACGAGACCGTCGGTGCCGAGTGTGGGCGGCGCACCGTTGCCACCGGTGCCACGGCTGACGGTGACGTTGCCAAGATTATTGACGCCACCGTTGATAACGAACAGCGCGCTGGTGCTGACGCTTTGGTTCGCGATATTCAAGCCCGTGGATAAAGCATTCAGCGTCGCGCCGTTGTTCGTCACGAAAGCCGAACTGCCCACGGTGCCGGTGCCGGAACCCCCGCCCGTGCCTGAGCCGACATACAAAGCACCATTGATGTTCACCGTGCTACCCGCCGCCATCGCGATGACGTTGTTGGACGTCGCGCCTATGTTTCCCGCGACGTTGACCACCGCGCCATTATTGACGAACAATTTTCCGCCGCCACTGGGTTGATTTAAAATGATGCCGGTAGTGTTGAAGCCACTCGCATTGATATTTAACGTTCCGCGATTATTCACGGTTCCGAAGGTTGCCGCCGTCATCGGCACGTTGTAATTCACGTTGGTCGCCGGCCCGATGAACGCATTGGTCGTGGCATCAGCGGGCGGCAGCAACGTGCTCCAATTCGCCGCCGTGCTCCACTCACCGCCGGTGGCCGGCCCGATCCACGTTGCCGTGGTTTGCGCCTGAACGGCCAGACCGGTCGCAATCATTACCGCCGTGCGCACGGCGTTACGGAAGAGATATAGGGATGACATAATTCTGTTGAGTTAAGGTTTCTGGTTGCAATTGGAATCGCCCCACCTTTGCCCAAAGGCAAAGTGCGGTGATCGCAAAAATTGGTGACCATTGAAATTACGACAGTTAACCGAACAGGTCAAAAGCCCCGCACCTTTCAATTGTGCATCCGGCTTTGAAATTAAAGCACCAGGAAGATTTTGGAAAAAACGCGCAACGGTTTCAAATCACCGTCCGCTCCGACCACCGCGCGAAGAGCCACAGCAAATCCGACAAGCGGTTCAGAAAGATCAGGATCTCTGCATTCGCGATTTCACCCACTGTTTGCAGGTCAAAAACGCGCCGTTCCGCGCGGCGGCAGATCGAACGGGCGAGATCCAACGCGCCGGAATTGTGCGTCGCTCCGGGCGTGGCCCAGCCTTTAAAAGAAATATTCTGCGCCTCGATTTCTTTCACCAAGACATCGAGCTTCGCGGTCAATTCTGGCGCGGTGAGTTTGAAGCCGGCCTTCGCATAGCGCGGCAAGTCTTCGGTCAGCACGCCGACTTCGCCCATCACATCCACCAGACTTTTTTGGATCCAGAAAAGATTTTCGCTGACAAATTTTTCCGTGGCCGTCGCGCGCGCCAGACCGATGGCCGAGTTCAATTCATCCATGGTGCCGCAGGCCTCGACGCGCAGATGGTTCTTCGGCACCCGATGGCCATACATCAATCCTGTCGTCCCGTCGTCGCCGGTTTTGGTAGCAATGCTCATTGTGAAATCTTTGGGGTGCTAAAATTATTTTGGGTGGTTGGTGGCGGCCGGCGGATTCGTCTCGGCCCGTTTTATTTTCGGGAGTGGCGGGGCCGTGAGTTTCTGGTAATTCACAATTCCTTTCACAATCGCTGCGGCCATTTGTTTGCGATAATTTGCATCGTAAATTTTTCGGGCCTCGGTTGGATTCGTCAGATAGCCGCCCTCAATGTAAACCGCCGGCATCGTTGTCTCGCACAACACTTCAAAGCGCGCCCGGCGCACACTGCGGTCACTCGCGCCCAGATTTTTAACCAGCGCACGATGCACCTGATAGGCCAACTGCAGACTTTTCATTTCGACGCGATTGCCGGCGCAGAGCGAATGCCCCGCGCCGCGCCCGGCCGCCTCCGTCGAACTCGCGCCGACGGGCGTGATGCAATATGTCTGCGGGCCGGCGACCTCATTTTTGGCCGCCTCGGTGGCGTTGAAATGCAAGCAAACAAATAGATCGGCATTGTGCCGGTTGGCCACTGCCGACCGCTCGGAGAGTTCAACAAATTTGTCTTTGGTGCGCGTCTGCACCACGGTGAAACCAGCCGCGATCAATTGCCGGCGCAACTCGTCTGCAAGCAGCAGCGTGTAAGCTTTCTCATCATGGCCACCCACTTGTTTACCCGGATCTTTTCCGCCGTGGCCAGGGTCGAGGCAAATTGTGGAAATCTTTTTTACTGAAACCGGCGGCGCAAAAATCAACGGCTCCACGGTCTTAGCCAGATCAAAGCGCGCGATAAAAAATACGCCGGATTTATCAAGCGCCACCGGAAACGAGAGTGCGACTTTCACGCCACCAATCTCCGCCGTCACCGAATTTTTTTCAAACGTCAGCCGCTGGGCCGCGCGGTTGGTCAGCGTGCAGCGCTCGCGGCTGCCATCAGGCGCTTCGTGGAATTGATTCGCCGCCGCCCAACCCGCGAGCGGCGTGTAGTCGCGACCGTTCAAAACGACGGCCTGCACCGGCTGCGCAACGACAGCACACAGCAGGGGCAACCAGGCGAAACGAAATTTCACGGCGCGCAACTTGCCTGTCTAAGCCGCATCATTCAAGGCAAATGGGGCATTGCGAGCAGCGATGGTTGAGGGCCGGAAAATCGAGCGAAGAAAATTGTGTTCCCAGCCAAAAAGATTTGGATTTAATTCCACGACAAGTCTTCGGGCAACTGGGAGAGCATTTTATTTTTCCAGCCGCCTTTGTGGCGCAGAACTTTTTGCCAGAGTTTCTCCGGCGGCGTATCGAAAACCAGATCCATGGAGGCGGGAAACGTCAGCCAGGATTTACGTTTCATTTCATTTTCCAACTGGCCGGGACTCCAACCCGCGTAACCGGCAAACATCCGAACCTTCACGGCCGGGGAAAATTTCTCACCAATCTCCACCAAGTCATCCAGCGAATGACCGAGCGCCAGGTTGGGCAGCACGCCGGCCTCCGGCAAAAATTGATCCGTGTGGAGATAGCTCAAAGCGGCGGGCTGCACGGGACCGCCTAAAAATAATGGCGAAGTTTTCAAACCATCGGGAAGGTTGGCAATGATGAGTTCGCCCACGGCCTTGCCGAGCGGACGATTTAGCACCAAACCAAACGCGCCGTCAGGATTGTGCTGGCAGACGAGAACGACGGTGCGTTGAAAAAACGAGCCACCTAGTTGTCCGCTGTCGAGGAGCAACTGGCCTTGCAAGAATTTTAATTTTGCACTCATTGCAAAATTAATTTGCACCATGATTCGCGGCGATGCCAATTATTTTTGCTGCCGGCGAAGTTTTTTTTAGCGCAGGTCAAGTTCGTGCTCCAACCCAGAATCCAATTCGCGAATCCGAACGGAATATTTCTGGATGGCGAGACAGCGAACGGGCACTTGGTTTGAGCCCAATTTTACCATGCCATCCTCTTCGGTCACAAACGAACGTCCGTTGATGATAGCCTGCGGCGATTTGTCCCAGAAAATCCCTTCCAGCTTGAAACCCGCCACCACCGATGGCGGCAGAGCGACGGCGACATCATTGCTTTTGGCAATCACCGCATTAGTTTTCGCCGGCGGCGGCAACCGGAAAGAAGGTTGGGCCACGGGCACAGTCACATCGCGAATCGCCTCCAGATGCCCAAGCTGCAAACTCGCGTCGTTGCCAAACCTCATCCAGTCCAGGATTTGATCCAAACCAAAACGTTGTTCTGCTTCAATGAACAGATAGATTTGGCCGCGAGTGTAGCGATTGCGCAGAATGACTTTTTTCTGCTCCTCATCATGTTGCGCATCCATGAGCAGATACGCAATCAGCTCACAGAAACCCTCTTCGGCGTCACGTGAAATGCGGTCGCGCCGCTCCTTGGAAATATTGTCGCCCGCCCAGGCGTGCGCGAATTCGTGAGCGCACGTCGCCTTCAAGCCCGAAGGCGTCTGACCCGTCATCAACTGCATCCAATAACGTTTACCCGCCGTGCCAGCCACCGGCCGGATGCAACCGAGCAAGTTCGGGCTTTCAAAATCAAAACCGGTTTGGTGAAACAACGAAAATAAATCTATCCGATCAATCACATCGACATCCACGTTAGCGGGAAAAGTAGCGAAGCGGGAAAACTGCCGGTCTAAATTATCTTTGATCTGGCTGCAAATGCGCCGTGTTTCCGCGGCATCAAGCACCACTGCCTTGGCATCGCGCTCACACAACGACCGGCCATCCGGCAGCACCGTCGGGTTGATTTTTACCGGCACGCCGCAGAGGAAGCAGCGCGGCAACATCACGCAGTTTGAGCAGATCATGAATTTCTCGCCGGTGATTTGGTCGATGCCAATGAAAATTCCGCCGCTGATTTCCTGTTTGCAAGCGAAGCAATTATTCAGCGCAAGCGCGGCGAGCGGCAGCGTGAAAAAAACTGCCGCGAGCCAGAACAGCCGCCACCTGCTTGGAGAAAAACGATTCATCGTGCGCCAACAATGAATCGGTCAATTCGGGAAAACGCAAAGGAAAACATGAGGAATTTCGCGCGCGCCGCGTGGCGCTCTAAAAACAAGAAAGCAGGAACCGGAATAAATTCCTGCGTTCCTGCCTTCCTAATTTTATTTTGGCGCGATTACAGCGACTTCACTTTTTTCACGATCGCCGCCGCGTCAATGCCGAACGCCGCCATGAGTTCCGCCGCGTGGCCGGAGCGCGGAATGCCCACGACCGCGAGCTTGTGAACCTTGATGCCTTCGCACGAAAGTTCGCCCGCGACGGCATCGCCGAGTCCGCCTTCGGAATAATGATCTTCCACCGTGATGACGGTGTTATTGGTCTTTTTCGCCGCCGCGAGAATTTCTTTTTTGCCGAGCGGCTTGATGCTGTAAGCGTCAATGACGGTGATGGTGATGCCTTCAGCCTTCAGCGTGTCCGCCGCTTTCAACGCTTCAAACAACGTCACGCCCGCGCCGACGACGGTGACCTTGCTGCCTTCGCGCAAAACCTTCGCGCCGCCGATGGGGAACTGTTCATCGTTGCTGTAAATGACCGGCGTCTTCGGGCGCGAGGTGCGCAGGAAGCAAACGCCTTTGTGCGCCGCCATCTGTTCGAGCAATTTTTCCGTGGCGACCGCTTCCGCCGGATACAAAACCGTGCTGCCGACAATCGCGCGCATGAGCGCCAAATCTTCGAGCGCCATCTGCGACGGGCCGTCTTCGCCGATGCTGATGCCGACGTGCGAGCCGACGAGTTTGAGGTTCGTTTGCGAAATGCCGGCGACGCGAATCTGATCCGCCGCGCGCGTGAAAAATGTGGCGAACGTGGAAGCGAACGGGATGTGTCCGCGCGTGGCAAAACCCATCGCGACCGCGACGAGGTTTTGTTCCGCGATGAAACATTCGGTGAAACGGTTCGGAAATTGTTTGGCAAACTTTTCCGCGTAAGTGGAATTTTTTGTATCACCGTCCATCGCGACAATCGCGGGATTCGCGCCGCCGATGCGGACGAGCGCCGCGCCGTAAGCTTCGCGCGTGGCGATCAAATCACCGAGCTTGTGGCTGGTGGCTGGATAGCTCGCGGGCGCCGCGAGATTCGGTGCGGGCAACTTCGACGGCGCAGCAATCGCCACGGTCAAACCGGACTTGGCTCTCGGCGACAGTTCGGCGATGGCTTGTGCGGCTTCGTCTTTGCTCAATGGTTTGCCGTGCCAGCCGTCTTTGTCTTGAATGAACGAAACGCCCGCGCCCTTATACGTTTTTGCGATGATCGCCAGCGGACGTTCATCCAAACCGACGCCGCTCAACACTTCGAGAATTTCTTCCATGTCATGGCCGTCATCGAGCGTCTCAACGCGCCAACCGAACGCTTCAAAGCGCTTCACATAAATATTGATGTCATGGCCGAACATCGTTGCCTGGCTCTGACCGAGACGGTTTGCGTCCACGATGGCGATGAGGTTGCTCAACTTGTAAAAGCCCGCGAGGTTCGCCGCTTCCCAAACGGAGCCTTCCGCGATTTCGCCGTCACCGAGCAAAACGTAGGTGTTGTAATCGAGCTTATCCTGCTTGGCCGCGAGTGCCATGCCGACGCCGACGCCGAGACCTTGACCGAGCGAACCCGTCGCCACATCGGCGAACGCGAGGCGCGGCGTGGGATGACCTTCGAGATCATTGCCGAATTGGCGGAGCTTCAACAATTCTGCGACGGGGACAAAACCATTTTCCGCCCACGCGGCGTAAAGCAACGGCGCGGCATGACCTTTGGAAAGAATGAAACGATCGTTATTGTAGGCGTGCGGATTCTTCGCGTCATACTTCATGTGGCCGAAGAACAACGCGGCCACCACATCCGCCGCCGAGAGGCATGAACTCGGATGTCCGCTCCCCGCTGCCGTGGTGGCTTCGATGGAGTGGATACGCAGGGTGTTAGCGATGCCTTTCAGCAATTCAATGTCGTTTTCAATCATAAAAATAGAGCACATAGGTTATGGGCCAAGCGGGGAAAGCCAAGGATGAAATCCGCAGCCGGTCGTGCGCCGAATGACGACCGCCGGTATTTTAAAAAAAATCTTTACCGTGGCACCACCCGGCGTCAAAGAATCCGCGTCAGTGTTTCGAGCACTTTCTGGCCAGCAAAGGGTTTGTTCAAAACTTCGATCTTGGTGAGGGTGGCGACTCGTTCGTATTTTTCCGCCTGCATCATGCCACTCATGGCGATGAATTTAGTGTCGCGGCGGAGTTGGTGCATAGCCGCGATTGCTTGGTAGCCATCCAGCACGGGCATCATCATATCAATCATCACGAGGGAAATTTCAGCCGCATGTTTTTGAAATAATTCCACGGCCCGCGCCCCATCCTCGGCGAGGATGACGCTATAACCTTGGCTCGTGAGCACGCTGCGGAGCAGGTCACGGATGAGCGCTTCATCATCGGCCACGAGCACCAGCCGTCCCGAGCCGGCGGCGACGGTCGCCAAAACTTCTGCCGCTGGCACGACGGTCGCCGATTCATTGAGCGGAAACAAAATCGTGAACGCGGTGCCTTTGCCCACAACACTGCTGACATCGAGAAAAGCCCTGTGGTTCTTGACGATACTCAACACGGTGGAAAGCCCGAGGCCAGTGCCTTTGCCGACTTCTTTCGTGGTAAAAAACGGTTCAAAAATCCGGTCAATGATTTCCTGCGGAATGCCGCTGCCGGTGTCCTGCACTTGCAGGCGAACATAATTTCCGGGTTGCGCGCCGAGCACTTGTTTCGCCTCCATTTCGGTGAGATTGATTTTACCGGCGGCAATGAGGATCTGTCCGCCCTCTGGCATCGCGTCGCGCGCGTTGACGCATAAATTGAGCAACACTTGATGCAACTGCGTCACGTCGCCGACAATCGGCGGCAGGTCCGCGGAGAGATTAACTTTGAGCTCCAGGTTTTTCGGAAACGTTTCGCGCAGAATTTTTTCCAGATCGCGAATGACGTGCTTCAGTTGCAGCGGCGATTTATCGCCTTCGCGCCCGCGCGTAAAAGAGAGAACCTGTTTCACCATATCGGCCCCCCGACGTGCGCTGATGCCAATGGTGTTCAACGTTTTTTTGCGATAATCAATTTTTTCGTCATTCGCCAAAATTTCCACGCCCAGCAAAATCGGCGTAAGCACGTTGTTCAAATCGTGGGCGATACCGCCGGCAAGCGTGCCGATACTTTCTAAACGTTGCGTGCGCAGTAGCTGCGATTCCAGTTTATTGCGCTCGGTGATGTCGGTGTTGATCACCAACACGGAAGTGGGTTTGCCGCCGGAATCACAGACGCGCGTCCAGCGGCTTTCCACCAAAATTTCTTTGCCAGCCTTAGTGGTTTGCGGCAACTGGCCTACCCATTCGCCGTCATTCATCACCGCCGACCGCGCCTCGGCAAATTTCTCCGTGTGTTTTTTGTAGAGCAGCTCCTGCACGTTTCGTTCGCGTGCCTCGGCGGCGGTCCAGCCCAATAATCTTTCTGCGCTCGGATTCCAGTAAGTGCTGCGCCAGTCGAGGTCGTGAACCATGATGGCGTCCTGCGCCTTGTCGAGCAACGCGGCTTGCTCGCTGATGCGCGCCTGCGCCTGTTCGCGCTGCCGCTCAAGATTTTTTTTCAGCACATACCATTCGACGGATTTGTAGCTGATCGTGATGAGCAAACCGAGCGGCGCTTGCACAGCCACCACCACCAGCCAGGGAAACCAGATTTTTCCAAGGCCAAACAGCAGCAGCATCGCCAGAGTGAAACCCGCGACGCCCAAGGCCGCGACGCCCACAGCCGTCAGCGGACGGAAGCGCATCAGACCGGCTCCAAAAAACAAAGTGCCAAAGAGCAGCGCAATCCATTCGCCCGCCGGCGGCAACTTGTGCAACCAGTCTTCGCCGATGAGATTCAGCAGAATCGTGGCGTGAACATCCACGGCGGGCGTAAAAACGGGATTGGAATACCACGTGGTGTAGGGACTGCGGAATTGATCTTTGCGTTCGCGCAGCAAACCGGTTTGCGGGCTACCGCCGATGAAAACAATTTTGTTGTGATAAAATCCCGGCGGCTTGTCGAAGGCGAGTTTGTAACTCAAGCCCTGAAAATTATCCGGGCCGTTGTAATAGTTGATCCACCGTTCCTGAAAGCGCGCGGCGTCATTCGGGGCCACCGGCAGATGCAGCAGCTTCGCCGCCGCCCACGTCATGCTGGTGAACGTCTCGCCGCGCGGCCCGTGGTTGTGTTCGCGCACCAAATAATCCAGATCCGGTTGCAGTTGCGCGAGGCCCCAGCCGGCGGCGGCTTCGAGGAACGGCGCGTAAGGCAGCACCAGGGTCATTTCTTCGGAACGCCCGTGCGTGTCGGAAGTCGAACGGTTTTCGCTGTAATCCGCCGCGAGGATGACGTGGCCGTTGTGACGGATCGCGTCCGCGAAAATTTTATCCGCTTCGGGATTCGGCCCCGGATCGCTGAAGACCACGTCGAAGATCACCGCCTTGGCTCCGTCCGCCGCCAAACGATCCAGCAAGCGCGCATGAATCGTCCGATCCCACGGCGCGTTGAAGGGCTGATGAAAATCAACGTAGGAAGCCTCGTCGAGATAGATCATCGCGATCTGGCTTTGCGAAGGCGGATGCTGCTTCACGGGCGAGAGATCATACGCCCAGTCGTAGCTCGCAAACTGCAAGGCCGAACTCAACCGGGAATTCAGATTCAGCAACCCGAACCCGACGAACAACACCAGCACCGCGCCCAAACTCGCGGCGATTTTCGGTTTGAGAAAAGTTTCCCGGAGAGACATTTGATTTTCAAAAACTGAATTTTGCGCCCGCCACAAACGTGCGGTTGCGCGGCAATTCCGCCGTGAGATTCAGCGGATTCAGTTGGTAGTTTTGATCCGCGAGATTGAGCACGCCGACGTGAATTTCTATCCGCCGTTTCGCAAAGCGATAGCCGAGCATCACGTCCGACTGCCAGAAATCATCGCCAGCCAGCCCGCCGGTGTAGCCGTCATTTTCCTGATGAATCCACTGCGAACGGAACT
>JANYFN010000058.1 GCA_025362675.1 Limisphaerales bacterium | reverse complement strand
GTCGCGTAGGTGTATTCCACGCGGCTGGCGTCGCGCAGGAACGCGTGTTCTGGACCGACGGCGGCGTAATCCAGTCCGGCGCTGACGCTGTGGGTGGATTGGATCTGGCCGAATTCATCCTGCAAAATATAACTGCGCGTGCCTTGCAACACGCCGAGCGAACCACCTTGAAAACGCGCCGCGTGCTTTTCCGGAAAAATTCCTTCGCCGCCCGCTTCCACGCCGACCATCCGCACCGATTTGTCTTCAAGGAACGGATAAAAAAGTCCAATCGCATTCGAGCCGCCGCCAACGCACGCGAGGAGCAAATCGGGCAGCCGCTTTTCCTTTTCCAAAATCTGCGCGCGCGCCTCGTCGCCGATGATGCGCTGAAAATTCCGCACCATCAGCGGATACGGGTGTGCGCCGTAGGCGGTGCCAAGAATGTAGTGTGTGCTACGGATGTTCGTGACCCAGTCGCGCATGGCTTCGTTGACGGCTTCCTTCAAAGTTTTTTGCCCCGCATGAACCGGCACGACTTCCGCGCCGAGCATTTTCATGCGATAAACATTGAGGATTTGCCGTTCGCAATCCACCGCGCCCATGTAGATGACGCATTTCATCCCGAACATCGCGCTGACGGTGGCCGTGGCGACACCGTGTTGGCCCGCGCCGGTTTCGGCGATGATGCGCGTCTTGCCCATGCGTTTCGCGAGCAGGATTTGCCCCATCGCGTTATTAATTTTGTGGGCGCCGGTGTGCAACAAATCTTCGCGCTTTAAATAAATTTTTGCACCGCCGAGTTCTTTGGTCAGACGTTCGGCAAAATAAAGCGGCGTGGGGCGACCGCAGAATTCTTTGAGGTAATAGGAAAGTTCGCGTTGGAATTCGGGATCGTGCTGGGCGCGGAAATATTCTTCCTCCAGCTCTTGCAGCGGATTCATCAACGTCTCCGGCACATAACGTCCGCCGAACGCGCCGAAGTGGCCGGTGGCGTCGGGTAAATTCAGATTGGCAACTGCGCTCATGGTTTAATTCTCACGCAAAGGCGCAAGGCGCGCAAAGAATTTTATTCGGCGCGCGTTGAGCAGATTCAAAGATCCGAGACCTTGAGTTTATCGGCGCAGTTGCCGCGACCGGGCGTGGCGTCGCCATAACGGGAGGGGTGGCCGGGCTTGGATTCATTGATGCCTGTGCCTTTGCCGTCGGTGCAGATGTGGCATCCCACCGGCTCGTCGTTCACCGTTTCTTGGATGGAGACCCGGGCGTTGGGCTCGCCTCGCTTGATGTAAGCGCTGTTACGGTCGTAGCGCATCATGCACTGATCGTCGCCGGAGGCTTCTCCCCCATCTACACCGACCAAAACAACGAGGCCTAAGGCGGCTTCTCCCCCCAAACTCTGGCGATGCGCGATGAACTTGGCGGTGGCCAAACTGCCATCCTCCTTGTAGATTTTTACGGTCGTGCCAGAGCCGAAAATATTTTTTTGGTCATCGATATGATATTCTTTCACGGTATCGCCTTCAATCTTCCAATAGGCATCATAATCTTTGTCGCCATGATGTCGAACTCCGAGCGCATGCATGAGTTCGTGCGCGAAACTGACGTCGGCGTAGGCCGTCCCATCGAACGCGGCATGGCCTGTCACAGGCGCATGCGGAACCAGGATCGACTTCACGTCGCCGGGTGAAGTGGCACCTTGCGGATCAGTGGCCATGTAGGCACCCGCATCATCGTGAAACTTGATCAGGAGGCCATGCTGGGCAACGAGGTGCGGCCCTCTCGCACGGTTCTGATTGATCAGATGTGTCTGTTCATCCATCTCACCCTTGTCCAAACGGTGGATGATAATTTTCGATTCTTTCTCAAACTTGGTGAGCCCGCCATCCACCAACCCAGTGGTGTCGAGCACGAAGAGATCCTTCTTCAAGGGATCGCCCTCAACATGCTGGCCCTTCTCGTAAAAACCGCGATATTCTTCGTAGAGCGTCAAGCCATCGCCCGTGTGCGCGGCTGCAGGTATGTTGTCGAAATCCGAATCATCCGGGGCGGTGACGGATTTTTGTTTCTTCCACACGTCGGCGATTTTCGAATCCACGGCGCGCTTGGGCAAACGCAAACCGACTTCCTTGGCGCCTTTGATTTTGCCGACGAGCGGTGGCCCTTGTTCCATGATGGCCGTGACCTTCAAGTCTGACCAACCGCCCCAGTCAAAGGGCAGCACCGTCACCGTGTCAGAAAATCCTGAGGACACCGACCGGTCCATGCGCTGGGCATTGAGGCTGATGACAAACATGCCGCCTTGCGTGGTCAATTCCATGTCGAACCGGCTTTCCTCGCCTTGTTTTGCGCTGAGCGGATAGTTCATGGCGATGCCGGGTTCACGCGAAGTATTCTCGAGCTCCCAAATGAAATTCTTCACTTTGTTGACCACGGTTTTGCCGTCGGTCGCGCCCACGGTGGC
This sequence comes from Limisphaerales bacterium, assembly GCA_025362675.1. Lineage (GTDB taxonomy): Bacteria > Verrucomicrobiota > Verrucomicrobiia > Limisphaerales > UBA11358 > UBA11358. The sequence continues at coordinate 17,826 of JANYFN010000058.1, read as the reverse complement.
TTTCACTTCCAGCGGCAAACCCGCCTCCCCGCTGTTGGTGGTCGAGGGACGCCAATCCGCATAGTCGGGAGCGGTGAGGATCAATTCCAGCGGCGGCAGCTTTGCGTCAATCTGCCAAGAAACGTCGAGCGCGATATCCCACGGCCCATTCCACCCCGCCGGTTTCGGGACCGGAATTCGCGCGGTGCCAGCCGGATCGCTCGCCTCGCCGAGGAGCGGCCGGCCTTTCGCCTCCGCCGCGATGTGATAATTGCTGTAGCCGAGAACCAACTGACCCGGTCCCATATCCAAGGGCACATTGGCCGTGAAATTCGTATGCGTGTTGTGTCCTTCTTCGATGTGTTCGGTGTCAATAGTTTGCTGCACCGCTTCCATCGTGGTGGCCATGTCAGGCATGAGCACGAATTGAAAGTCATGATTTTTTCCCGCCGAGCGGATTTTGATGAAGTCGCCAAAACTTCCGGTAAATACTTTATCGCAGGTGTATTTTTCTGTGATGTTGTCGCTGCTCGCGCGCGTCTCGCCACGCGCTTCTTCGGAGGCGCTCGATGTCATGGTTTCAGAAATCGAGCCGGTGATTTCCACCTGATCGCCCCGTGGAAACCACGTCATCACCAACTGCGGCGTCGCCTGTTTCAATGCCTCCACATTGCCGGCCAGAACGGCGGCTTGCAGGGCTTGCGCTTGTTCCAACTGCGCCTCGGCCGATTGGCCGGTGGGAAGATCATACGCTTCGGTGGGCCGAACTTCGATCCGGCCGCTGAACTGATTCGTGACTGCCAGATGGGATTCGCTCCGGCCAAATACTTTCGAGGCCGTGCCGCTATAGCTGAACTGAAACGTGAGGTAGTGCTTTGGTGCGTCATCCTTCTGCGTGGAATCGCTGGTTGAATCGGTCTGTGCCATCGCCATCAAAGGCAGGCCCAAAAGGCAAAGCAGATTCATAACCAGCCGACGATTCATCAATTTGCAGTTGGCGGGCGTCGCCTGAGGGTGGGCTTCATTGTAGGTAAACTGACGTTGGCTGGGAATTTTTGGCCTGAACTGAGCTCTTGAGCCAAGTCTTATGTAAAGGCGCGGGGGGCGCAAAGAGAAATTATTTTAGGCGCAACCAAAAATAAATTTATTCATTTTCAAATTGCCAGGGCGCGGAGGGCTTGCGCCAGATTTTCACAGGTAACAATCCGAGGGGGCTGCGGATAGTGAAATAAGGTGAGAATGTTCAAACCGATGTCCTTTGATGGGTCGGGAACCACGCGCACAATCATGCCCACGCCGGCCTTCGCAAAAAGTTCCATCGTCCGACCGAGCTCGGTGGTGCATTCGATTTCCATTAATTCCAACTGACTCAAGTCCGCTAGCAACCGGAAGCCCGGCGACATTTCTGTGAGCAAAGCTGCTACATCGGCGCGGCCGCGCTCCAAGTCTGCCGGCACCACGCGTCCGATATAATTGGCGCAGAGCAGTTGTTTAGATTTATTGGCGGTGGCCAGAAACATGACCGCAGATTAACCGCTCACCGGACAAATCGCAAACCGCCTGCCTTAATTCGCCTTCACCGCCGCGACGAGCGCGTTCAGCGAGGCTTTCGCGTCGCCGAACAACATGCGCGTGTTGTCTTTGTAAAACAGATGATTTTCGATGCCCGCGAATCCCGCCGCCATCGAGCGCTTCATCACGATGACGGTCTTGCAGTGATCCGCATCAATGATGGGCATGCCGTAAATGGGTGAAGTTTTTTCCTCGCGCGCTGCCGGATTTACCACGTCGTTTGCGCCGATGACGAGGCACACGTCCACACGTTCCATTGAGGGATTGATGACTTCCATTTCGATCAGCTGGTCGTAGGGAACATTCGCTTCTGCCAGCAACACGTTCATGTGCCCCGGCATGCGGCCGGCGACGGGATGGATGGCAAATTGCACCTCGATGCCGCGCTTGCCGAGTTCGTCAGAAAGTTCGCGCACGGAATGCTGTGCCTGCGCCACAGCCATGCCGTAGCCCGGAACAATGACGACGCGTTGTGCGTAAGCGAGCAACACGGCCGCTTCGTCGGCTTGCATGTGCTTGACGGTTCCCACCACCGCCCCTGTCGCCGCGCTGGCCCCGCCGCTCGATCCGAACGCACCAAACAACACGTTCGTGACCGGACGATTCATCGCCTTGCACATGAGCAACGTGAGCAATGTGCCGGAAGAACCGACGAGCGTTCCCGCGACGATCATCGCGTTATTGTTGATCGCAAAACCATCCGCCGCCACGGCCAGACCGGTGAAAGAATTTAGCAGGGAGATCACCACCGGCATGTCCGCGCCGCCGATGGGCATGACCATCGCCACTCCGAAAAAAAGCGCTAGCGTGAACATCACGACGAACGCGACCACCGCTTGGTGCCCCGTGGCATTGAACGTCAGCCAGCCGCACAAGCCAATAATAACCAATAGAATCAGGCCGTTGAGAATATTCTGGCCGGGGAACGTCATCGGCTTCTCGACTTTTCCTTCGAGTTTCAAATACGCAATGATGCTGCCGGAAAATGAAAGCGAGCCGATGAGGGTGGCGAACAGCATCGGAATCGTCACCGCCATGGCCGGCGCGTGCGGTAGTTCCACGCCAATAAGTTGGTTCACGGGTTGCGCGTCTTTCAAAAATTCCAGACTCGCGACCAGGGCCGCCGCCCCGCCGCCGAGACCGTTGAAAAGCGCGACCATCTGCGGCATCGCGGTCATCTTCACGGAATAAGCCCCGAAAGCGCCGATGGCCAAACCGATGAGGGTGGCGATGACGATGAGCGTGTAATTAAAACTCCAGCCATGCGCCCAGATGTTCGTGCCATCGGATTTGCACAGCACCAGCAGGCCGATCAACATGCCCACCGCCGCCACGAGGTTGCCCGCGCGCGCCGTCTTCGGCGAACTCAGGAACTTGATTCCGAGAATGAATAAAACCGAGACGCCGATTAAAATAAAAGCGATGGATGAGTTCATTTTTTCTTTTTCTTGAACATTTGCAGCATGCGATCCGTAACCATGAAGCCGCCAAAGACATTGGCCGATCCGAAAACGACCGCGACAAATCCGAGTGCCTGCGCCAGCGGTGTGGCCGCATCCGCGAGCACAAGCATGCCGCCAAATAAAATAATCCCGTGGATGGCGTTCGTGCCGGACATCAGCGGCGTGTGTAACATGGACGGCACCTTCGTGATGACTTCAAAGCCCACGAAGATCGCGAGCACGAAGATGAAAAAAACTAGGATTTGGTTGTAGGTAAGCAGGCTTTCGATAGTCATAAAAATCAATTTGGTTTAGGCAGAAGTTTTTCGTTCACGATCTTACCGCCGTGCGTGACGAGGCAACCTTTGATGATTTCGTCGTCGAGTTTGAGCACGAAAGTCTTTTCTTTCTTGTCCCAGAATTCCTCGACGAGCGCGACGAGGTTCGCGGCGTAAACCTGGCTCGCGTGCAGCGGCACGCGGCCCGGAAGATTCGCGAGGCCGATTATTTTCACGCCATTACGGTCAGTCACTTGGTCGTAAACAACGCCCTCGACGTTGCCGCCAGTTTCCACGGCCAAATCCACCACCACGCTGCCGGGCTTCATGGCGTTGAGCATTTCGGTCGTGACAAGAATGGGTGCTTTCCGGCCAAAAACCTGTGCGGCAGAAATCACCACGTCGGAATCGCCGCAGGTTTTTTTCATCGCCTCGCGCTGCTTCTGGATCTGCTCTTCGGTGAGCGCCTTCGCGTAACCGTCCTTCGTCTGGCCGGTTTCACCGATGTCAATTTTAAGGAACTGCGCGCCGAGGGATTTCACCTGTTCTTCGACGACAGGTCGCGTGTCGTAGGCCGTGACTTTTGCGCCCAGACGTTTGGCGGTGGCGATGGCTTGGAGTCCAGCGACACCGACGCCAATGATGAACACTTTCGCCGGCAGAATAGTGCCGGCCGCCGTGGTCATCATCGGAAAAATTTTATTGGAATAACGCGCCGCCAGAATCACCGCCTCGTAACCGCCGAGGTTGGCCTGAGAGGACAACACATCCATTTTCTGCGCGCGGGTTGTGCGCGGAATGAATTCCATGCTGATGGCGCTGACGCCGCGTTCGGCAAATTTTTGGACCAGCTCCTTTTCATTGAACGGATCAAGCAAGCTCGCGTGGATGCTGTTGGGCTTGAGCAGGGCGATTTCCTCCACGGACGGCTTGCGCAAGCGCAACACGATGTCGCCGGAGCTGATGAGTTGCCTGCGGTCGGCGGTGATGATGGCTCCCGCTTTCAGATAAGCGTCGTCGGAGAAGCCGGCGGTGAGACCGAGGCCGACCTCGACTTCGACCTGGGCACCAAGTTTCACGAGTTTGGCGACGCTGTCCGGCGTCAGTGGCGCGCGGGTTTCGCCGGGTTGGGTTTCGCGTGGAACGGAAATTTTCATGGTTGAAAAACTAATGGCAGACTACCAGCGAGTCTGACGATGAGAAGCCCTTTTTTTGGCCATTACCATTCGTTTTTTGCCTTGTTTTTATTGGTTAATTATTACTTTTTTTTATGGATGGCCTGTCGTTATTTACAACATAAGTTCTTAGTGGGATAAGTTGATTTAGTGGAGTGGAACTGGAAAAACGGTTCATTTTACAAGCTTAAGTTGCGGCTTAAACTTGCTCAGCTCTGAAAACAAGTAAGGCGCGGATTGCTCCGCGCCTTGTCTCTATAAATGTTTGTTTCTTTTTCTTCGCTGGGCCATCCGAACTGCGGCAAGGGCCATGATGACACCTGAAATGGTAAAAACCAACAAGGTGTCATCGGCTTGCGCAAAGGCGAACATATTTTCAACTCAACCGCATCGGCATCACGACATAGAGAAACGGCCCGTTTATCTTCAGCACGCCGGGGCTGAGTTCGTCGATGAGTTCGATAAACACTTCGTCTTCGCTCAAGGCCGCGAGTGGATCAATGAGATAGCGCGGATTGAAGGCGATGGCCATTTCCTTGCCTTTGTAATTCACGGCAAGCGTCTCGCGTGCTTCACCGACTTCCGGCGAATTCGCGGTGATGGCGAGTGTGTTTTTGCCAAAACTCATTTTCACGGAGTTAGCTTTTTCGCTGGTCATGATCTCGGCACGACGCAAAGCGGCGAGCAATTCTTCGCGTCCGAGCGGAATGCGTTCCTTAGCTTCGCCGGGAATAACTTGTTTGTAATTCGGATAGTTACCCTCGATCAATTTCGTGATGAGCAGCACGGAAAAACCGTTTTCATTCTTGAGCGCAAACGAGGCCTGGTTCTCACCAAATTTGAGTTCCACCTCGCCAGTGGCTTGTAACAGGCGGGTGAGTTCGTTGACGGCCTTGGCGGGCACGATGAATTCGCCGGTGCTGTGTTCGGAGAGTTCCACTTCCTCATCCACGAGGGCGAGGCGGCGACCATCGGTGGCCACAAACGTCATCTTGCCTTCCTTGAGGCTGATGAAAATACCGTTGAGCACGTAACGCGATTCATCGGTAGAAACTGCGAAGCTCGTTTTCTTGAGCATGGAGCGGATGGTTTCCTGGGTGAGGGAAACTTTCTTGTCGTCCTTAAATTTTGGGAGCGGCGGAAATTCATCAGCAGCCAAACCGTGGATTTTGAAGAACGAGCCACCACTGCGGATGCTCGTGACATTTTTTTCGTCCGTCTCGATTTCGATTTCGCCGTTCAACTCGCGCACGATGCCAAACAGTTTTTTGACGGGCACGGTGGTGGAGCCAGATTTCTCGACCTTGGCTTCGACGGAGCAGGCCACAGTGACGTCCAGATCGGTCGCTGTGAACTCCACACGGCCTTTGTCGGCGTGCAGGAGGACGTTGGAGAGGATGGGCAGCGTGGTGCGCGTGCTGACGACGTTCTGGACGGATTGGAGGCCGGTGATGATCTGGTCTTTCGTGATCGTGATTTTCATGTGCGTTGCTTAATATGTATCTTCTCTTTAAAGAAAAACTATCCGTATTATGTCCGGTGAACAAGCCTAACAACTTTTAAAAGCCCGACTGTCGTTGAATAATTTCGAGATTTTCACCGGCGACAACTTCAAGGTATCGGAGCCAGACAAATTGAAAAGTCAAAGTTGTTGGCACTATGCACAACTCATTCACAATCCATTCGCAAACTATCGGCGGAGTTGTGCGCGACGGATGATTTCCGGCAAAACCGAGCACACAAAATCTACTTCTTCCGCCGTGGAATCGCGGCCCAAAGAAAATCTTACGAGCGAATTGGCACACTCTTTTTTCCCAATCGCCAGAATCACATGACTCGGCTCCAGCGAACCGGCGGAACAGGCCGAGCCGCTCGATGCGCAAATTCCTTCCACGTCGAGTCCGGCCATGAGGGCGATGCCATCCGAGCCACGCACGGTGAAAGCGACCGTGTTGGCCAAAGAATTTTCTCGCGGCGAAACTAATTCGCAGCCCGGAATAGTTTTGACGCACGAAATCAATTTCTTCGCGAGTGGTTGCAATGTTGTTTTATCGAACACCGGCTTCTTAACACACTTTTCCAACGCAGCGACGAGGCCAATGACAGCGGGAAGATTTTCGGTCCCGGCGCGCCGTTCATTTTCGTGCCCGCCACCGAACAAAATTGGATCGGGATGCAGCGGGGATTTGATGTAGAGCAAGCCTGCGCCTTTCGGTCCGTAAAATTTGTGCGCGCAAACAGAAACGAGATCAGCATTGAATTGACCAATGTTATCAAAAGTTTCCTTACCGAACATTTGGACGGCATCGGTGTGGAAAACAATTCCGCGCTCGCGACACAACCGGCCGATTTCCGCCACGGGCTGCAAGGTGCCGATTTCATTATTCGCCGCCATGACCGAAACCAGGATCGTATCTGAACGAATGGTTTTCGCCAAAACATCGACGGAAACGCGACCATTAACGTCAACGGGCAGTCTTGAAACAGTAAAACCTTCAAATTTCTCCAAGTATTCGAAACAATGTAAGACAGCGTGATGTTCGACGGAGGAAGTGATGAGATGTTTGCCTTTGGCTTTCAGTGCGCGGGCGGTGCCGAAGATGGCAAGGTTATTCGCCTCGGTTCCACCGCTGGTAAAAATGATTTCGCTCGGCTTGGCGACGAGAAATTTTGCTGCCCGGTCGCGCGCATCGTCGAGCAAGGCACGCGCTTTGCGACCCACGTGGTGAACGCTGGATGGATTGCCCCAGCTTTCAGAGAAAAACGGGCTCATGGCGGCACGCACGTCGGCATCCAGCGGAGTCGTGGCATTGTAATCAAAATAAATGGTGCGTGGCACAGCCATCAAAATAGGAGACCAACAGCAGCGGCTCAAAACAAAAACAAAAAAACATGGCGGGTGAATATTTTTTAAAAGCACATTCGGCGGTTCAGGGTGGAAGTGCCTCGACACCGTTGAAATGCCAACCAATTTGAAACATTGCTTTGGGTCGCGAGACGGAGGAGCGGGCGGCGATGGTGTAAGCGCAAAATATCGCGCCAAAAGAAATTGTCATTTTCAATCATTGCGAGAGGGATAAAATCCGTTCAATTTTAGCTCGGTAGGCAGGAAAAAAACCGCCTTAAAAAAATGGCTTTCAATCAACAACCGCAGGAACGGTTTAGAAATTTTGGAAGCGCGCGGCTTTCTTTGGTGTCTGGCGCGCAGCGGTTCCGATAGCCGGATGGTGACGGTATCCGCCGTCATTGAAAAATCGGTGGGACAGAAGCGTTGGTGGTCCCAGAGTCCTTGGCTGCTTGACGCCTGGCGAAAAGCTTCGCCCACCCGGGGATAAATTCAGATGGCCGAACGCTTGCCCGCTGTTTAACCTGCACCATGCGGTTGCACGACCGATATCTTTTACGCGAACTGCTCACGCCGCTGGCTTTCTGCCTCGGCGGCTTTCTCATTTTTTGGATCTCGCTTTTTTTCTTCACGAATCTCGAAGAAATCCGCGAAGATAAATTAAACGTTGGAGAATCGCTTGCCTTGTGCGGCGCGAGCCTGCCGGAATTTTTGGTGCTGTTATTGCCCATTCTGCTGCTACTCGCGCTGCTCTACACCCTCACACAGCTCGCTAAATTTCATGAGCTAACTGCGCTGCGGGCCGCCGGGATCAGTCTTTGGCGATTGAGCGCCCCGTATTTTGCGGTTGGGCTCGCTGCAGTAGTAATTAATTTTGCACTCAATGAACTGTTAGTCCCGCGCTGCGCCGAATGGGCGGATCACATCAAGCATCGCCACGTTAAAGTGGGAAAATCAGCCGCCTCGCGCCAACCGACGCATTTCATAAACAACGGATTTTACAATGTGCACGCGCACCGGCTCTGGAATTTTATGGAGTTTGATGCCAGCACGACCGAAATGATTGAGCCGAAGGTAACCTGGCCGTTGCCTGATGGATCGCAAAGATTTTTTTTGGCCGACCGAGGCATATACACCAATGGGGAATGGGTTTTTTACAAATTAAGAATGCAAGGACAGGCCAGCCCCACCGGTCGCTTGGCCCCGCTGTTCTCAACGAACCGGATCGCCCTGCCAGAGTTTTTGGAAACGCCGTCGCAGATTGTCGGCGGGCTAAAATTCAAAGAAACCCAGAACTGGGCGGGCTCGCGGAATGCGGATTTATCGCTGGCAGAAATCCTCGAACTGCGGCGCAATAATCCCGATATGAGCGCGGACGAAGCGAACCGGTTGAATACCAAGTTTCATGGGCGCATCGCTGCGCCGTGGACGTGTCTGGTGGTGGTGCTGATGGCGATTCCGTTTGGTGCCCAGTCTGGACGGCGCAATTTATTTTTTGGCGTTGCGGGCAGTATTTTTATCTGCTTTGCGTATTTCATAATGCAGCAATTCAGTCTTGCCTTCGGCATCAGCGGGCATCTGCCCGGCTGGCTGGCCGCATGGCTCCCCAATTTTATGTTCGCTGCCGCCGGAATAATTTTGACGTGGCGCGTCCGGTGAGGTTTAGTTTCAGCACCAAGTGAGCGAGGAATTTTCCAAATCTAAACTGACACCGGAGCGTTTGAGCCTGCTGTATCAAGTCAGCAAGGTCATTCACTCCACTCTGGAATCACAGGAGGCGTTGCATCTTATCGTCAGTGAAGCGGTGCGGGTGATGCGCGCCACCTCTGGCTCGCTGGTGCTCATCAATCCTACAACCAACATTCTTGAAATCCACGCGGCGCAAAATCTTTCTTCGGTGGCGCGCAAATTAAAATTACGAGTGGGCGAAGGAATCACCGGGTGGGTCGCCCAAACCGGCAAGCCGGCCCGCGTTGGCGACGTGACGGTGGACAAACGTTATGTAAGCGTGCGCCCAGGCGTGCGCTCCGAATTGGCCGTGCCCTTGCAGGTGCGCGACGAAGTGCGTGGCGTGATCAATGTGGATTCCGAACGCACGGATGCGTTTTCGGAAGAAGATCAAGAATTATTGGAAGAGCTGGCGGTGCTCGCGGCGACGGTAATTCATAACACCTGGCTTTACGAACAGCTGCGGCTGAAAGTGATGTTATTTGAATCGCTCGCGAGCGTGAGCCGGACAATTAATTCGACGCTTAATGTGGATGAAGCATTACGCGCGATCACACAGGAAGCGTGCGAACTCATGCGCGCACGGATGTGTTCGCTCATGCTGCTCGATGAAACGGGCAAGTGGCTAGACCTCCGCGCCAGTTTTGGCGCGGGCGATGCCTACATCAAAAAACCGCGGCTCGCCTTGGAAGACAGCCTCCTTGGCGTCGTCGTGCGCCGCAAAAAATCGCAGCAAGTTGCGAATGTGCAGACTGATTCACGTTATCAAAACGTTGAGCTCGCGCGGCGCGAAAGTCTGGTATCACTGTTGAGCGTGCCCTTGATTTTTTCCAATCAGGCGATCGGCACCCTAAATGTCTACACTGCGCGCCCCTACAATTTTTCTAACGAAGAAATAAAAATCCTTTCGGCACTCGCAGAACTTTCAGCGATTGCGATCGAAAAAGCGCGGCTCTACGAGCGGATCGTGGACGTGGAGGAACAGTTGCGGCAGAATGAGAAATTATCCGCACTCGGTCTGCTCGCCGCCGAGGTCGCACATGAAATTCGCAATCCGCTAACGGTGATGAAATTATTGTATCACTCGCTGAATTTGAAATTCGATGCGAAGGATCCGCGCAGTAAAGATGCCCGAGTGATTGAAGCCAAAATGGAGCATTTGAATAAAATCGTCGAACAGATCTTGGATTTTGCGCGCACGACCGAACCAAAATTTGCGGCGGTAAACCTGAATGATCTGGTGGAGGAACTTGGCTTGTTGGTGCGCCACAAACTGTCGAACCAAAATGTCCGGCTGGTGCGCGACTTGGAAGCTGACCTGCCACTGGTTTCTGGCGATGCGCCGCAATTAGAACAGGCGATGTTAAATTTGATTTTGAACGCCGCCGAAGCCATGACCGAAGGCGGGACTCTCACCATTCGCTCCCGCACAATTTTAGCCGAGGCGAAACCCGCGTTTGTGGTTCTGGAATGCAAAGACACGGGCGGCGGGATGTCAGCCGAACAAAAGGCGCACGCATTTAAAACGATGCTGGCCACCACCAAGACGCGCGGCTCCGGGCTCGGTCTGGCTATCGTCGGCCGCATCATCGAAACGCATCACGGCCAGATAAAGATATTTTCCCGTGCCGGCCGCGGCACCACCATACGCATTCTGCTGCCGGTGAAATAAGTTCAGGCCGCAGATTTGTGCTGCCGCGCCTCGGTGATTTTTCTTGCCGCGCCACGGGCAAAATCATTCAATCGCTCGAGACAAATTTTATGACCTTCACAAAAACGCAGTGGTGGGAACGATTTCAAAAATATTACACCGAGTTTCCAAAACTCGACCTAGCGATTGACTTGAGCCGCATGAATGTGGATGACGAGTTCTTCGGGGGCATGGAGCCAAAAATTCAAAAAGCCTTCGCGGAAATGGACGCGCTCGAAAAAGGAGCCATTGCGAACCCCGACGAAAATCGCATGGTCGGCCACTATTGGCTGCGCAATCCCAGTCTCGCGCCCACCTCGGAAATCCGGGCGGAAATCGAAGCGGCGTTGATAAAAATTAAGTCGTTCGCTGCAAAAATCCATCGTGGCGAATTGACGGGCTCGGGAGGTGTGTTCAAAAACTTTCTGCTCATAGGGATTGGCGGATCTGCGCTCGGCCCTCAGTTTGTGGCCAATGCCTTGAGTAACCCCGAAACGGACAAAATCAAATCGTTCTTTTTTGACAACACCGATCCAGATGGTATGAATCGCGTTTTGGCAACGATTGGGGCTGATTTAAATAGAACGGTAACGATAGTTATCTCGAAATCAGGCGGGACAAAAGAAACGCGTAACGGTATGTTAATCGCAGAGGCAGCTTATAAAAAGCAGGAATTAAATTTTAATCAACATGCAGTCGCAGTGACCATGGCGGGGAGTGAATTGGATAAATATGCGACCAATCACCAGTGGCTGGAGAAATTCCCAATGTGGGATTGGGTTGGTGGTCGCACGAGTGAACTTTCTGCGGTTGGGCTTTTACCAGCTGCCCTGCAAGGGTTTGAAGTAAGTGAATTACTCGCCGGCGCATCTGAGTGTGACAAAATCACACGCGCAAAAAGCGTTAAAGACAATCCAGCCGCACAATTAGCATTGGCTTGGTTTGCCTCGGGTAATGGAAAAGGATCGAAAAACATGGTTATTTTGCCATACAAGGATCGGTTGGAGCTATTTTCAAAGTATCTTCAGCAGCTTGTCATGGAATCCTTAGGCAAAGAAAAAGATTTGAATCAAAATATTGTTAATCAAGGAATCACAGTTCTTGGCAACAAAGGAGCAACAGACCAACATTCTTATATTCAACAACTCAGAGATGGAATAAATGATTATTTTGCAACATTTATTGAGGTTCTCAGCGATGGGTGCGCGACCAGCCTAGAAGTAGAACCGGGAGTAACATCTGGAGATTTCTTGCATGGTTTCTATCTTGGCACCCGCCAAGCGCTTGCAGAAAACAATCGCGAATCTATCACGATCACTATTAGCGAAGTGAACAGTCGCAGTGTTGGACTGTTAATTGCGCTATTTGAGCGGGCTGTTGGGTATTACGCTCTGCTGGTTAACATTAATGCCTATCACCAGCCGGGTGTCGAGGCCGGAAAAAGGGCCGCAGGAAATGTTATTGCGACCCAAAATAACATTATTAATTTATTTTCCAAAAACCATGGTAAAAATTTTACAGTTCAAGAAGTAGCAACGGCAATCCAGATGGAGCAAGAAAAGGAGTTAATTTTCAAAATATGTGAACATCTGAAAAGTAATTCAGATCGAAAAATCCAGAAATTCAGAGGGCATGGGCTGGGAGAAAATCAATATGGTTTACACTGATTCCCCATGTTTGTATATCCGAAGAAATATGACGTTATTATTGTCGGCGCAGGCCATGCTGGCGTTGAGGCGGCGCTAGCGGCGGCGAGAATGGGGTGTCAGACGCTGCTATTAACCATCAATGCCGATAGCATTGGCCAAATGTCCTGCAATCCAGCGATTGGCGGTTTGGCAAAGGGTCACCTAGCGCGCGAGATTGACGCAATGGGCGGAGAAATGGGAAAAACGACAGATATGTCTGGGCTTCAGTTCCGAATGCTGAACACGCAAAATGGGCCAGCGGTTTGGGCGCCACGAGCTCAATGCGATAAAAAAGCATATCAGTTTCGCATGAAGTGGGTTTGCGAAGCACAGGAAAATTTAGATATACAGCAAGGTCAGACATCAAAAATCCTCCAAAAGAATGGGATTGCTTATGGCGTTGAAACAACTCTTGATGTTCAGTATTTAGGCCAAACAGTTGTTATCACAACGGGAACATTTTTGCGCGGTCTAATGCATATCGGATCTAACCAGCAATCCGGAGGAAGGGCCGGCGATGCCTCTGCCACGAGTCTTTCATCCTCCCTCAGTGAGATTGGCCTAGAATTGGGTCGGCTTAAAACAGGGACTCCGCCACGTCTTCTGCGAAAAACAATAGACTTCACAAAGACAGAGCCGCAGCCAGGGCAGGAACCCGTCCCATTTTTTTCATTTTGGAAAGAAGATTTGTTCCACATGGAACACTCTTCAACAAGCCTAAAATTCGGTGGATTATCTATGGGTAAATATCCGCGGGGGTCGGTTTTAGATCAAATAAACCAACAAATTCCCTGCCATATCACTTTCACTACGGTTAAAACGGCTGAAATCATCCGAAAAAATCTTCATAAATCGCCAATGTATTCGGGAGTTATAGAAGGTGTTGGACCGCGGTATTGCCCGTCAATTGAAGATAAAATAGTCAAATTTGCAGACAAGGATAGGCATCAAATTTTTTTGGAGCCGGAGGGTATATCTACGGATGAGATATATGTTAATGGTTTTTCGACTAGTCTTCCATTTGAAATACAAATTGAAATGGTTAGGACAATAATAGGTTGCGAAAATGCAGAAATAATGAGGCCAGCCTATGCAGTTGAATACGATTTCGCGTTCCCAAACCAATTACATCCTTCGCTGGAAACTAGAGCGTGCGGTAATCTTTATTTGGGGGGGCAGATAAATGGCACATCGGGCTACGAGGAGGCTGCTGCCCAGGGGTTGATGGCTGGTATTAATGCCGCAAGAAGATCTCAAGGTAAGCAACCAATTGTTCTACGCCGTGATCAAGCATACATCGGAGTGTTGATAGACGATTTGATTACGAAAGGAACTACAGAACCATATCGAATGTTTACTTCACGCGCAGAGCACAGGCTTCTTTTACGCCAAGACAATGCTGATTTAAGATTGTCGGAAATTGGTTGGAATATTGGACTGCTTCCAGAGCGGAACTATAAACGATTTAAGGATAAGCAACTGGCGATAAAAAATGAAATAGTGCGTTTACAGAAAACGAATAAGGAAGGTTATTCATTGTTTAAAATTCTTACGCGGCCAGAAAACAAATATCGAGATATACCAGAATCAGATAGCTCATTATCCCATGAAATAACACAACAGGTCGAAATAGCGGCTAAATATGCAGGCTATATTTCCCGTCAGGAAAAAGAGGTGGAAAAGACGAGGCATCTAGATAGCAAAGAAATTCCACTTATCTTTGACTACGCAACAGTTCCTAGCTTGCGAAACGAGGCTCGTCAGAAGCTTGCGAAAATTCGTCCATCAACAATTGGTCAGGCATCGCGTATTTCTGGAGTCTCTCCGGCCGACATTGCAATTCTGTTGGTATCATTAAAAAGGTTTGGGAACAGAGTGCAAATATCGACGCCATAAAATATTTAGATTCAAATGAGTATGAATCTGGCAAGCTTTTTTAACCTCAAATCAGCAAAATAATTTTAGTTGTATCTCATCTGCAAATGGGTGCGCGCAGTTTGCTGGGCGTGCGAAATGGAAGTATTTATTATTTAGGAGATTATCTAAAAATACGCAAGTTGTTCAAATGCATTGCGTAATAAATATAGCAAATCAAAATAACCTTGACGAGCCGAGGCTGGTAGGGCGCTTCACTCCGTTTAAACGTGTGCCCCAATGTCTTGGTGAACGGCTGTATTAAAGAGCTATTTGTTCAAATTTGTTCATGTGCCATGATGGAACAAGTTGCCGCACTACGGCTGTGTGCGTGGTGGCCACGTAGATTTACCAATGGGAGATAGCCGCAGGCGGCTTCCATCGATATTACAGAAGCGGTGTATTGCAAGAAAGCCGAGCGTGTCCAGTTTGGCGGCGTGGTGGACAACGCATTCACGGCAGATGAATTTTTTCAGCGAATTGCGCAGCGCAACGCCTCGCAAATTATCTCATCTTGTGGACAGGTATCCTCCGCCCTTCATTTCCGTAGTGTTGCAAATAGGCCGCACGCGCTTGGGGATCAAGCTCATAACGATTCACAGTAATCGGCGGCGCGTGCCCCCCTCTTAAAAATTTTTCGGAAACTTCTTCTGGCAAAATAGCGCCGCGATTCATACTGCGAGTCTGACGGCTACGCTTTGAAATAGCTTTCGGCAGCGAGTAGTTTATCAGCAAGCGTGCAAATGGAGCCACTTCTGTTGAGTGCCGGAGTGAAACGAAGAATGGAGTAACTTGAGCCCAAGGACTGTCCATTTTGTTTCGATGCACTATGGCAGGCATCCCTGAAACTTGCGCGGGAGGTTCGTTTACATTGCCCAAAAAATAAATTTTAAAGCCTCAAGCTTTGTAAATTGATATGCGTAGGCAAAAACTTTGCACCCTGTAACTCCAAAGCTAGTCAACTTGTTGGCATCTTTCCGATTTGTGGCAGAACAAAGCCAATAATTCTCGATGCAGCGCATCTGTGAGCTGTTGTGAAACGGGACAGGCTTTTTCGTATTGCGTAACAACTCTTTTGGGAGGCTCTGTAAATTATTTCTCCTCCACCCGCTGAATCCGCGCGCCGAGTTTTTTCAATTTCTCATCCATCTTCTCGTAGCCACGATCCAGATGGTAGATGCGGTTCACTTGCGTCGTGCCTTTCGCGGCCATGCCGGCGATGACCAGCGCGGCACTCGCGCGCAGGTCGCTCGCCATCACGGGCGCGCCGCTCAACGGTTTGCCGCCCTTCACAATCGCGCTCGGCCCTTCGATCTCGATGTCCGCACCGAGACGCGCCAGCTCGCTGACGTGCATGAAGCGAGATTCAAAAATCCGCTCCGTGATGATGCTAATGCCCTTCGCCAGCACGAGCAGCGCCATCATTTGCGCCTGCACGTCCGTGGGAAAACCGGAATACGGCAGCGTCGTGATGTCCACGGGTTTCAATTTTCCTTTGCGGCGGGAAATCAAATCCGCGCCGCGTCGCTCGACGGAAACACCCGCCTCGCCGAGCTTGTCAATGACCGCGCGCAGATGTTCGGCGCGCGCATTTTTCACGATCACCTCGCCGTTCGTCGCGCCCGCGGCGATCAAAAACGTCGCTGCCTCGATGCGGTCGGGAATGACTTCGTGTTCCGCGCCGTGGAGTTTTTTGACGCCCTCAATCGTGACCGTCGGGCTGCCTGCACCGGAAATTTTCGCGCCCATCGCGTTCAGGAAATTCGCCACGTCCACGACTTCCGGCTCGCACGCCGCGCTTTCGATGACCGTGATGCCATCGCCGAGCGCAGCCGCCATCATCACGTTCGCCGTGCCCAAAACCGTCGGGCCGGCGCGGCCGCCGAGGAACATGGAATTGCCCGTGATTTTTTTGGCCGTGGCGTCAATGTAGCCGCCCTCGATTTTTATTTTACAACCGAGCGCCTGAAAACCTTTCAGGTGCAGATTGATTGGCCGCGCACCGATGATGCAACCGCCAGGCAAAGAAATCCGCGCCTTCTTCAAACGCCCGAGCAACGGCCCGGCGATGCAGATGGAGCCGCGCATTTTGCGGACAAGGTCGTAGTCCGCGTAGCCCTTGATTTTTTTGGCGTGAACAGTGACCGTGCCGTTTTCAAACTTGGCCGTCGCGCCGAGCGATTCCAAAATCTTCACCATGAAGCGCGTGTCGCTCAAGTCCGGCACGCGGCGGATGATGCACGGCTCATCCGTGAGAAGCGTCGCCGCCAAGATTGGGAGCGCGGCATTTTTGCTGCCGCTGATTTCTACCGTGCCGCGTAACGGCACGCCGCCTTTGATCAAAAAACTATCCATAGGAAAAAAGAATTTTATTTAGCCACAGATTTACACGGATGAAACACAGATAAAAATTCCGCGCGAATGCCTTTCAAAAAACCCGTGTTTCATCGGTGAAAATCCGTGGCTAAAAATTAAATCCGCGCGACCAGAATTCTGGCGCGGTGAGAGTAGTCTTCCTTGATGGCTTCGACAATCCACTTTTCACCCTCGAAGATTTTTTTTATCGCTTCGGCTTGGCCATCGCCGAATTCTAGCATGATTTTGCCGTCGGGTTTCAAAAAGTTTTTTGCTTCTGCCGCAAGCTTACGATAAAAATCCAGTCCGTCCGCGCCGCCGTCCAGCGCGAGACGCGGATCGAAGTCGCGGACTTCGGGCTGGAGCGTGGCAATTTCGGCGGAAGCGATGTAGGGCGGATTGCTGCTGATCAAATCAAATTGCATTTTGTCCGGCAGCGCGGCAAAACCGTCACCTTGAAAAAATTCAATCCGCTCTGCGACCTTGTTTTGCAAGGCATTTTGTTTCGCCAACGCCAGCGCGTCCGCCGAGAAATCCAGCGCGAAAATTTTTGCCGCCGGACATTTCACCGCCAGCGCAATCGCGATGCAGCCAGTGCCGGTGCCGAAATCTAAAGAAGTTGAGAGTTGAGAGTTGAGAGTTGAGAGAAATTGCCAGCCGAGTTCCGCGAGCAATTCCGTTTCTGGTCGCGGCACGAGCGCGTGGCCGTTCACGATAATTTCACAGCCACAAAAATTAGTTGAGCCGATAATATGTTGCAACGGTTCGCGCGCGCCGCGTCGTTTGACAAATTCACGCAAGCCGTCCGTTTCCACCGCCGTCAGCACGCGCTCGAAATTGAGATACAATTTCATGCGCGGCATTTTGAGTTGCTGCGCGAGGAGCAGTTCGGCATTCAGGCGCGAGGATTCCACGCCCTTTTTGCTGAGGAAATCTGCGCTTTTCTGAATCGCTTCGAGAACGGTCACGCGCAGAGAGTAGCCGCGTTGGCGGCGTCACCGCAAACGTGAATTAAAAAAGCCGCTGGAAAATTTCCAGCGGCTTTATGTTTCAATCGAAAATCAGTAGGCTGCCTGCGCGCCCTTGATGTTGGCCTTTTTCATCCACGGCATGAGCGCGCGGAGTTTGGCGCCGGTCTTTTCGATCGGATGCTGTTCGCC
>JANYFN010000028.1 GCA_025362675.1 Limisphaerales bacterium | reverse complement strand
CGCCACCCCAAAACCAGCCTGCACGCGGCAACTCTCACGCGGCGCATTCCCGAAATCTAGCGGCCATCACCCCGCCATCGCCGCCGTGCGGGCAACTTTTAACCCCGTGCGACCGCCTTTCCCTCCCGTGCGGAGTGCTTTCGCGCCCGTGCGCCCTGCGGACGCTCCCCACAAGCGGTTTTCCCCGCCGTGCGGAGGGTATGACCGTCCGTGCGGACGTTTTTCGTTCCGTGCGGAGGATCTGACCTTTCGTGCGGCGATTCTTCACTCCGTGCGGGGTGTTTGGCCCTCCGTGCGGACGCTCTTTCAGTCCGTGCGGGCGTTTTTCGCTCCCGAACACCCATTTTTCACTCTTGGCGGGCGAACTTTCACTCCGAACACCTCGCTGGGTCAAAGAATCCGGCCTCCTCGCCCCCTCGGGGGAGAAGATTGAGGTGAGGGGGCAACGTGGTAAGTATGGGCAATAACGAATTGGCGAGAGCTTTTACCCCTCACCCTAACCCTCTCCCCTAACAGGGGCGAGGGCACCCGCCCCAACCATAACGCCAAGCTAGACAAAGCGAATATCAAGAACTAGCCTCCAAACTTATGAACGTAATACCCGCCCTCTTCACGGCCTAATAATTGTTAGGCGGCTTCGAGCATTTATGAGTTTGCGAGCGATACAAGCGTTGGAGATAGTGTTCGCGATCTGTGCTGTCATTGGCATGGCTGTCCATTCCGTCCCGCGTTGGTTGATGTGGCTTTGCTGGTTTATATGTCTCAGCCTTGATACTTGGCGTTGTTTGAGAGTTGGAGTCATATCCACCGGATTGAGCACCAAGTGGACTGGTTATACTTTTAGTCGCGATGAGTCGCCGCAGCTTTTTGTTTGCGCCCTGGTATTTCAGATACTTTTGGTTGTCGCATGTTGTTTTATGTTTTTGTTTTCGTTATGAAGTAGCCGCCTTACCAGTCGCCGGAGCCAACGTGGTTGGGCGCATCCGTTTTGCGCTTGAGCGTTTGGATTCACCGCGTCACAGTTCCCACGTGGCTCAGCTGCTATGAGTAGAGTCAAGTTAAAGAATGGGGTATTAGGCGGATTAGTTCAGCATCGGATTATTTGGTTAGTGGTTTAGTTAGTTTATTAGTGAGTTGGGTCAATGGATCCGACGCGTGGCGCGTCAGCTACGGTAGGTCGCGCCGATAGCGAGCCCTTAGCTCGCGGCGCGACCGGGTCGCAGCCCTGAGGGCTTCCTTGATGTTTTGATTGGCTTCGTTGATTTCGTCTGCGTGTTTCTCGCCGCGTGCAGGAGTGTAGACTCCGCACCGTCTGCTATCCGTTCCCGGCATCGACCGGGGGACAAGAAGGCCAAGTCCGTTGGCCGGAGGCAGGGAAACTGAGCCGCCCATTCTTTTTAACGGTTCCCTAAGGAACCCCTGAGCCAAGCGGGCAGGCTCCGTTTCCGAAATCAAGTTTAGCGCATCAGGTTTCAAGGAAAGATCCACGGGTTACACCATCGTCCAACCGAGTTGTTCGGGCGTCATTCTACCGGTCTGCCAGCGCCAGAGATCCACGGCGAGTTGCCGGGCCAAGGCCACGAGCGCCCGTTTCTTCTGCCGGGCAGCAGCCTTGGGATTTAACAGCACGTGCTTCCAGCGTTGGACGGCTTTACTTTGCGGTTGATAGCGGACCATGCGCCAGGCCAGTTCGATGAGCGTCCAGCGCACGCGGGGGTTGCCGGCTTTGGTGATGGAGAGGTCGCAATGACTCTGGCCGGAACTGCTGACCCCGCCGCAGAGTCCGGTGTAACTGCCGATCTGTTTGCGGTTCTGGAACCGGGACCAGTCGCAGAGTTCCGCGCGCAAGGTGCCCAGCGTGAGGGAGCCCAGACCTTTGGGCCGGACCTTCGGCGCGAGAGACTCCACTTGTTGGGTCAAGGCCGCCAGTTGTTCCTCCACGGCTTCAATCAATTTGCGCCAGACTTCCAGCCGGGGTTTTAACCAATCGGGCAAGATCAAGGTGTGTTGCCACCATTCGCCCTTCAAGCGCAACCCTTGCGTGAGGGCGAGACTGCGGCCTTGGGCGGCGAGACGCTGGCGTTCGCGCCGGAGTTGTTCGCGCTGACGGGAGAGGGTTCGGCGTTGTTCCTCGGCTTCGGTGGGCACGCGCACGACACTCATGGCCTTGAGATTGCCGCCGAGATAACGGTCCAGTTTCAAGACGAGTTCGCGGGCATCCGTCTTGTCGGTGACGACGCCCTTGTGCTGCGGATCGAGTTTGACGGGATGCACGAGATAGACCGTGACGCCGAGGGCGGTGAGCTGGCGGTGGAGATGAAAGCCGCCGGGACCGGCCTCGTAAATCACGAACACCTTGTCGGCGAGCGTGAGTTGTTTTTGCACGAAGGGCAGGAAGCTGGCGGGCGTGAAGCGTTGCGCCGGCTGCGGCGACTGGCCATCGCACATCCGCACCACGCGGAACTGTTCGACGTGCCAATCGACACTGAGTTTGAGCTGATGGCTGCGGGCTTGCGTTTCGGGTTGGGTAGGCGTATTCGTTTTCATAGGCATGTTTGAGGTTAATGGTTTAACTAACACCCCTAGTTGTCGCCCGTCGCGCCAACCACTTCAACATGCCTTCTTTGGTCGTTAGGCGGCTTTGCATGTATGAAATGTTTCAGCTTTATTTTTCTGATGTTGCTATCCTCTTGTGGCCAACAATCCAAGCTTGTCTCTCCTGATTCTACGAGGCTGGACAGTTTGTTGACGGGTGGCCAGATTGACCTTATCGAGGTTGTCATTCCCTTCAGTCGCACCAACGTTTTAGCAGGAGCATCTGCACGTAAGTATGCGCTCACGTTTAGCGATACCAATCGCATCGCCGAGCCAGATACAACAAAGGATCAAATCTCAACCGAGGTGAGTTTAATGAGCGGCACAAATAAGCTGGGTTGGCTCTCGCAGTTTGACAATGGTCTTTGGAGATTTGGTGATTATTCATTTCGACTTCAAACTACGCCATGACCCAGTCGCCGCTTAAAAAACTCGGCGCACAAGTAGGTGAGGTAGCGAGGAGTTGGTAGCCGAGGGTGGCGGCGTTGCGGAGGACTACACTGGCGGGCGGTGGTGGAACTCTAATTGCCCGTGCTCTTGGCGGATTCGATGAGTTCCCAGAATTTGGGATTTTCTTGCAGGGTTTCATCTTCGCCGGTCTTGATGCCGGAGCGGAAAAAGAAATCTTTGAGGGTGTTGCGGCTCAGGATGCGATGCACGAGGACGCCGAGTTTGTGGCGTTCAAAATAGACGCGGTAATCGCCGAGGCGAAAACGGTGCAGCACGTGGCCATCGCTTTCCAAGCGGCCAAAATCTTCGAGTTCGCCTTCGAGCACATGTTGCGGGAGGCCGCGAAAATCGCCGAGGATCTGGAGCTGCAATTCTTTGGGCATGCGCGCGACTTCAGCGGCGCTCAGGGGCGTAAAGATGATTTGAAAGGTTTGCATGTTTCAGCAAAAAATCTTAGCGCGACCGGTGCAGGGATGCAAGCTGAGTAAAATTGGTTGAACGCAGTGGGCGCTCGTTTGTCTATGTTTGCGTATGAAGAAACATTCATGGTTACGCATTTGCACGATTGTATCGGTGGTGTCGGTGGCGGTATTGGCGGTGTCCCGGATCACGCTGTGGGCGCGGGATAGCCAGCCGGGTCAGCCGGGCATCAGTATTTCAGCCACGCCGATCAACCGGGATGCGCGGCTGGGAAATAGCTATTCGCCGGTCGTGAAAAAAGCGGCGCCGAGCGTGGTGAATATTTATTCGGCTTACTTCGTGAAGCAGCGTTATCTCCGAGGCCCGATGATGGATGATCCGTTCTTCCGCCAGTTTGAACGGACGCGGCGCGAAAACTCGCTGGGCTCCGGAATCATTGTTACGCCGGATGGTTATATTTTGACGGCGAATCACGTGGTGGATGGAGCGGATGAGATCAAGGTGGGAATCTTGAACGATAAGACCGAATATGTGGCGAAGATTGTGGGAAGCGATCCGGCCACAGACATCGCGGTGTTAAAAATCAGCGCGAATAATTTACCGGCGATCATTCTGGGCGACAGCAGCCAGTTGGAGGTGGGCGATGTGGTGCTGGCCATCGGTAATCCATTTGGTCTCGGCCAAACGGTCACGCGCGGAATCATCAGCGCGTTGGGCCGCAGCTTGCCGGACATGGAAGCGGGTAATTCGCCGCAGCGTTATCAGGATTTCATCCAGACGGATGCGGCCATCAACAAAGGCAATTCCGGTGGCGCGTTGGTGGATGCCGAGGGTCGTTTGATCGGCATCAATGACGCGATCGTCAGTCCGAGCGGCACGAGCGCGGGCATCGGTTTCGCGGTGCCGATCAACATGGCGCGAAATGTAATGGAGAGCATCATCAATGGGGGTCGCGTGTCCCGGGGATTTCTCGGAATCAATCCGCAGGATGTGGATGCGGGATTGGCGCAAAGTTTTGGGGTGGCGAATTCCGGTGGTGCGCTCGTGAGTGATGTGGGGCCGGGCACACCGGCGTCCAAGTCGGGAATTATTTCTGGTGATGTGATCATCGCTATCAATGATAAGCCGATCACGAGCGCAGATAATTTGCGGGTGACCGTTTCGCAGCTTCGCCCAGGAACGCAGGCGACCGTGAAGCTGATCCGCAATGCGGTGGAGAAAACAATTGTGGCCACGCTGGGCGAATTGCCGGCGGGAAGCATGCCGCCGGAAAATCAAGCGGAACCGAGCAAGGCCGTGGGCAAGGCCGATATGTTGGATGGGGTGGTGGTTGGGGATCTGGAGGATCAATGGCGGGAACAGCTCCAAGTGCCGTCTGATTTGAATGGCGCGGTGGTGACGCAAGTCGGTCAGGATTCCAATTCTGCCCAAGCCGGGCTGCGTCCGTATGATTTGATTTTGGCGATCAATCGTCAGCCCGTGAACAATGCGGCGGATGCCGAGCGCCTCTGCAAGGCATCGCGCAAAAGCCAGATCCTCGTGAAAGTTTGGCGGCATTTTGGGAATTCCGTCGGCACGCGTTTCTTGAGCGTGGACAACACGCAGCATAAAAAATAAATCACCGGGAACACTCCGGCCCGGAGATGCCGAGTGAAAATTGCCCGCCTCTGGCTTTGACAAATTGCTGGGAGCGGGCAAATTCATAGCCCGATGCCTGCCCAGTTCAAAGATTATTACGCGATTCTCGGTGTCCCGCGCACAGCGCCGGATACGGAGATCAAAAAAGCGTTTCGCAAACTCGCCCGCGAACATCATCCCGATGTGGCGAAGGACAAAAAGAAGTCCGAGGAAAAATTCAAGGAGATCAACGAGGCTTACGAAGTTCTCTCGGATGCAGCCAACCGGCGCAAATACGATGAACTTGGTGCGAACTGGAAATCCGGCGCGGAGTTTCGTGCGCCGCCCGGATTCGGCGGTTTCAGCAGCGCCCAAAATTTTCGCGGTGCCCGCGCGGGGAATCATAACTTTGAATTTGGTGGCACGGGTTTCAGCAGTTTCTTTGAGCAACTCTTCGGCGCGCGCGGTCGGGGCAATGTCGGCCCGCAAGACTTCGCCGACGCGGCTCGCGATGTCGAGGGCGATATTCTAGTCACGCTCGAAGAAGCGTTTCATGGCGGTGTGCGCGCGATCACCATTCAACACGATGGCCGCACCGAGACGCATCAGGTCAAGATTCCGCCAGGCATCCAGGACGGTCAGAAACTTCGCGTCTCCGGGCGCGGACAAGGCGGCGGCGATCTGTATCTCAATATCCGACTCGCCAGTCATCCTGATTTCGAAGTGGATGGCGCGAACATCATCCATGAATTGGAAATTGCCCCGTGGGAAGCCGCGCTGGGAGCGGAGATCGCCGTGCCCTCACTCACTGGCCGGGTCAATATCAAGATTCCCGCCGGCAGTGGCAGCGGGACTAAGTTGCGCCTGCGCGGACGCGGACTCTCGAGTCGAGGCGATTTGCTCGTGGAGATCAAAATTGTTTTTCCAACGGAACTGAGCGCCGAAGAAAAACAGCTTTGGGCGCAACTCGGCGAACGGTCAAGTTTTCATCCGCGCGCGTGATGCTCGGAGCCAACTCGGAGGGCAAGTTCCATGAGTTTGAACCGTTGATTGGATTGAAATGCAGCGGCGCTTAAGGTGGCCCTTTTGCTTTTGACGGGTAGGGGCGATGTGAGAGTTTTTACAGGTCGTCAGTCAGAAGCGTTAAATCAATTTCTATTACTTATGAAAAAACTACTGCTAGCGGCGACTAGATTCCTGCTGCTTTCGGCAGTCTGCACGCACTTCTCCACGGCTCACGCTCAAGGAACGGCATTCACTTACCAAGGCCGGTTGAATGACGGCACGAACGCGGCGACGGGCAATTACGATCTTAGCTTCGCCATTTTTAATGCGATGACCGGTGGCACGCAGCAAGGCGGCGGGCTGACGAATGCACCCACGGCGGTGAGCAACGGGTTGTTCACAGTGATGTTGGATTTTGGAAATCAATTTACGGGCGCGGATCGCTGGTTGGAGATTGCCGTGCGGACGAACGGCGGCGGCGCGTTCACCACGCTCGCGCACCGCCAGCCGTTGACGCCCACGCCGTATGCGGTCTTCGCGAATACCGCGAGCAACCTGACGGGCACGATTCCGCTGGCGCAATTGCCGACGAGCCTCATCACCAATGGCGCGAGCGGAGTGAATTTCTCGGGCACGTTCAGCGGCAACGGTGCGGGGGTCACCAATCTCAACGTCGCGCTTAATTCCGGCGGCGTCATTGCTGCGTTCGGCGGCTTCAGCCTGGTGTCCTCGCCCGTTGTCGGCAGTGGGCCGCGTTCGGTCATCGCCGTGGATGTGAATAACGACGGCAAGCCAGATTTGATATGCGCAAATTCTGGCACCAATACGCTCTCCGTCTTGACGAATAATGGTAGCGGCAGCTTCGTCTTGGCCTCCACGCCGGGCGTGGGCGTGGGACCTTATGCCGTCACTTCGGCGGATGTGAACAGCGATGGCAAAATGGATCTGATCTGCGCGAACTATGGCAGCGGCGCGGGCAACACGCTCTCGGTCTTGACGAACAAAGGCGGCGGCAACTTCGTGCTGGCTTCCTCGCCCATCGTCGGCAGCGGGCCGGACGCGGTGACCGCCGCGGATGTGAACGGGGATGGAAAAATGGATCTCATCAGCGCGAACATCGGCGTTGGGCTGGGAACCAATCTCACGGTGCTGACGAACAATGGCACCGGCGGTTTCGTGGTGGCTTCTTCGCCCCTCGTGGGAACCCGTCCGCTCCAGGTGGTGGCGGCGGATCTCAATGGCGATGGTAAACCGGATTTGGTGACGGCGAATTTTGCAGGCACGCTCTCGGTGCTGACCAACAGTGGCGCGGGCAATTTTGTGCTCTCCACCACTCTTACGGTGGGCGGCACCGCCATGGCGGTTTTGGCGGCGGATATGAACGCCGATGGCAAAGTGGATTTGATCAGCGAAGACACAGCCAATGAGATTCTCACCATCCTCACGAATAATGGCAGCGGAAATTTCACAACATTTATTTCGACTAGCATGGCCGGCGCTTTTTCAATCACCGCTGCCGACGTGAATCTGGACGGCCGGCCGGACTTGATCGGCGTGAACCGCGGTGCCAACACGCTTACGGTTTTGACCAACAACGGTGCCGGAAATTTCGGAGCCACCGTTCCGCCGGTCGTGGGTGCCGGACCTATTTCGGTGGTGGCCGCCGATCTCAATGGCGACGGGAAACCAGATTTAGTTTGCGCGAACTCCTTTACCAATACGCTTTCCGTCTTGTTCAACGCTCCGACGGTAAACGGAATATTTAACGGCGTCATCAATGGCACCGGACGCATCTCGTCCCCGATGTGGAGCGCCACTACGCCGATCAACATCAGCGGAGGATTGACCATCAACGGGCAATTTACCAGCGGTGGCGGCACGTTGGTTTTCTCGGTTTCCGGCTCAGGCTATTGCAGCGTCGCGGGCCCGATTGGCATGAATGTTCTGTTGGACGGAGTCGTCGTGGACAATTGCCAGATTTTCGCCAATGTGGTGAATACGCATTTGGCGTTTGTGCCCAAGACATTTGTGCGGACCGGAGTTCCCGCCGGCAATCACACCCTTTCATTGCAGCCCTTTGCCGGCACCTTATCGAACGTGGATAACTACTGCGTCACCGTGCTGGAATTCCCATTTTGAATCGGGTGTTTAAATGATGCCGTGCATGGTCCGAGCCGGATTGGGATAGTCTCAACGACGTTTGATTTTATCCAGCCGCGTGCGGATGCGGGTCTTGAGTTTCTTGCCCAAGGCGGCAATTTTTTGGCCGGGCATTTTGCGTTGCAGCACATACTTCACATGCGGCACGGGTGAGCGGGCGAGGTCTTCGGGTGCCGTATTTTTGCCAGCAACGCCGGGCACGAGATCAATGCCGGCGTGATGAAATAAATTTTTCACGAAGGCGGAGCAATAGACGGAGTGTTCGCGGGCGAGCAAATTTTCCTGCGCCCGGAGTTCTGGTTTCTTCAGCACGAGCAGGGTGCCCAGGAGTTCGCGGATGGAATATTTCTCATGCCGCGCGACGAGTTCCAAGGCTTCGCGCAGGAGCGTGTTGATTTGCGCTTCGTTCAATCCGAAATCAAGAATGGCGAGCGTGGGATACATTTTTTCATCGTAGTATTTCGCGATGCGATTTTCCTGCGCGCCGAGCTGGATGTTTTTCCGATGGAATTGCAGATCGGATTCGATGACCCAGTGATGTCCGTCCACGCGCGGGCCTTGAAAGAGAAACGCGTGCGACCAATCGCTCCAACGACCGTCGTCAACAAGATGCCGTTGCGCGGCACGGATGGCGATGTCCACTTGCGTGGCTCCGCCGCACAAGCCAACGCAACCCGGTTGCGCGTGGCGTTGGAGAAATTCCTGATTGGAAAGGCCGGTGACGAGGATGGTTTTGGTTTCCATGCGGGAAGGATATTGTTCAGCGCAATGGGTTGAAGCAAGCGGCGTTTGATTCGCGTTAAAATCCAACTTTTCAAACGCCGTTCATCTGCCTATACTCACGTTTCCTTTTGCTATGGCATTGATTGTCCAAAAATACGGCGGCACGTCGGTCGGTAATACTGACCGCATTAAGAACGTCGCCAAACGCGTGGCGGAATACCGTTCACGCGGTGACCAAGTCGTGGTCGTCGTCTCGGCGATGAGCGGCGTGACCGATGGCTTGATTAAACTGGCGAAAGATATCGCGGCGCTGCCGAGCGAACGGGAGATGGACATGCTCCTCGCCACCGGCGAACAGCAGACGATCGCGCTCACGGCGATTGCGCTGCACACGATCGGTGTTTCGGCCGTTTCCATGACCGGTGCGCAAGCGGGTATCGTCACCGATGGCGTTCACACCAAAGCGAAGATTCATAACATCACGCCGAAGCAAGTTCACGAAGCGCTGGACGCGGGGAATGTGGTTATCGTCGCTGGTTTTCAGGGCGAAACTGCCGCCGGACAAATCACCACGCTGGGTCGTGGTGGCTCGGATCTCACGGCCATCGCGCTCGCGGCCGCTCTCAAGGCTGACCTTTGCCAGATTTATACCGATGTGGACGGCGTTTATACCACCGACCCGCGCATTGTGCCGACGGCGAAAAAATTACAGGAGATTTCCTACGACGAAATGCTCGAACTCGCCAGCCTCGGCGCGAAGGTGATGCAGAGTCGTTCAGTGGAATTTGCGAAAAAATTTGGAGTCGTGTTCGAGGTCCGCTCCAGCCTCAATGATAACCCTGGAACTATTGTGAAAGAAGAAACGAAAAGTATGGAAGGCGTCGTCGTGCGCGGTGTCGCGCTCGATAAAAATCAAGCCAAGGTCACGCTCGTGGCGGTGCCGGATAAACCCGGTGTGGCGGCTAAAATCTTCAAGGCGCTTGGCGATGCCACCGTGAATGTGGACATGATCATTCAGAACATCAGCCACGGCACCGGCACGCCTTGCACCGATATTTCCTTCACCGCCGATAAGCCGGATTTGCTCAAAGCGCAAAAAGTCATCGAAGGTCTCCAGCAAGAAATCGGCTATCGCGACGTTATTACGGCTGAGAAAATCGGCAAGCTTTCCATCGTCGGCGTCGGCATGAAATCGCACACCGGCGTGGCCGGCAAACTATTTGAAACCCTCGCGAACGAAGGCATCAACATCGACATGATCTCCACGAGCGAAATCAAAATTTCCGTCGTGATTGATCTCGCGAAAGGGGAACAAGCGGTTAAAGCCGTTCACGCGGCGTTCATTGGTTGAATTGAACTTTCCTGAACGGCGCGCGGTTTTATAAACCGCGCGCCACTTCAGCTCCCGCTTGTCTCGCGCGGGGAAATGCGTTACTACATTCGGCCATGCATTCACCCGCTGCCAATCGTTACGACTCACCGAACTTTTACCGCCGCTGCGGTCATTCCGGCGTTCGACTGCCGCTCATCTCGCTTGGCCTCTGGCACAACTTCGGCGGCGTTGATTCCTACGAGAACGCCCGTGCCATCGCCTGCCACGCGTTTGATCTGGGGATCACTTGCTTCGATCTCGCCAATAATTACGGTCCGCCCGACGGTTCGGCAGAGGCGACGTTTGGTAAAATTCTGCGCGAAGAACTCGGCCAGTGGCGCGATGAAATGATCATCACCACCAAAGCCGGCTATTACATGTGGCCCGGTCCGTATGGCGAATGGGGCTCGCGCAAATATCTTCTCGCCTCGCTTGATCAATCTCTCAAACGCATGGGTTTGCCTTACGTGGATATTTTTTATTCCCATCGCTTTGATCCCGAGACACCGCTCGAAGAAACCATGGGCGCACTGGCTCACGCCGTGCGGAGTGGCAAAGCCGTTTACGCTGGCATCTCCAACTATCCAGCCGCCGAAACGGCCCGCGCCGCAAAAATTCTTCGCGAACTCGGCACGCCTTGTCTCCTCCACCAACCGCGCTACTCGATGCTTGATCGCTGGGTGGAACCGCAACTGCTCGCCACCCTCGCCGCTGAAGGTATTGGTGCGACCGTCTTCTCGCCGCTCGCCAAAGGTCTGTTGACCGACCGTTATTTCAAAGGCATCCCCGCCGATTCCCGCATCGCGCGCGATCAACGTTTTCTCCGCCCCGAACACGTCACTGATGATGTGCTCGCCAAAACGCGGAAGCTGAATGACCTTGCGCAATCCCGCACCCAGACGCTCGCGCAAATGGCGCTCGCTTGGGTCTTACGCCATCCCGTTGTGACCAGCGCGCTCATCGGAGCGAGCAAGGTTCAGCAAGTGGATGACTGCGTGGGCGCGGTAAAGAATCTAAATTTCAGTGTCGAGGAATTGGCTCATATCGAGAGCATTCTTGGTAATAAACCTTGATGCGGTGGAAATAAATAAAGCTAGTTTCAGCGTGGCGGCTGTCAGTGGATAGTTCCTATTTCCACCGGAAGCAACTTGCTGACCCATCCGTTTATTTGCGCGCACCATGAAATTTAAAGCCACCGAGCAATGGCGCTTTACCAGCAATCCTGTTAAATAACAATCCATCCATGCGCTCCACTTTTTTCAGCAAGCTCCGCGTATGGCCATGCTTACTCGCGCTATTGAAACCCGTCCTGATCTCGGCCACCGAATTGCACGTCGAGGAAACATTTCAGCCGGGCGACTTCAAACTCGTTTTCGAAAAAACTCCGGCTTCAGTTTTCGTGGATAGCCATGATTTTGCCGTTGTCCAAATCGCCGCGACAAATTTCATCGCCGATGTCGAGCGCGTCACGGGTGAAAAGCCCAAACTCATCGCGAATCAAGGGAACGCAGAAAACACTGTGTTCATAGGCACTTTAGGACATAGCCGCGTGATTGATCAACTGGTTGCGGATAAAAAAATCAGCGTCGCGGAGATTCGCGGACAATGGGAATCGTTTCTCGTCACCACCGTTGCCGATCCGCTGCCGGGCGTGAAATCCGCTCTCGTCATCGCGGGGAGCGACCGTCGCGGGACTGCGTTCGGTGTGTTTGCGTTGTCGGAAGCCATCGGCGTTTCACCTTGGTATTGGTGGGCGGATGTGCCGCCGCAGCGACACGAAAATCTAGTTGTGCCCGCTGGAAGTTTTGCGCAACGCCCGCCCGCGGTGAAGTATCGCGGCATCTTCATCAACGACGAGGACTATGGGATGAAACCGTGGGCGGCCAAAACCTTTGAACCGGAGGCGGGATTTATTGGGCCTAAAACATACGCGAAAATTTTCGAGTTATTACTGCGTTTGCGGGCCAATTATCTCTGGCCGGCCATGCACGACTGTTCTAAACCGTTCAATGCGTTTCCGGAAAATAGAGTGATCGCGGATGACTACGCCATTGTGATGGGCTCGTCGCATTGTGAACCGATGTTGCGCAACAATGTCGGTGAATGGCCGAAGAGTGAAGCCGCTGAATGGAATTATCAAAATAATCCAGAAGCCGTAAAAAATTATTGGGAGGAACGCGTCAGAGAAAACGGCAAATTCGAAAACGTTTACACCCTCGGCATGCGCGGCGTTCACGACGGCGCGTTGCCGGCGAAGGGGACACGGGCGGAAAAAGTTACGCTCGTCGAAAAAATTTTTGCGGATCAGCGCGAGTTGTTGTTGAAATGGATAAATCCGGCGGTGACGAATATTCCGCAGGCGTTCGTGCCCTACAAAGAGGTGTTGCAGATTTATCGCGACGGCTTGCGCGTGCCGGAGGACGTGACGCTGGTTTGGGTGGATGATAATCATGGATACATCCGCGAACTGCCGACGCCCGAAGAACAGAAACGCACAGGCGGCTCAGGTGTTTATTATCACGTTTCGTATTGGGGCGCGCCGGAAAATTATCTCTGGCTCTGCACTATTCCGCCGGCGCTCATCGGCGAGGAAATGGGCAAGGCCTTGGATTACGATGCGCGCGCCTTGTGGGTTCTTAATGTTGGCGACCTCAAGCCAGCGGAAATTGACACGGACTATTTCCTTCGTCTCGCGCGCGAGGGCCGCGTTGTTTCGCAGCCAATGTTTTTGCGGCAATGGGCGCAGCGAAATTTCGGCACCGAGTTGGCTAAGCCAATTGCGGAAATTCTTGGTGAATATTATTTGTTGAATAACGCGGTCAAACCGGAACATCTGCTGTCCGCGAAATTCAACGAGGCGGAAGTTGCTGAGCGTTTGGAGCGTTTTGGGGTGCTGCTAGCTAAGACCGATTCGCTGGCTGGAATAATTCCCGAAAAATTTCGCGACGCTTTTTTTGAACTCGTCGCCTATCCCGTGCGCGGCGCGGCGCTGGCGAATGAGAAAATTTTATGCGCCGAGCAAAGCCGTCGATTGGCAGCGAAAAATGATCCAGCCGCCAATCCATTTGCCGAACGGGCCGAGAAAGCGCATGCCCGCATCCAAGCCGAGACCCGGTTTTACAACACCGAACTCGCGGGTGGCAAATGGCGAAATATGATGTCGGAAGCGCCTGGAAAAATGAGGGTTGCTCGCGCTCCAGACGTGGCGCGCGTCACCAACGGCGTGCCTGCTAGTGTTTTCGAAAAATCTCCGGTCGAAGTATCGCCTAAAAAAAGCGGTGCGTTTGCCGAAGTGAACCGTTTTATTTCGATGGAAGCGTCGCACTTTTCGCGCAACCTTGAACGCAGCGGCGCGAGTTGGCGAGTGGTTGAAGGCTTGGGCCGAACCGGCCACGCGTTGACCATTTTTCCGGCCACCACTCCGAGTATTACGAACCTCACCAACCTGAATGCGAGTGCCCCGGTTTTGGAATATGATTTTACCTGCGATGCAAAAGGGGCAATGACCGCAACCGTTTACTGCGTGCCGGTTCATCGGCTTTATCCCGGACGCGGGGCGCGTTTGGGAGTCGGAGTAGATGATGCCACGCTTCAAATTGTGGACATCGAGTCTGAAGAATATAGCAAAACCTGGGCAACGAATGTGTTTCGCGCGGCGGCGTTAGGAGTTGCCACGAATCAAATCGCGGCCGCGGGCAAACATACGCTTAAGTTGTGGATGGTTGATCCCGGCGTGCCAGTGGATAAAATCGTTTTGAATTTTGGCGGCGAGGACTATTCGTATTTTGGCCCGCCGGAAACCCGAGGGAAGGGAGACGCTTTCTAGCCTGCTAAATAAAATTTCAGCCCGGCAATTCTTAATGCACATTATCGGCCTTTAACTATTCTGAAGCGCGATGAAACTAGGTTTTGGACTTTACCGGCATCAATTGGATGACGCCCATTTTTCTTTCGCCCGCCAATGCGGCGCGACGCATCTGGTCATTCACCTGGTGGATTATTTTCGTTCCGCACGCAACAATGCGACGGGTGATCAGCCGCTGGGCGACGACTCTGGCTGGGGGCTCGCTGGCGACCCGAACCGACTCTGGAGTTTTGAGGAAATTACCGCCATCCAGTCCGCCGCTGCGAAACACGGATTACAGATCGAGGCGATTGAAAATTTTGATCCGGCCCATTGGCACGATGTCTTGCTGGATGGTCCGAAAAAGAAATCACAGTTGGAAAATTTACAGACGATGATTCGCGCTGTTGGTCGGGCGGGAATTCCAGTCATCGGTTATAATTTTTCCCTCGCCGGTGTTGCCGGTCGCGTGAAAGGCGCGTGGGGCCGGGGCGGGGCCGAGGTTGTCGGCATGAATGGCCCGCTCGATAAGCCCATTCCAAACGGAATGATCTGGAACATGGTCTATGATCCGCACGCGTCACCGGGAAATCTGGCGCCCATCAGCACGGAAGAACTTTGGCGGCGGCATGGTGAATTTCTCGATGCACTGGTTCCCGTGGCCGAGCAATGTGGCGTGCGCCTCGCCGCGCATCCCGATGATCCGCCCCTGCAAACGGTGCGTGGCCAACCGCGCTTGGTGAATCATCCACTGCTCTACCAACGGCTGATTGACCGCCGACCTAGCCCGAGTAACGCGCTGGAATTTTGCCTCGGCACCCTCGCCGAAATGCCGGAGGGAGATATTTACGAGGCGGTTGAAAGTTACAGTCGGCAGAATAAAATTGCCTACATTCATTTCCGCAATGTGCGTGGCAAAGTCCCGTTTTACAAAGAGACGTTTGTGGACGAAGGCGACGTGGACATGATGCGCGTGTTGCGTATCCTCAAAAAAAATAATTACGAAGGCGTGCTGATTCCCGATCATGCTCCGGCGATGTCCTGCGCAGCGCCGTGGCACGCCGGTATGGCTTACGCCTGTGGCTGGATGCAGGCGGCGTTAAAAAATTTATAACGCGAAACCAACCGTTTGCAGTTTATCGCGCCGACATCACTTGGGAATCGTGCGTTGATAGATGCGCCAACCGAAACCGTCTAATTGGAAACGCGGCAAGTCTCCCGCTGAGGTGTCAGTGACACCGCAAACATTGACGGGCTTAAACGATGCCGCATTAAATTTTTCTACTGAGCCGCTTACTGGCCGGTTTGATAAGTTGATCAAGACTAGGAACTCTTCGTGTTCATCGCTGCGCAGGTAGGAAATGATTTTGCTGTTGTCGGAATTAGTAAGCCATTTCACCTGTTCGGTGCGGAACGCGGGATGTTCTTTACGAAGTTTGATCAACTGCTGGTAGATGCTGCGGAGCGCCGGACGTTCCTTGGGATGCCAGCAAATGGTGAGTTTGTCGAATAACGCGGGATCGCCAGATTCGGTCGCATCGCCGACTTCCATGCCGTTGTAGAGGAGGGGCACGCCGTCGAGCGTGAACATCAATGCGGAGGCGGCGAGCGCTCCCTGAATTCCGTAACGGGCCACGGCGCGGGCCTCATCGTGGTCATCGGACATTCTCAAGTGCAATGATCCTTTGGGAAATTGTTTTGAATTTTCTTCCCAAGTCTGCCGGATTTTGGCGGCGGGCGCGTTGTGCAGCAGCACGTCATTCAGCGTGGCTAACAATGGCCAGGAGTAATCCAAATCAAAAGCTTTGTTAAGTAGCTCCGGTTTGCTGGCCTCGGCGAGCATGATGATGTCGGGTTTAATTTTTGAAAGCTCGGCGCGGGCTTGTTCCCAAAAATCGGTCGGCACCATGTAGGCGACGTCGCAGCGAAAACCATCCACGTCGCAGGTCGTGATCCAGTATTTTAACATGGTAATCATGTATCCGCGGAGTGCTTCCCCCTGGTAACTCAAGCCCGCGACATCCGTCCATTCTGGAACCGGCGGGATGACATGCCCCGGCGCGTCCTGTTTGTAAAAATCTTTGTTCGTCATCATCACGCTGTCCCAAGCCGTATGATTGGCGACAATATCCATGATCACTTTCATGCCGCGCTGGTGTGCGCCGTCCACGAGTTTTTTGAAATCGTCGATCGTGCCGTAATTCGGATCAATGGCGTAATAATCCTTGATGGAATAGGGACTGCCGAAATCGCCTTTTCGAAATTTTTCGCCGATGGGATGGATTGGCATTGTCCACAGCACCGTCACACCGAGTTCTTTCAACTCATCTAGTTTGGCAGTGACGCCCGCGAGATTTCCGGCGGGTGAAAAGTGGCGCGGGAAAATTTCGTAGATCGTGCCCGTGCGGAGCCAGTCGGGAGAGGAGCGGGCAGCCCGAGCCGAGACAGTGTCGTCGGCGAAGGCATGCTCTGATCTAAAAATGACCCCGATGAATAATGATAAAAAGGCCCCGTAAGTGGTGTAGAATTTCATTGGAATTAAAAGCCCCGTTGCGCCCAAAGCGCGCACTCAAAAAATTTTCTTAATTTTGCGGCGTGTGCTGCGCCCACCAGGTCAGATCTTTTTTACTGGCTGCATCCGCCGATATGCTTACCCCTTGAACCCACGCTTTGTAGGTCACCGCCGGGGTATCCAGAGTTCCCGTCCACTTGTGAACTTCGCTGTGACCATCGGCAAAAAACATACCGGCGGACTTGCCGTGCATACTGCCGGGTAGTTCGGGCATGGTCGTTCCCAAGCCGTCTGCATCTTTTGGGTTCACGAAAAGGGTCGCATCGTCATTGCTGTCAGGATGCTCATCAGTGATCACCCAGCAGTCGGTCGGGCCGGGCGTGTGCAGGTCGCTTAATTTCTTTGCGTTGTAAAACAGTGGCCAGACGCCGGCGTAATATTTGGTGCCGTCGCCCATAGCCCCATTCATGGCGCAACTACGAATGCGATTATCTTTGCCACCCTGACTGGAACTCAAAAACCGGTCGGCGGGACAGACAAAAATTTTCAAAGATTTGGCGACATAACTGCTCATCAGCGCGGTTCCCAAAATAGGCTGATCCACCGTGAGATATAGCGGATCAAAATTCTGGCCGCCATTGCTCCAATCCAAAGTAACCCCGCCAGGACAAACCCAGTTCTTGGATTTGTCCCCGCCAGGTTGACGATCCACATTGCTGACCATGCGGTCGGAATTATCATTGGCATACATGAACCAAGCCAGACCAAGCTGCTTGTAATTATTCATGCACGAAATGGAAACCGCCCGCTCTTTCGCCTTGCTTAACGCCGGCAAAAGCATCGCTGCAAGGATGGCAATAATGGCGATTACCACCAGCAGTTCAATCAGAGTGAAGCCCAGACCGAACGTTTTTTTATGGAGGGATGGATTCGTTTTCATTTTAGCATCCAACCGGGCCGACATTTCTGTCGGCCCAGCCAGTTAGAGTTTTCAATTACGGTTGGATCAGGCGGAAGAATTTAATCCCGCCGGTGCTGGGCCAGTTAGTGCTGCTTTGTGAATCTGTGTTGGGCACATTCGCCCAGGAACCATTCAGACTGGAACTGGTTTGCAGGTTAACTCCCGGATAGCCCAGCCAAGTGACGGGCAGGGCACCGGCCACTGGGCGACCGATGGCAAGGTTGCCAAATTTGGGTTCCCGATACTGGTTACCGAACGTGTCCAGCGGCAGCGTATAGACGCCGTTCGTGCTGCGGATATAGCGGCCATGGTCTTGACCAAAGCCAGCTTCGTTGTCCGCGCCGTTGATGGAGTATTTGTAATCCACGAAACGGGACTGGTTCTTCAGGAAGGTTTTTTGAAAAGTATAAACTTGGCTACCCGCCGGATTGTTGCCGCAAGTCAGTCCGGCCGTAGTGAGCGCAATCGGACTCCAAGCAACCCAACCGGCGAAGTCACCGTTGATAAACACCAAATCGTTGTTGGGATCAAACGTGTGGGCGTCGGTGCCGACGGCGTTGGTCATGCTCACGCTGAAGGTCACCAACGTATCCACATTTAGCAAGTCACCCAGCATGACGTTATTAAAAAACACCGTTGGCAAGTTGGTGCTGGCAATGTTTTGGGCGGTGTAAACGCGGTTGTTGCCATTCGGCGCATGGTCATATTGCGTGCTGCCATTGTTGTAACGAAATTGATAATTGATAGTGCTGCCGGCGCCAATCGCAAGCACCGTGGAATAAATGTTCGTGTTCGCTGCCGTGGGATTGTTGGTGCAGGCCACATCCGCGCTCCACGAGTTGAAGCTGCCGTCCAAGACAACGGAGCCAGGGATGAAGCCGGGATCCGTTAGCAGCACGGCGGACATGTCTAGGCTGAAGCGCACTTGGGAAATAGGCGCAAAGGGCTGGTCGGAAAAATCCACGACCGGCAGCGATTTAGATACATTGTTCACAAAAAAACGGTTGCCGCCGTTGTCCGAGTTTACGGCGGTGGGGGCATCCCAGCCCGTAAAGCCGCCATAAGTGATGACATACTTAAAATCCATCGCCGCATTGGTGGAAGCCACGCACGCAATCGTGTTGGTATAAACGTTCGCCGTCACCAGCCCATATTGGTTCGTGCGCAGCACGGAAGGATTCCAAGTCAACACATTGGCCCCGCCAGTCCAGCCGTTGAAGTTGCCGCGAACCTCCACTGAACTGCTGCCGTTGGTGAAAATACCCAGCGCAATCTGCTGCGACATATCCACCGAGAAGGTCACGTTCGGGTTGATCGCGGCTCCCGCATCATTAAAAAATGGCGTGGGCAAAATCAAGCTGCCCCCACCCGCCGGCAGCAAAGCGGCGCGCAAGTTGGAAGCGGCTGAAGTTTCATAAGTGTCGGTTCCGCTGTTGCGACGGACGAACTGGTATTTCGTCACTGGCCCGCCGGCCTCGCCCGTATTATCCGTCGTGTTGGTAAACACAGTGCTAGACCCTTGCTGGAACAACTGGAGAAACGGCGACCAATTATTAAATGTGCCCTGGCAATAGACCGTATCCGTCCCCGGCGTGAAAGTTCCGTTGGCGATGTTGGTGGCCATGTCCACGCTGAAGGTAAGCGTGGTGACAGCGTGCGCCGGGAGCAGGCTTGCGACCGTTAGAAAGGCTCCCGCTAAAAGCGCGGATAGATGGGAGCGACCGAGGGTTTTGGTTATCATAGAATGTGTTTTGTTTTAGGGAACAACCAACCCTAGCCCAAGCGGGTCATCTCCGATACCGCATTTTTGTGCGGTCAAAAACCGCGTCGCGCGCGCGTCGGCGACGGGTCACAATCCTTTTTTTCTGAATTTTAAGATGCGAATTTTCTCCAAATTCTCGCGGGCGTTTTGATAACCCGGTTCGAGGCGCAATGTCTCCTCAAACTCGCGCTGGGCGGCATCCAACTGCAAACTCTTCGCGAGTAGCACGCCAAAATTAAAATGGGCGCGCGAGTAATTGGGGTTCAATCGCACCGCTTCGCCAAATTCCGCCAGCGCCTCCGCCGACTGGCCAGCGGCGTCGAGTTCCCCGCCGAGTTCATAGTGCGCCTCCCAGTTCGCGGGATTGCTTTGGATGGACGCGCGATAATGTGCCATCGCTTGCACGTGATTATTTTGTAGCGCCTTCACTTTGCCGATGTGAAAAAGTGTTTGGGCGTTAGCAGGCTCTTGTTGTTGCGCAACCGCGTAGCTGTCCAGAGCGTCCGCTAATTTATTTTGCGCCGCGAGTGCTTTGCCCAACTCCAACCAGCCTTCTGTCAGGCTCGAACGCAACCGCACTGCCGCGCGGGCTTCGGTTTCGGCTTCGCTATTTGCGCCTGATTGATTCAGCAGGTGCGCTAGTTGAAAATGTGGGAGAAAATCGTGCGGCAAAAGTGCCTGCACTTGCCGCCACTGCGATATTGCGTCGGAAAGGTTGCCGGCGGACTGGAGAAAAACTGCATAATTTTCGCGGAGTTCAAAATCCGCCGGCGCGCGGGAAAGTTGGGCGAGAAAATTTGACTTCGTGTTGGCTGCGTTTTCGGGCGTCATTCCTTCCCGCAAAATTGTCACATTGGCGGCCAGCTTTTCGAGTCGCTGCCGATTATTCGACTGCGCGCTGAACGGCGTTTGCCGCAGGCGTCCGGCCATGTGTTCCCAAACCAAGGCGCGGTTCCAGTCGGAAAGGCCAAGTTGCAACGCACATGCGGACGGCGTCAGCCAGTTGGTGTTTCGCGGCAACGCGGGCGGTAATAATTTTTCTAGTTGCTGCGCCCACAGCAAGCCGAGCCGATGTGCGCCGTCGAAATTGAAATGAACATGTTCATAAAATGTTTCCTCGCCACAAATGTTTTCTGGATTGAACGCCGACAGTTCGGCGGCGGCGTCGCACAGCGTCACGTTGCCGGGAAATTTTTTAGCGGCGGCGCGGATCTGGTCGTTTTCCACCGCATCGGTGCGGAATGGCAGCGCGTCGTCATCGCTCGCCCGTTGCAGCCGTTCCCGCGCTTCGGAAGTTTTGCCTTGCGCCAGCAATGTCGTCCCCGCAATAAATTCTGCTTCGGCGGAGCGTCCGTCATTGGCCGGCAACGATGCGAACGGCTCGCAATCTTTGAGGTTCACCGCGACGGTGTTCAACAAAATGTTCGCGCCGCCGCGTGTGCCCGCCCGAAGAATGTCATCAAGGTTCTTGGCAAAATTGCGGTGGACGTTTTCCTTCAGCGGACTGTCCGGCGCGATCTGATTGTTCAAAAACATCTGCATCCCGCCCCACGAAGACCGGACGGGTTTTTCTCCGCGAATCTTTCGCGCCAGCCCGGAAAAAAGCTGGCCGAGCCGCGTGGATTCCAGCGCCGTCACCAGCCGCACATAGGGCAAAGGCGCCGCCCGCCGACCAAAAACTGTGGCTGCCCCGAACGGGCCGACCATCTCATTATTTCCCATGTAAATGATCCAGAAATCCCCTTCGTGCCGCGCACATTCGCGAGCAATGGGCAGGATCACGTGCGAGTTGATGGCAGTGAAAGCCACGTTAATCACCTCGAACTTTGCCTCGGGAAATTTTCCACGCAATTGCATTTCCATGAACCGCGCCGGGCCGTAAGCCGGTTCTGGATCACCCATCGCGGCGGACTCGCCCAAGATGAAAACGCGGATCGTGCCCGGCGATTTTCTAGCGGACATTCGCACCACACCGGGGTGGCGCGCCGCCTCGCGTGGGAAAAAACGAAAGCTAAACTCGTCGTTTTGAACCAGGAAATTCTCGCCGCCAATTGTTTGCGACTTAAAAAAATGCGGATCAAAACCGTAGCCGGCGAGCCGAAGAGTTATTTCCGCCCCACCGAGTAGCAGGACCGGCAGCAGCAACGCGGCGATACGAAAAAACCATTTCCGGCGGCGCGGAAGCGTGGTTGCCAACGGCGGTCGGATGGCGGGTGGCCCTTTGGATTTCGGTGCACGGGGTTTCAATGAGGAGGATTGAAAACGCTTTACTGCTTCAAGACAAGCCCGTTTGCAAGCGGGACATTTTCATGCGGCTTGCCCGCGCGCGCACACGGTGGGCCGCGTCCGTTGTGCTTAAATCAAAACATCCGATCCAGCGGTCCGCACTTTTTCGCTTCGTGCCAGTAAGTCTCCACATTGGCCGGGCGTTTCAACTGCAACGGATCTTTCCCCGCGAACCGCAGCAGCCCGCCCAGCGGCGTCACAATAAAAATAAAAAATAGCGTCAGAAAAATTTTCCCTAACATCCGGCTGAGGGCAAAGCCCAGCCGCATCGAGAACAGATGATAGCCGCGAAACCAGCGCGGTTGCCGGGCGGCGGCGATTGCTACCACGGCCAGCAGCGCGAGAATTACGAGCCATATTTCATTCGCCAAGTGATGCCGCCAGCGCAGCAACGAACTGATTAGCGCCAACCCAAATATCGCGAGCAGCGCGGATTTACGCCATTCTTTCGATTCGTCTTTGAGGTTCAGTTTCATTTCAATCAGCCTGCGGCGCGACGCGGCGCGACATATTCATTTTCGGCTGCGCGGTGCGCTCGATGACGTAGCTGCCCATGATTAAAAAATCCATTTCCGTATTCATGAAGCAACGATACGCGTCATCCGGCGTGCAAACAATGGGCTCGCCGCGCACGTTGAACGAGGTGTTCACGAGCACCGCGCACCCCGTGGCTTGCTCGAAACGCAGGAGTAAATCGTAGAGCAGGGGATTGTCCGCGCGCGACACTGTCTGGATGCGGGCGGAATAATCTACATGCGTCACCGCCGGCAGCGTCGAGCGCTCGGCCTTGAGTAAATCCAGACCGGTCAAATGTTCGGGGAGTGTTCGACGCAATTCTTTTTTCACCGGCGCAACGAACAGCATATACGGTGAGTCCGTGTCCATTTCAAAATAATCGGCCACGCGTTCGCGGCGGACAATGGGCGCAAACGGGCGAAACGATTCGCGAAATTTAACTTTGAGATTCATCACCGATTGCATCTTCGGCGAGCGCGCATCGCCAATGATACTGCGGTTGCCAAGCGCACGCGGACCAAATTCCATGCGCCCTTGAAACCAGCCGATCACTTTTTCGGCGCGCAATAGTTTGACGGTGAAATCCAGTAGTGCGACTTTTTCCAGCTTCTGAAACACTGCGCCATTCGCGCGCAACGTGGCTTCAATTTCCGCATCTGAAAATTCCGGGCCAAGCAGCGAAGACTGCATGGAATCGTTCACCGCAACTTGGCGCGGCGATAAGTTTGGTTGCGCATACCACGCGGTCAACGCCGCTCCCAGCGCGCCGCCGGCATCACCGGCGGCGGGTTGAATCCAAATCTGTTCAAAAATATTTTCTCGTAAAATGATGCCGTTCGCCACGCAGTTCAGCGCCACGCCGCCGGCCAGGCACAAATTTTTTGAGCCGGTAATTTCTCGGGCGTGCCGCGCGAGCTTTACCATGATTTCCTCGGTAACAACTTGAACCGAACGCGCCA
The DNA here is from genome assembly GCA_025362675.1 of Limisphaerales bacterium. GTDB lineage: Bacteria > Verrucomicrobiota > Verrucomicrobiia > Limisphaerales > UBA11358 > UBA11358. The sequence goes on along the minus strand of JANYFN010000028.1, from coordinate 7,327 downwards.
CGTCCATGTGCCGCTGCCCGATTTTTTCTTCAGTGCCCCGCGGACGCCCACCGAGTAGCGCGTGGAATTTTTCATTCGTCATCGTCGTGCCGCTCAAGAAATTAAAATAGTTGAGGTTCAGCCGAAACGAGCCGTCGGGTTTTACCTCGATCAATTCGCGGCGGATGGCGTCGGCATATTTCGGTTGGCCATACGGCGCGAGGCCCATGAGTTTGTATTCGCCGGAGTTGATGCGGAAGCCGCAGTAATCCGTGAACGCCGAGTAGAGCAAGCCGAGCGAGTGGGGAAAGCGGATTTCTTTGAGCAGTTTAATGTCGTTGCCGCGTCCGAAACCGAGAGTCGTGGTCGCCCATTCGCCGACGCCATCAATAGTCAGAATCGCTGCTTCAGCAAACGGCGACGGATAAAACGCGCTGGCCGCGTGCGACTGATGATGTTCTGTAAAAAGAATTTGGCAGTCTGGTCGCAAGCCGGGCAGGGCGCCGCGAATGGTTTTCCGCAAATCCAATTTTCCTCCCAGCCAGTTGGCCATTGTCGTGGGAAACGTTTTCAATCCGCCGGGCGCGACCGCGAGATACGTTTCCAGCAAGCGCGCAAATTTTAGAATCGGCTTGTCGTAGAAGATCACCGCATCCAGTTGTGAAATATTTATTCCTGCCTGGCGCAGGCAAAACGCCGCCGCGTGCTCCGGAAATTCCGCCTCGTTTTTTTTGCGGGTGAAGCGCTCCTCCTGCGCCGCGGCAATGATCTTTCCATCCACCAGTAGGGCCGCCGCGGAGTCGTGATAAAACGCTGAGAGACCGAGGCTATGACGCAGTTCAGCCATGATTCAGAGGAACGGATAGAGCGCCCATGAAATGCCGGAACTGGCGGTGAATACAAGAATCACGCCCAGCAGCAACAACAGGACGATCAGCGGGATGAGCCACCATTTTTTTTCCTGGCGGGCAAACTTGAAAAATTCTTTAAGCAGTGTCCACATGAGATGATTTGAATTTAAATTCCGTTCCGTTGCTGGAAATAACCAGTGCGGCCTCAGTAACCTGATTTGCGGACACTGGGCGCAGAGTCTGATTTTTGCGGCGCGGGTTCAAGAGCGGAAGTTAAACCGTTCCCTGATATATTTGCAATCCCGTCGCTAATTGCGGGCCGCTAAAACCGACCGCATCTTTGTGCGACGCCAAAGCGCTGTTTTTCGGATACACTAGGGCGTGACTTTAAAGATCATTTCCGTGTGGCTATTTCTGCTGCTGGTGGTTCGCGTCCCGGCGCAAACTGCGCCGAATACATTCTGGCAAGCACAGAGCATCTACCAGATTTTCACCGACCGCTTTTTCGACGGCGATGCTGCGAACAACAATGCCTCCGGTTCCTACAATGCCAGCAGCGGCACGGGCGTTCACGGCGGCGATTTCCGGGGCATCGAGCAAAAACTGGATTATATCAAGGCGCTCGGTGCCACGGCCATCTGGATTTCGCCCATCATTAAAAATGGCAACGGCGAATACCACGGTTACTCCGGCAGTGATTTTTACACGGTAGATCCGCACTGGGGCACCTTGTCGAATTTGCAAACGATGGTGAATGCCGCGCACGCCAAAGGTTTGCTCGTCATTCAAGACGTGGTCGTGAATCACGGCAGCACACTCAATAACATCAATGGTAACACGCCGTTCACGACGAATGGCTATGCGCTCGCCTACGCCAACTCGGCTAAAAAATACGCGGCACCATTCAACACCAATGCCGCCAATCCTGCGCTCACCAATCTCTTTCACAATTTCGGGGCCATCCAAGATTACAACGACACCTCGCAACTCGAACTCGGTGAACTTTCTGGCCTCGACGATTTCCGCACCGAGTCCATTTACATCCGCACCAACCTGGCGGCCGTCTATGATTATTGGATCACCAACGCAGGCTTCGATGGGTTCCGTGTGGATACCGTGAAGCACGTAGAGATGGGTTTCTGGCAGGATTGGTGTCCGCGGATCCATAACTTCGCGGCGACGAACAACCATCCTAACTTTTTTATGTTCGGCGAAGTCTTCGACGGCTCGGATGCGAAGGTGGGCAGCTATTCCGGCACCAACGGCGGCGGCCCGTTCAAGCTCGATTCGTTGCTCGACTATCCGCTGTTTTTCGCCGCGCAAAATGTTTTTGAGTGGGGCGGCAACACCAAACAAATTGAAGATCACTACAACGCCCTCGCGGCCAATTATGATTCGAATACGCTCAACCAACTCGTGACGTTTCTCGACAACCATGACACCACGCGTTTTTTGAATTCCGCCAATGCCAACGGTGATACGAATCGACTTCTCGTGGCGCTGGCGTTTCTCCATACCGCGCGCGGAATTCCCTGCGTGTATCAAGGCACCGAGCAGGCGTTCAACGGTGGGGCGGATCCAAACAATCGCGAAGATATGTTTGCCGGGCAATTCAAGGACGCGGGTCTGGCTGGCGTGGATAGTTTCAACATGACACATCCGATTTTTTTGCAGATCGCGAAGCTAAATAATTTTCGTCGCCTTTATCCCGCGCTGTCCCTCGGCACCCATTTCAATCAATGGAATAATCCTAGTGCCGCCGGCTTGTTTGCCTACGCGCGGCGGCTTGGCCTTCAGGAAGTTTTTGTGGTTTTCAATACTGCGACCAACCCGCAGACCCTCGCCAACCGCGCGACGATTTACCCGCCGGGAACTCCGCTCGTCAATCTGCTCGACGCCAATGAAACCATTTCCGTCCTTTCTGGTTCGCTGACGCCACTTATTTACGTGCCGCCGCTGACAGTAAAAATTTTCCTCGCCCAAACACAAATCCTGCCGCTTGATCCCGTCGTCATTACCAATTATCCCACGCATAGTGCCGCGAATATATTGCCCACCACTCCCGTGGTTCTGCGGTTCAGCGAGCCGATGAATACGAACAGTGTGCAAGCCGCCTTCCGCCCGACGCCGTCGGTCAACGGCACATTTAATTGGTCGCCCGCGCTCGATCGGTTGACCTTCACGCCCGCGCTCGGCGGGTTCGCGCCGCAGACGAATATCACCATCACGGTGAGTAATTCCGCTTACGCCAGCGCTTCGGGAAAAACCCTTTTTGCCCTGTATTCATTGATGTTCCGCACGGCCGCCGCGCCGCCGCTCGTGCAGTTTTCCAGTCCCGCTACCGACGGCGTAATTATTTCAGATCAAGTCACCTCTCTCATCCAGGTTTGTTTCACGCCCACGCTCACCACAAATACGACATCGCTATTTCAGCTCAGTATCAACGGGATATTACAGCCCGCCGCCAACTATATTCTGCGCCCGCCCGGCGCCGTCGCTGGGTGCGCTGGATTTCGTTCGCTGCTTTACAACTGGACCACAGCCACACCCGGCACGAATATTTTGAGCATCGTTTTCAGCAACAGCGTCACAGTGCTGAACGATACGCGGACGGTCATCGTCGCGCCGCCGCTGCTGATCACGAGCCTGACGAGCAACGCCCAACAAATCGTCTGGAGCAGCACGCCCGGTGTGAACTATCTCGTCTTGGCCACAACCAATATGGCGGGGCCGTTCGCACCGGTGAGCGGGATTATTTCCGCGAACAGTTTCACGTCTTCGTTCATAGATATTTCTAACGCGCCGGCCGCGCCCCAGAAATTTTACGAGATTCAAGTCGTGCCCTGAATTCGTGATCCAGAAGGAAATTCAATACCCATTCCGCACTGGGGAGGCGGTGAATTGTTTGGGGCGCAAAAAACGGCTGTCGGCATGACTGCCGACAGCCGCAAATCTAAGCCCGTTGGCTATTTTACAAGTGCGTTCGCGATGGCGGGTGCCAGTAATGCGCCGCGCAAATCATTCCCGAGCACTTTACCATCCGGTCCGATCAACACGGTGAAAGGAATGGATTGAACGCCGTATTTTTCTGCGAGCAGGTTACTCCAGCCTTCACCGTCAAAATACTGCGGCCAGGTCATGCCCTCTTGTTGTTTGAGAAAGGTGTCCAGTTTAGCGCGATCCGAATCCAGGCTGACGCCGATGATTTCAAAACCTTGGGCGTGGTATTTTTTGTAAGCCTCAATGACATTCGGCAGTTCCGCGCGGCAAGGTCCGCACCAAGTCGCCCAAAAATCCACCAGCACAACTTTTCCTTTTAAAGCGCCGACGGAAAGCGGTTTGCCATCCAGGTCTTTCACGTCAAAGTCAGGAAATTCTTTGCCGGGCGCCAAACTCGCCTGCACTTTTTGCGCGGCGCTGCGCTGCGTGATCTTTTCCAAAACCTTGCCTGCATTTTTACCGTATTTGGTATCGCCATAATTATCATGGAGATCTTTCATCAACTCGGCGGCCTTGTCGTTGTTTTCAAAAACCTGGAGATAGAGCATCGCCTTCATATAAACGATTTGCGCGGCGTCATCCGTCTTGGCGCCATTTTGCGCGGCGATCAGCGCATCAAACTGGGCAAGTTCAGGCGCGAGCGCGGCTTCAGTATTTTTACCATCTTTGATTTTCGTGCTGACTTCCTTGACCAAAGTGTTCAGCGCGTTATTGGTGGTGCTGTCCGCGAACGCGACCTGTAATGTCAGCGCAGCGGCCCAAACGAGAATTAGATTTTTGATTTTCATCACTGCCGCACAGTTACAGCTTTTGGCTGGGCGCGCAACTTTTTTGCAGCTACAAAATGATGTGGCTTGACGCGCGGGGATTTTCATAGTTTTCTTTATTAAATGATCTACGTTCCTTCCCGCATGGGACAATTGAACCGGCGCGCCTTGCTCCGGCAATTGCAGCGTTTGGGCGTGGCTTCGCGGGCGGATTTGGCAAAGTCCCTCGGCATGAGCCAGCCGACGGCGGGGAAAATCGTGGATGAACTCCTCGCCCTCCACGTTTTGGAGGAAGTTGAATTATTGTCCGCCAACGGCCGGGAAGCGGGCGGGAACACGGAAACCATTTTGCGCGGACGGCCCGGAAGACAGTTGCGGTTGAACCAATCTGCGGCGCGGTTATTGGCTATTCAGTTAGGCGTTCACACCACGAGCATTGCCGGACTCGCCCTCGGCGTGCCGGAATGCGATGAGTGGCAATTCAGTTTTTTCAGTAACGGGGGTGGCTCCCGCCCGGAACATTATTGGGAGCAAAAACTGAGCGGACTCAGCTGTAATTTTGCCGGCGAAAAACTACTCGGCGTCGTCATGAGTGTTCCCGGTGTCGTGGACGAGGCGGCGAACAAGGTTTTATTTTCACCCAATTTGCATTGGACCGAGAAAGTAGATTTAGTCGCTTTAGTGCAGCGTATTTGGAACGTTCCGGTTTTGTTAGTGCAGGAAGAACGCACGCTGGCGCTTGGCCATCAGCTCGCGAATCCACACGAGGATAATTTTTTGCTCGTGGATTTTGGCGACGGTGTCGGCGGCGCGATTGTAATGGAAGGCCGTCCGCTGGCGGGCACGTTGCCGATCAATGGCGAAATTGGCCACACGCCCGTGTTGGGCAACCATCGTAAATGCGGTTGCGGCGCGATCGGCTGCATTGAAACCCTCGTTTCCACGAGCGGTCTGCTGGAAAGTTTTGCTGCGGCTAGCCGGAATAAAAATACAGCGTGGACGCATTTTTCCGAGCATATCTTGAAAAATGGCATTGAACCGTGGCTCGCGCAGACGCTGGATGCGGCGGCCATCGCCATTGCCAGTGCGCTGAATGTGCTCGGCCTGCGCCGCGTAGTGATCACTGGCAGCCTCACAGAATTGCCGCCGAGCGTGGTGGCGCATCTGGCGCGCGCTGTGCAAGCCGGCTCCATGTGGGCAAAATTTGGCAGCGTCGAATGTCTTGCCGCTCCGCGTCGTCGCTCTGCTGGTTTGGTCGCTGTGGGCATTGATCGGCTCATCGTGCCGGAAGCGATACCCCAAAAGTTTTCTGTCATAAAAAATAATTCAACTAACTAACATTAATTGCCCCGAATTTTTTCAATGAACATCAACCTCAAGCAATCCGAAGTCTGGTTCGTCACCGGTAGCCAACATCTTTACGGCCCCGAAACTTTGAAGGCCGTCGCGCAACATTCGCAGGAAATTTCTAAGGCGCTCAATGCTGCCGATGCAATTCCGGTGAAAGTTATTTTCAAACCTGTCATGGTTTCGCCGGACGCGATCACCGAGCTTTGCCAATCGGCGAACAATGCAAAAAACTGTATTGGCCTCATCACTTGGTGCCACACGTTTTCGCCGTCGAAGATGTGGATCAACGGCCTCAAACAACTTCGCAAACCCGTCGCGCATTTGCACACGCAATACAATCGCGACATTCCGTGGGCCACGATTGACATGGATTTCATGAACATGAATCAGGCCGCGCACGGCGACCGCGAACACGGTTTCATCTGGAGCCGTTTGCGTTTGAGCCGCAAAGTCGTGGTCGGTTTCTGGCAGGAAAAATCCACGCAGGAAAAACTCGGCGCGGGGGCGCGCGCGGCGGCGGCGTGGGCCGACTGGCAGACGGCGAAGTTCGTCCGCTTCGGCGACAACATGCGCGAAGTAGCCGTCACGGACGGCGACAAAGTTTCCGCGCAATTCAAATTCGGTTTTTCCGTCAACACGCACGGCGTCGGCGATTTGGTGAAAGTTGTGAACGCCGTTTCCGAAAAGGAAGTGGACGCACTTTGCAAAACTTACGCGGATATTTACGACATGACTGCCGATTTGAAAAAAGGCGGCAAACGTCACAAGTCCGTCCGCGACGCGGCGCGCATCGAACTCGGCCTCAAAGAATTTCTCACCGCTGGCGGTTTCAAAGGCTACACCGACACGTTTGAAGATTTGCATGGCCTCGCACAACTGCCCGGCGTCGGCTCGCAACGCATGATGGCCGCAGGCTTTGGCTTCGGCGGTGAAGGCGACTGGAAAACTTCGGCGCTTGTCCGCGCGATGAAAGTCATGGCGCACGGCCTCGAAGGCGGCACGTCGTTCATGGAGGATTACACCTACCACATGCAGCCGGGCAACAAACTGGTGCTCGGTTCGCACATGCTGGAAATCTGTCCGTCCATTGCGGATGGAAAAGTTTCGCTGCAAGTGCATCCGCTTGGCATCGGCGGCAAGGCTGACCCGGTACGGCTGGTCTTTACCGCCAACAGCGGCCCGGCGCTGAATGCCTCGATTGTTGATATGGGAAACCGTTTCCGCATGATCGTGAATACGGTCGATACCGTTATTCCAGAACAGAAACTGCCGCGCTTACCGGTCGCCCGTGCACTGTGGGCACCGCGTCCGAATCTGCAAGTGGCGGCGGCGGCCTGGATTCTGGCAGGTGGTTCGCACCATACCGGTTACAGCCCGGCG
>JANYFN010000300.1 GCA_025362675.1 Limisphaerales bacterium | reverse complement strand
GCAAAACCTCATCCAGTCAAACGCCTACTATTCGGTCATCAGTGGCGGCAACGGAAACGTCGTCCAGCCCGGTGCATATCTTTCCACCATGAGCGGCGGTGGTGGCAACACCATCGGCAGGCTCAATTCTGGATCCACCATCGGCGGCGGGGAAGCAAACACGATTGCGCAGAGCGCTAATTCCTCCACCATCGGCGGCGGCTTCAGCAATACTATTCAGACAAATTCGGCGGACGGCACGATCGGCGGAGGCGTCGCGAATACCATCGAGAGCAACTCGGTCGCTTCGACCATTGGCGGTGGTTATCAAAATAAAATCGTCGCCGGAGGCATGTCATCCGTCATCAGCGGCGGGGAAGCAAACACCAACAACGGCCAATACGCGACCATTCCCGGCGGCCAGGGCAACACGGCGGGCTACTTCGGCTTTGCCGCCGGACGCAATGCCCGGGCCGTGCATCCCGGCGCGTTCGTCTGGTCAGATTCCTTTGGCTCGGTTTTCTCCTCCACCGCCGTCAACCAGTTTGCGGTGCAAGCCAGAGGTGGCGTGTTGTTCAATGCGGGGACGAACAACGTGGAAATCGCCAGCGGCGGCCTCAAAGTCACCGGCGCAGGCATCAACACCGGCACGACGGCTTTCACGCATCTCACCTCCGCCGCAACCATTGTCGGCAACCAGACCACCATCAACAATCCGTTTTGCAACAACGACCCGGATGCCATCCTGATCGTCACCCACAACTTCAACCCCGGCGGCGCGTCGGTCTTGACGCTGCACAACCATCCGATCGGCGTCGTCTATAGCTCCGGCAAATGGAAAATTTACAACGATGACGTGTCCAACATGGCGACCAACATCGCCTTCAACGTGCTGGTCATCAAAAACTGAACCGTCACAAAAAATAATCCATGAAAAACAATTTCCACAAGCTGATGCTGCTGCCGGTGTCTTTCTTAATCCTGCATTCAACCTTCTGCTTTCATGCGCTGGGGCAAAACTATTCCGTGGACTGGTATAAAGTTGCCGGTGGCGGTGGCCCGAGCGCCGGCGGAAATTATTCCGTCAGCGGCACGATTGGCCAGCACGATGCCAGCGCGCCCATGAGCGGTGGAAATTATTCCATGACCGGCGGTTTTTGGGCGCTCATCAACGTCGTGCAAACACCCGGTGCCCCGACGCTCTACATCAACCACAGCGGAAATTCCGTGACGGTCTATTGGCAAAATGTTTACGGCTGGAATTTGATTCAGAGCAGCAATCTCACCGCACCGGTCGCTAGTTGGTCTGCCAGCAGCAGCCCGAACCTGACCAACGGCACGAACTACCTGACGCTCCTGAACCCAGCGGGCAACTTATTCTTCCGGCTGAAAAATCCATGACCATACGTTAACTGCCAGACGGTCTCGGGAAACCGCGGATGCTTTTTTGCATTGGCAGGAACGGAGACATGCGTGCCGGGAGTCATTCGATGTTTTGAATTTCCCAATCTTTCACCGCCTGTGCGCAACAGGCACACCGCTGTGCGCGCCTCGCACAGGTGACAAATGCCAGATCTCAGTTAAAACAGATACACACAAATTTAGCTACGGACAAAACCAGACAAGCAAAAAATAATCATGAAAACCAAAATTCTCCTCGCCGCGTTCGTTTCAACTTTCATGATTCATCAATCTACCTTCGCCCAAGGTGCGCTCACGCCGCCCGGTGCGCCTGCGCCGACGATGAAGTCGCTCGCACAGATCGAGCCGCGCACGCCAATCTCCGCCGCGCCATATTTCATTCTCACGCCGGGGTCGTATTATTTAACCGGCAACCTCACCGTGAGCAACAGCGGAGCCATTGGGATTTTCACCAACAACGTGGCGCTGGACTTGAACGGCTTCACCATAAGTTCAACGACCGCTTCCGCCGTTTCCAGTGCCTTCTCCGCCATTCTGTTGAACGGCCAGTGCGTGAACGTTTCCATTTACAACGGGCACATTAGCAGTGGCGCGACCAACACCGCCGGCGGGTATGGCGGAAGCGGCTTCGCCTCTGGCATCTTAGGAACGAGCGTCGCCAATGTGCGGGTGAAGGATGTGTCTATTTTCGGAGTGTTAAGCAATGGTATTTACATTAGCACTGCCAACTCCTCGGTGGTGGTATCCTGCACCGTCAATGTGGCGGGACGTTATGGAATAGTTGCCGACAGTGTTTCCAATTCAGGGGCACAAAATTGTGGACTCACTGGGATTTATGCCGGCAACGCCAGCAATTGCACTGGCTCCTCCGGCGGCAATGGTGACGGGATCGATGCCAGCATCGCCAACAATTGTAATGGCTCTAGCGTCTCCGGCATCGGACTGCATGCGTTTGATGTGGCGACGGGGTGCGCTGGTTACAGTTCCAGTGGCACCGGACTGTCAGCCTTCATTGCCAACTGCTGCCGTGGCACCACAGGCTTGTTTGGCACTACGTCGTCCCTTTCAGTAACGCACAACGTCAACTCGTTCTGAAAATTTTCGCTGCCGATTTCAAAAAATTCCAACTAACCAAAACTATGAAAACTAAAATCATCCTCGCCGCGTTCGTTTCAACTTTCATGATTCATCAATCTACCCTCGCCCAAGGTGCGCTCACGCCGCCCGGTGCGCCCGCGCCGACGATGAAGTCACTCGCACAGATCGAGCCGCGCACGCCAATCTCGTTCGTGCCATATACCATCAATACCCCGGGTTCGTATTATCTCACGACCAATGTGACCGGCATTTCGGCTAGCCACGGTATCACCATTACGAGCGGCAATGTGACGTTGGATCTGAACGGTTTTACGTTGTCGGGTGTGCCGGGAAGTTTTAATGGCGTCAACACCCCGACCAGCTACACCAATGTGACCGTCAGCAATGGTAGCATCATCGGCTGGTCGTTTTCTGGAGTTAATATTTCCGCCGGGCAGTCGCGCAACGTGGTGATCCATCACCTCAACGTTTCCGCCTGCGGTGTGTCCGGCATCAGTGCGGCGAACGCCGTGATTTCGGATTGCACGGTGACCGGGTCAGGCGGCGACGGCATTGACGCCACTTATTGCACCATGCGCGATTGCACGGTGGATGGCTGTGCTGGTGGTTACGGAATCAACCTTCAGCCCGGCACGGCGACGCACTGTCTGGTGATACGCGGGTTTGCCACGGGTATTTATTGCAACTCACCCGGCTGTGTGGTGAGCGACAATGTCGTGCGCAACAACAACGCGGGCAACTTTTCCGGTGCCGCCGGGATTCTCCTCAACGACGCCAATAATCGCATTGAAAACAACCAAGTGTTCGGCAACGGCGTGGTGGGTGCGGGCATTGGCGGCGGCATTAGCTACGCGGGAAATATTATCATCAAGAACACCGTGTCCGGCAGCGGCGCGAACAACTACGTCATCACCGGCGCACAAGTCGTCGGCCCCATCATCACCGCCACCGGCACGATCACGAGCACCAGTCCGTGGGCGAATTTTTCTTTCTGATTCCGTTTCTCAAAAAAGCCGGTGCCAAGCCAAACAACAATTATGAAAACCAAACTCCGTTTTACCACGTTCGTTTTTTCATTATACATTCTACATTCAGCCTACGCCGCGCCGACTACAATTGATGCCGCCAACCACTACGCCTACGGTGCGAACCTCGGCTGGATTGACTGGCGCGGCGACACCGCCAATGGCGCCGTCGTGGGCCTTTCCGTCGTGAGTGGAAATATTTATTCCGCCAACGTCGGCTGGATCAATCTCGGCGACGGCACGCCCGTCAACGGCCAAACTTATCTCAACAATTCCGCCACTGACTTCGGCGTGAACCGCGATGCGGCGGGGAATCTGCGCGGTTACGCTTACGGCGCAAACATTGGCTGGATTAACTTCGAGGCGAACGGCGCGCCGAAAATGGATTTGCTCACCGGCCAATTCAGCGGCTCGGTTTATTCGGCAAACTGCGGTTGGATTTCGTTAAGCAACGCCACGACGTATGTGCAATCCACCGTCTTCGCGGGCAACGCTGGTTCCGCGTCTTCGAAGATCAGCAGCATCACCAAACCGGCCGTCGGCAGCTCTGCGACGATCACCGGCCTCGGCGGTTCGAGCCTTCTCTACACGGTGCAGGCAAACACGAATCTCGCCACCGCAACGTGGGTCAACCTCGGTTCGGCTACGGCAGCGGCGGGCGGCAACTTGCAATTCACCGACGTGAACGCGCCCAATTTCAACCAGCGCTTCTATCGCTTCTCGAATCCATAAGGTGGTGGCTCGGGTGTCTGGCCGGTGGCACTACGCCAATCGGCGTATTGGTGAATCGAGAGTTGTCCGCCAATTTTAATGTTATGAAACGTTTTGTTCTACCTTTTCTCATTCTATTACTGGTGACCCTGGGGCCGCTGGCGCGGGCCGCGACTTTTATCTGGAGCAGCCCCACCAGCGGTAGTTGGCATACGGCTACCAACTGGTTTCCCAACGCTATTCCGGGCGCAGGCGACACCGTGTTCATCACCAACGCCGGCACTTACACCGTCGTCATCACGAACAGCGTGTCGCCGGCCGCGTTGCGTATTGGCTCGCCCGGCTCGCCCACGGTGGTCATAGATAACAACGCCACGCTGGCTTGCTCCAATAGCGTCGTCGCCACGGGCGGCACGATGCTGTGGAGTAACTCGTGGCTTTCCGGCGTGCTCACGATTCAGTCGGGCGGACAACTGCTGATTTCCGCGCCCGCCGGTTCCCATATCTACTCGCTCATCATCACGAATCAGGGAACGGTGACCTGGAGTCAGGGAACGCTGATCACCGGCGGCACGCAGATCTACAACAACGGCCTTTGGCAGATCACCGGCGCGTGTTCCTCAAGTATCGGCGGCAGTCCGGAACCGGTGTGGATCAACTCCGGCACGTTGCTCAAAACGGGTCCCGGCGTCGCGGACGTGGGCAGCTTCAATTTTCAAAATGCGGCGGGCGGCGTGGTGGAAGCGCAGTCTGGCAACCTGCAATTCAACGGCGGTTCCGCGAACCGGATGTCCGGCCTGTTCACCAACACCGCGCCGGCCATCATCAATTTTGTCAACGGCGTCTGGACGGATGCCGGTGGAATTTTTTCTGGCACGGGGACGAACACATTTTCTGGCAACACATTCAACCTGCGCACGAACATCCCGCCGGGCTTGAGATTTGTCGCCGGTGATGTGTGGGTGACTGGCACGAACACGTTTCAAAATGCCGGTAGCATCACCAATCTCACGATCGAGGGCGCGACCCTGCGCGGCACCAACACGGTCACCGGCACACTTTCATTTTCCGCCGGCAGCATCCCGGAAAAGCTCACCATCGCCACCAACGGCCAGCTCGTCATCAGCGGCCCGGCGAACAAACTTTTTTATGGCCTGACACTCATCAATCAGGGAACAGTCACTTGCGGCGGGAGTGTGAATGCCGGCGGTGGCGGTGGAATAATTAACAGCGGCCTATGGCAAATCACCGGCGACTTCAGTGTCAACAACGGTAGTAATCCGCACATCTTCTGGACAAACTCTGGCACCCTCCGCAAGACCGGTAATGGCCCGCTGGGATACAGCCTATTAGACGCCAACTTCATCAACCAACCCGGCGGACTCGTCGAATCGCTCGTGGGCCGCTTGCTCTTGAATAGCGATACGAATAGCCAATTTGGCGGCACGTTTAACGCCCTTGGCTTCATCGAATTGAACACCGGAACGTGGACCGATGCGGGTGCGGTGATGACCGGCCCCGGCACCAATCGCTTTAATAGTGGCACCTTGAATCTTCGCACCAACGTCCCGCCGAGCTTGCTGCTCGCGGGCGGAAATATTTTCATCACCGGCACGAACACCTTTCAAAACGCGGGTAGCATCACCAACCTCACGCTCGATGGCGCGACGCTCGCGGGAACCAACTTGGTCAGCGGCGGCGCGCTCACGATGAATTCCGGCGCGCTCTTTGGCCAGTTGATCGTGCAACCTGACGGGCAACTGCTCCTCAACACGCCCGCGTCAAAATTCCTTTCGCCGCTCACGCTCTTCAATCGCGGCACGGTGGTTTTGAACAGCGCCGGTGTCAACATCGGCAACACCGTCATCAACAATAACGGATTTTGGCAGCTGCCCGGCGACTTCGGTTTGTATTACGGCGGCGTTGGTTCGGCGGTGTTCACAAACAGCGGCACCTTTGAAAAAACTTCCGGCACCGGTTTGGCCGACAACGCCGGGATGAGATTTGTCAACCAGCCCGGCGCGCTCGTGCAGGTGGACGCCGGCACGGTGCAACTGCTCGCGACCTCGACAAATTTTTCCGGCACGCTGCGGCTGAACGGCGGCAAGCTTCAAGTGAACGGCGGATTCCCGCTGGCCGTCGCGGGCGGAACCGTGGACGGCGCGGGAACCTTCGGCCCAAATCTTTTTTCCGGCGGAAATATTTCACCCGGCAATGGCGGTGCGGGACAGCTGAGTTTTTCCAGCGGACTGAATTTGAATTCCAACGTCACGCTCGTGATTGACGGCACCGGCCCGCTGGCTGGCGTAACCTACGACACGTTGTCCGTGACGGGCACGGTGGTTTTGGCGAACGCGAATTTGCAGATCACCGCGCTGCCAACGTTTCCGGCGGGAACGACTTTCACGCTCATCAACAATGATGGCACAGACGCAGTCATCGGCACGTTTGCCGGGTTGCCGGAAAATTCCCAACTTACCGTCGGCGCGCAGACCTTCCGCATCCATTACGCCGACGGCACGGGCAACGATGTGACACTCGTGCGCGATGGCGTGGTCGCCGGCCCGCTGCTCGCGCCGCAGGGCTTGACGAACGGTAGCTGGAACTTCAATGCCAGCGGGGCGATTCCGCTGATTTCCTACACCATTCGCGCGTCCACCAATTTGGTGACGTGGACCAATCTCGCGGTGACGACCAGCAGCGTCAGCGGCACGTTCAGTTTCACCGACACCAATGCGTGGCGCTATTCGCGCCGGTTTTACAATGCCACCAATTGATAGTTCCCACTTGTCTGTTAGGTTGAAGCCAGTGAATTTCCAAAAAAAATTAATCCAATCAGCGTTTCCAATCATGCTGCTGCTGGTTATTTATTTCGGGATCGCGCCGGTCAGTGCGCCCGCCGATAGCTGGAGTTATTGGGGTTCGATTCCGGTTAGCAACGGTTCCGGGCCCAAGCTCGCGACGGATGGCACAAACATTTATTACACCACTTACCTCGACGGGGTTTATCGCGCTACGCTCGTCGATAAAATGTTCACACGCTTGCCCATGACCGGTTTTCCGCTCTGGGATGCGATCACGAATACCAATGGTTTCGCGGTCGTGAACGTCGCCGCCACGCCGCAAGGCACCCTCGTCATTTGCGGTAGCCAGATCAGCGCTAACCTTACCAACATCACTTTTAATCCGCCCGGCTCGGCCAATAATACGCTACCCGTTTTTTATTGGTGGGATGAAACGAACCAGCTCTGGCACGCCGCTGCGGTCGCCAATCGACCTTATCCTTACACGAGCAATGTGGGGAATTTCTCGATCGCGCCCGACGGTTCATTGTGGACGTGCTCGGGTTTTTATCCTTACGCCTATCACAGCACTAACGGGGGCAAGAGCTACACGGCGTTTGACATCAATGCCCGCGTGCCGACGAATTATTTGCCGATGCCTTCAGGGCAAACGACGTTCGGCGCACTTTTTTCCATCCAAGCACTTTGGAATAATCAAGTCGTCATCGGCACCGAAACTGGCGGGTTTTTGCGCACGACCAACAATGGAACGAACTGGACGAGCCTCGATCCAAATTTCACCAGCACCAATTCTATCAATCCGCTCGGCCGCATCGGCGACGCGCGCATCGGCGGTCCCGATCATTATGGCAATCTGCTGCTGAATAATTATTTATTGGCGCAGTTCCCAGGCTACACCAATTGGAATGGCGTCAACCTCATCGGCTGGCGTCCGGCGGATGGCTCCTATTTTCCCGCCACGAATGGCTTCCTCGCCAATCTCGGTTCCGGGCGTATTCTCACGCCGCCCTCCGGCGTCTCGTTCACCTTCCTGAACCAAAATTATCTGCTGCAAGGCGGTATTTATCGCTCGGCCAACGGACGAGACTGGACACAATTTAACCAAGGAAGCGGACTCGATTTTCCGTTTGCGCCGGGCCTCACCAACGTGCTCGGCCAAAGCTTAGCCAGCACCAGCGTCAGTAATTTGGTGTTGATCGCCAGCGCCAGCGGCACGATTTACTCGTTTGATAGCACGCCGCCTAACATCGTCAATCGCCCGCCCGTCGCGCGGCCCTTCAACGTGAACCTCCGGGAAAATTCGCCGACGAATCTCACGCTCACCGGCAGTGATGCGGATGGCGATGCGCTGAATTTCACCATCGTCACACCGCCCGCTCGTGGCGTGCTCACCGGCATTCCACCCACTTTGACTTACACGCCGAGCAACAACATCACGGGCCTCGATTTTTTTAGTTTCAATGCTGATGACGGCAACGCCACTTCTGCGCCGGTCATCGTCAACCTCGCGATCAACCCGCCGACTAATACACTTTCCACCATCGCGCTCACGAGTCCGCTGGACGGTAAGGTTTTCATCGGGGTCACAAACCTCACGCTGGCCGCTGCGGCAAGCGATCCCGACGGCATCAGCAAAGTAAATTTTTATAGCGGCAATGTCTTAATCGTTCAGGTGACTAATGCACCTTACCAACTCGTGCTCACGAATGTGACGCCCGGCGACTATGAGTATTCTGCCCGCGCGATCGATAACTTAGGTGCGCGCACCTGGTCGGCGCCCGTTCGCATTACCGTGCTGCCCGTGGCCCCGCGCTTGCGCATCCAACCAGTTGATGTGGCAAATGTCACCGTGACGTGGCCGCTCGAACTCGACGGATTTTTTATAGAATCCGCGCCGGACGCCGGCGGTCCGTGGACGCTCTCGCCGTTTCCGCCACTTTACTTCAGCAACGGGCAGACCGCGACGATTCCGCAAGCTGAGCAACAGTTTTTTCGGTTGATGCATCCGTAGTGATACGCCGCTCGGCGTATGGAAAATTTTCTGCAACGCCGCTAATTTGAGTGCATGAAAATTTTGACGGCAATTTTAAAAATCATTTTCACCCCGCTATTATTGGCGTTGCTCACGGTGCCGGCCAGTGCGCTCACCCTCACCAACCCCATCGTTTTCGTCACGCAACCACCAATCCCGCGTGAGCTCAACAGCTCCGTCGCCAACACCTTTCTCTCCGTCGTCACCATTTTTGGTAACCAACAAGCCGACCCCGCCCATGCCGCGCGCGGCGGCGATTTGTGGTTGCTGACGACGAATACGAGCCTCGTGAATCTCACGCGCCGAGCGGGCTTTGGCACCAATGGCGTGCAGCACGGCAGCGGCGTTGATGTGCGCGATCCGGCGATTCATTGGACTGGAAAAAAAGTTCTTTTCAGCATGGTTGTGGGTGCGCCGACGAATGCCATTGATACGACGGTTTTTTATTGGCAGCTCTATGAATTGACGAATCTCGACGCTGTGATTGCCAATACGAACACCAAGCCGGTCATCGTCAAAGTGCCGAATCAGCCGACGAATTATAATAATGTCACCCCGACTTACGCGACGGATGGCCGCCTTATTTTTATGAGCGATCGCGCCTACAATAATCAGGCATATCTCTATCCGCAGCTCGACGAATACAAGGGGCAGCCGACTGTCACCGGGACTTACAATCTCGATCCGCTCACCGGCGATTTGCGGATGATTGAGCACACGCCGAGCGGCGCATTCAATCCGATTGTGGATAGTTTTGGGCGCCTGCTCGTCACGCGCTGGGATCATCTTTCGCAAGACCCGCTCGCCGCGAGCGATCGGCTTGGCAAAAGTTTAAACGGTTCATTTAATTTTTTAACCGAAGCCGCCGCGTCGCTCACACAGTCCACGAACCTGCTCGAAACCTTTCCTGAACCGCGTAAGTTCGATACGAACTATACGCAGCAACTCAACGTCAGCGGCGTGGATTTCAACTTATTTTTTCCGTGGCAAATGGATCAAGACGGCGGCGATGAGGAATTGTTGAATCACGCCGGACGTCATGAATTACAGACCAGTTTACCGCAATCATTTCTCGGCGATACGAACCTCGTCACTTTCACAAATCTCGCGCAACGCGCTGCGTCCGGCGTGCTGGCGGCAAATACAAATTTTCTGTTCGCCTTTTTTCAGATCGCCGAGGACCCGCGCACCAACGGACTTTATTGGGGCGTGCAAGCGAGCGATATCAGCATCTTTGGCGGGACTCATTCCGCCGGACAAATCGTAACGCTCGCCGGCGGGCCGACCGTGAATCCAACCAACATGGTCGTCCGGAATGTCACGTCGCCAGACACGGCTTCACCATCCGGCAGCGGCCCCGGTCACCCTAATAACATTGGTTTATTCCGCAATCCGTTGCCATTGACGGATGGGCAAGTCATCGCTGTTTTCACGCCGCTCACGACCAGTCTAAACTTCGGTTACGATACGAATACCGGCAGCGCGGCTATGCCCACGTCGCAATATCATTTCCGGCTGGTGACGCTGACAAATGCGTTGCCGTTCTGGACGACGAATCAATTTCTCACGGGCGGTATCATGAGCACTTCCATTTTTTGGGACGGTGCCACACTCGTCACGAACAGCGCGGCGCAGTGGGAATTGCAGCCCGTGGAAGTGCGCGCACGAAACATTCCCGTGCCGACTAAAAGCGCCGTTGGTCCGATTGAACAAGCTGTTTTTGCCAGTGAGAATGTGGATCTCGCCACGTTTCAGGCTGATCTTGCGCAACGCAATCTTGCGCTCTGCATCAGCCGCGATGTCACCGCGCGCGATGCGGCGGATAAACAACAGCCTTACAATTTGCGCGTGCCCGGCGGTGTCAGTTCCATTGCCAACAGCGGCCAAACCTACGACATCACGCATCTGCAATTTTTGCAGGCGGATTTTTTGCGCGGCTATACCAACGGGCTGAACGGCCAAACGCAAGCCGGTCGCCGCATCCTCGCCGTGCCGCTGCATGCGACGACGAGTGTGAATTACGCCAGCAGCAAAACGAACGCGCCGCTCGGGGGCACGGAAATTTTGAGCGACGGCTCGCAAGCGACTTTCATTCCCGCGAATCGGGCTGTGACGTGGCAACTCACCGGCACAAACAATAATGATAGCGTGGTGAAAGAGCGTTATTGGCTCTCCTTCAAGCCGGGCGAAATTCGGACTTGTGCGAATTGTCACGGCATCAACGCCGTTGATCAACTCGGTCGTAAGTCGCCCACGAACGCACCGCTCGCGCTGCGGCAATTATTGCGTCACTGGCGCACAAATACGGCGAATGCCTATTCGCTCTCCGTGAGCAACGGCAGCGGCAGCGGGAATTTTGGCGCGGGCTCCATCATGACGCTGACGGCGAACGCCGCGCCCACCGGGAAAATGTTTGCCGGCTGGAGCGGGGCAGGGGTGAGCAATGCCGCTGCCACCACGCTTTTCATTATGCCAACCAACAACGCGAGTGTGACGGCGGTGTTCGCGCCGTTGCCGCCGCCCGTCATCGGCAGCCTCCAATTTAATTCGGGCGGCGGAAATATTATTTTCTCGGCGCAGGCGCAGGCAAGTCAGCCGTGGATTTTGCAGCAGTCGTTCGACCTCGCGGTTTGGGTGGATGTGAGCACGAACGTTGCGTCAGTTTCTGGCTTGCTCCAAATCACCAACTTAGTCACGGCAGGATCTATGACGGAGTTTTTCCGATTACGATCACCGTGAGGATCGCCTGAAAAGTTTTCATGGGGTTACTTTGATGGTGGATAAAAGTTTGGGTCTGATGACGGAGAAGTAGCGCTGAGGCAGTGGAGCGGGTGGAGGGAATCGAACCCTCGTATGCAGTTTGGAAAACTGCCGTTCTACCATTGAACTACACCCGCACGGCCAAAATCCTAGCCGGACGGCGCGACTTGTCAAACTCACACTCAAGCGGGAGTAGCCCTCAATTTGAAAAATTGTTTTAACCTACCGCCATTTCCCACCGTCTCAATGGTTGAAAATGTCAGTTGCCTTAAATCAAAAAAAGCGGTTGTCGCCAGCGTTCACGTTGATTGAACTGCTGGTAGTTATTGCCATTATCGCGATCTTGGCGGCGATGCTGTTGCCGACGTTAAGCAAGGCGAAGGAGGCGGGCAAACGTATCGCGTGCAATAATAATTTGCGGCAGTTGGGTTTGGCGATGCGGATGTATGTGGACGAAAATCATGGCGTATTCCCACCGCATATCACGGCTTCGCGCTGGCCGGATAAGTTCTACGATTTGTATGGCAAAAATCTGAAAGTGCTGGTTTGCCTGAGCGAGACCACGAATTATCCGGCTACGATCACCGGCAGCAATAACGTGGCCGACGCCGCGCCGCGCAGCTATTTCATCAATGGTTGGGGAGACTTTTTTTATAACCGGCTGGGCCCTTCCGATTTTGCGACGCTTTATTTAAGCGGCACTTACCCGGTGGGTATCAAGGAAAATGACATTCTGCATCCAAGTGAAACGGTGGTGCTGGGCGAAAAGATTTCTGCGCGCGGTGATTTTTATATGGACATGCTCTCCCGGACTTTGACTGGCATGGGCGATGATACTGCGGGCGCGGTCTCGCAAGATCGCCACTCCGGTCGCGGTGAAGGTTCGGCCACCGGCGGGTGTAATAATACTTTTGCTGATGGCAGCACCCGATATTACAAATACGGTAAAGCTTTTGATCCGCTCAACTTGTGGGCGGTGAGTGACGCCGACCGGGCCGCTTACGCCATCCAATATTGACGGCCCTACTGACGACCTTGCCTTGGCCTGTGCCCGTCGCTAAACTGGACGCGATGAATTCGCTGCTTCTGACCGGTGGTCACGTGGTTGATCCCGCCAACAACTTTGATTCGATGGCCGACGTTTTGATTCTCGACGGCAAAATTTCCGCCATCGGCAAAAATATTTCCGCACCCGCAGGCGTAGAAATTTTTGAGGCCACGGGTAAAATTGTTTCGCCCGGTCTGATTGATTTACACGTTCACTTTCGCGAACCCGGCCAGACGGCGAAAGAAAATATCGCGACCGGCACGGCGGCGGCGGCGCGCGGCGGTTTCACCACGGTCGTCTGCATGCCCAACACGTCGCCGGCGATTGACAGCGCGGGCACAGTGGCGCTCATCCACGAACGCGCTCGCGAGTCGGGCGTGGTAAATGTTTTTGTGACCGGCGCCATTTCCAAAGGGCTCGCGGGCGAGGAACTCGCGCCCATCGGCGGCTTGAAAAAAGCGGGCGTCGTGGCCATCACGGACGACGGTCATTGTGTGCAAAATAGCGAACTGATGCGGCGCGCTTGCGAATACGCAAAGATGTTCAATCTTCCGATTTTCGATCATTGCCAGGATTACTCGCTCGTGACGGATGGCGTGATGAACGAAGGCTACTGGAGCTTGGTGCTGGGTTTGCGGAGCTGGCCGTCGGCGGGTGAAGAACTGATCGTGGCGCGAAATATTTTGCTGGCGGAACTGACCGGCGCAAAAATTCATTGCCAACATTTGAGCGCGGCGGGCAGCGTGCGGTTGATCCGTGACGCAAAAAAACGCGGTGTTTCCATTTCCGGCGAGGCGTGTCCGCATCATTTCACGCTGACGGACGCAGCGATTGCCGGCAGCGAAAAATTTTGGGCGGACGACGGCAAAACTTTGAACTCCGAACTCGGCACGCTGAATACTTCCCGCACCTGGCCGAGTTACGACACCAATTTCAAAATGAATCCGCCGCTGCGTTCCGCCAAGGATCGCGAGGCGATTCTCGCCGGACTGGCCGATGGGACGATTGATATTTTGTGCAGCGACCACGCGCCGCATTGCGACTACGAGAAGGAAGTCGAGTTCAGCAACGCGCCGTTTGGTATCACGGGTTTAGAAACCGAGCTTGCACTTTCGCTGATGCAGCTCGTGCATACGAAACGGATTTCACTGGCGGACATGATTGCGAAGTTCACGATCAATCCGGCGCGCTTGCTGAATTTGGAAAAAGGCACGCTGACGCTGGGCGCGGATGCGGACGTGACGGTATTTGATGCGGATGCGGAATGGACTTATCGCCGGGAGGATTCCGCGAGCAAGTCCAAGAATAATCCGTTCTTCGGCTGGAATCTCAAGGGCAGGGCCGTGGCGACGATTGTCGGCGGCAAGATTGTGTTCCGTGACTGAACAGAAACCATTCCGCACGGTCTAAACCCACGAAAACAATAATTATTATGAAAACAATGCTCGTTACGATATTGGCTGCCATGACCTTTTGGCAGGTGAACGCGGCGGATCTGGTCTGGCAGACTGACCTCACAAAGGCGCAGGCGCAGGCCAAGGCGGAACACAAAATGGTGCTGTTGGATTTCACCGGTTCTGACTGGTGCGGCTGGTGCATCAAGTTCAAAAAAGAAGCGTTGGACACTGACGATTTCAAGACTTATGCCGCCCAGAATTTAGTTCTGGTGGAGGTAGACTTTCCGCACAAAAAGAATCAGTCCGCTGATTTGAAGCAGGCGAATGATGCGTTGAAAACCAGGTTTGACGTGAACGGTTTTCCGACGTTCGTTGTGCTCAATCAAGATGGCAAGGAGATCGGTCGGCAAGAAGGTTATGCCAAAGGTGGTGCGGCGGCGTTCATTGAGAAGCTCGACGGCTTCAAGAAAAAATAAATTTTCTTGTATCAACGCTTCGCGCCGCCGCTGGTATTTCGCCAGCGGCGGTTTTGGTTTCCAGAGTTTCCGTGCGGTGAACGAACTTTAATTTAACCGCGCACGAATCTTGCCGCTGCGCAGAACTTCTGGCTTAATACGCCCCGCTCAAAACCATGTCTGCTCAACGTAAAAAAGAATCGGATGAACCCGGGGTGCCCGCTGAAGGCGCGCAACCGGGCGTGCCCACGGAAGGAACGCCGGCCAAAAAATCTACCGACGCCAATGGTAGCGGTGCCGATCATGTCGTGGCCGAAGTCGTAGAGGCAATCGCGCACAAGCCATTCGATCCGAAAAATCTGGGCGTGGGTTTGCACACGCGCGTGGATCGCGGCTTCCTCGATTACGCCAGCTACGTTATCCGTGACCGCGCGATTCCGAATCTCGCGGATGGTTTGAAGCCGGTGCAACGCCGCATCATGTGGGCGCTGCACGAGAAGGACGACGGCCGTTTTATCAAGGTCGCCAACGTCGTTGGTCACACGATGCAATACCATCCGCACGGGGACGCGTCCATCGGTGATGCCTTGGTAGTATTGGCGAATAAGCGTTATCTCATCGAAGGGCAGGGGAACTACGGCAACATTTTTACGGGCGATCCAGCGGCGGCTTCGCGGTATATTGAATGTCGTTTGACGGAGCTCGCGCGGACGGAAGTTTTCAACGATTCCATTACGGAATTTATTCCCAGTTACGACGGCCGGAATAAAGAGCCGGTGACGTTGCCGTGCAAATTGCCGCTCACGTTGATGCTCGGCACCGAGGGCATCGCGGTCGGTTTGAGCGCGCGGATTTTGTCGCATAATTTTCCAGAGCTGCTCGAAGCGCAGATCGCGATTCTCAAAAAGCAGCCGTTCAAATGTCTGCCGGATTTCAACACCGGCGGCCTGATGGATGCGCGCGATTATCAAGACGGCAAAGGCTCGGTGAAAGTCCGCGCGAAAATTAAAACGAAGGACGAATCCACCGTCGTCATCAAAGAAATTCCGCCGACCACCACGACGGAATCGCTCATCGCCTCCATCGAAGACGCAGTGCAAAAGGGTAAGTTGAAAGTGAAATCCATCAACGATTTTACGTCTGAAACTGTAGAGATTGAAATCCGTTGTCACGCGGGCGTGGACGCGGAAAAAATGATTGATGCGCTCTATGCGTTCACCGATTGCGAAGTCTCCATTTCGAGCCGCATCGTGGTCATCAAAAACAATCGTCCGGTCGAATTGACAGTCTCGGAAATTCTGCGCGAGAACACGGATCAACTCATCGCCATCCTCAAGCGCGAACTTGAGTTGAAGGAAAAGAATCTCTTGGATGAACTGCATTATCGCACGCTGGAACGCATCTTCATCGAGGAGCGCATCTACAAGAAAATTGAACAGTGCAAAACGAACGACGCCGTTATCGCGAGTGTTTACGAGGGTTTCAAGCCATTCACCAAAGAGCTGGTGCGCGAGATCGTGAATGCGGATGTTGAGAAATTGCTGCAAGTGCGCATCCGCCGGATCTCGCTTTTCGACATCAACAAGCATCGCGAAGAGATGGAGAAAACGAAGGCGGAACTGGCCGAGACATTGAAAAATCTTAAGGGTTTGACTAAGTATGTCATCGGCCATCTCGAAGCGTTGCTGGAAAAATATGGCAAGGTGTATCCGCGCCTCACCACCAAATCTGCGCGCCACGAGGAAGTGGATGTGAAGGCCGTCGCGTTCAAATCGTTCAAGGTCGCTTATGATCGCGAAACCGGTTATGTCGGCTACAAAGTTTCGGGCGAAGAGTTTAAATTGGAATGCACGAAGTTCGATAAGCTTCTACTTGTGTTCAAAGACGGCACTTACAAAGTTGCCGAGTTGCCGGAGAAATTATTTATCGGCCAGGAATTATTTTACTGCGGTCTGCCGGACCGCGAAAAAGTTTTCACCTGCGCCTACACCGACCGCGAGGCGAGCTATCTGAAACGCTTCACGTTCGGCGGCACCATCATGAACAAGGCGTATTCCTGCATCCCGGAAAAATCGCGCATCTTGTATTTCGCGCCCGAAACGCCGAAGACACTTTACATCCGCTACAAGCCCGCGCCGCACCAGAAAGTGTCGCAGCAGACGTGCGATCCGTCGCAAGTGGATGTGAAATCGCCGAAGACTTTGGGTCGCCAGCTTTCCATCAAGGACATTTCATCCGTCACCGCCGAGCCGACGCGCGGCTGGGATGACAAGGAAGCGACCACTAAGATTGCGTTTGTGTGAGTGAATTTGAACTGGCTTAATCTGCTGATGTTAACAGGAGTTTCCTCCCGGTTGTTGCTTGTGGTCGCGTGCTTGCTGGCCAGCCTCGCCAACAGTCCAGCGCAAGTTCTATATGATGGCACGCTCGGTTTGCCAGCGGCCCAAGGCTGGAGTTTTTTCGCCACCGGCGGAACGCAAACTGGCACGGGCACCGGCGCACAGCTCGACACCACCGCCGCGAACAGTTTTCAAGGTGGCTACTCGCTGACCTCAAGCACGCTCAATCGCACCAACGGTTTCGCGGTGCGGTTCACGTCGCGCATGATTGCTGAGGCCCACGCCAACAACAATCGCGGCGGGTTTGCGGTCATCGTGCTGGCGGACGATCATCGCGGCGTCGAGCTTGCCTTCTGGACCAACACCATCTTTGCGCAATCTGATTCGCCATTGTTCACACAGGCGGAAGCGACCAATTTTGTCACCACCGCGACTGTAGATTACACGCTGTCTTTTCGTCCCACGAACTATGTGCTACTCGCGAATGGCGCGCCGATTCTTTCCGGCTTCGTGCGTGATTACTCCGCCTTTGCCGGATTTCCCAATCCCTATTCCTCGCAAAATTTTCTATTCTTCGGCGACGACACAACCTCGGCGGCAGGAAATTTTGTGTTGAATAAAGTTGTGTTGGTCAGCGCGCCGCAGCTCGTGTTGCATCCTAATAAGATTTTCACCTGGACGGGCGTTTCCAACCAGACCTACACCGTGCAATCGAGTTCCAACCTGACGAGTTGGGCCGCCGCTGCTTCCGCCACTTCCGTGAGCACCAATTTTTCGTTCACGAATAGTTCCACCGCGTCGCCGCGTTTCTTCCGAGTTTCTTATCCGTAGTCAAAATTCTGACCGCAAGCCACCTTCCTGCTTTCCTAATCGGAAATTTTTTTTATCCTGTCGCGCATGGAACGATTGCCCGGCTTCCGCGATTTTTATCCCGAACCGCT
>JANYFN010000295.1 GCA_025362675.1 Limisphaerales bacterium | reverse complement strand
CCGCCCAGGCAAAAAGAAACCATCAAAGCCAAACCACACCGGAGAATTAAAGTATGAAAACACCCCGCCAACTAAAAAGAGCCAACCTCGTGGGCACCCGCATCCGCCTGCTGCGCGAACTGCGCGGCTGGACGCAGCATGGATTCGCCAAAAAACTCCGCGCTGCCGGCCAGCCGGTCAGTCGCGACATGGTGGCGCGTTGGGAGCTTTGCGAAAGTGCCATCAACGATACCCGACTGCCGGGCATCTCCACGGTTCTGCGCGTTTCCATCGTGGACTTGTTTCCACCCAAGCAAAGAGGCCGCGCCCGGACATTTTGACCCGCAAAAATTTTTTATCATGCCATCGGACGATAAATACATCTTCCTCGCGCTGCCGGTGCTGCCCGCCCGGCTGAGCGCTTTGGAAACCGGCTGGTATCTCGGCTTTCAGCCCCACGAGATTTCCATTCTGGCGAACGCCGGCATGTTGGAACCGCTCGGCGATCCGCCTGCCAACAGTGCCAAGTTTTTTGCCGCAGCATCACTGGCGGCATTGCGCGACAACCCGAAGTGGCTGGAAAAAGCGTCCACCGCCATCCGCACTTACTGGCGGCGAAAGAACGGACAAAAACGGATGCACCAACAGTCGTCGGCCCGTCCGGCAGTTGCGTCCGCCGATCTCAAAGTTCATCTCAGTCACAAGCGGGCAGGTCACGCAGTGGCGGAAACGGATCAAATGAATCCGCCTGTTGCCGCGAACCCAGCCGATGGTAAATAACCATGACGGGTGGAATGTGATTCGTTAATTTTCTGCGCGATAATTTCTTTTGCCGGACGTTGAGCAATACCCAAACGGTGATTGGAATCAGAGAATAGACCAACGCGCTAAATTGAATTACAACAAACATGCGACGTGCTGTGCGTTCGCCACCGTTGGACGTCTTCCACCGCAAATTCAACCGTCAATCTTTTATGCTTTCGCCAAATCCAATCGAAAAACTCGCTGGATTTTTTTACGCCACGGATTCGTTACCTGCGCTTGCTCCGCATAATGAGACCATTTAGCGACAGCGACGCGAACCTCCTCGACGATGGCTTCGGCGCGACCCCGTTTCAGCAGCGCGTTTTTCGCGCAGGTGCGAAAATCGGCCAGCGTAAAGCCATCGCGTTTGCCGTTCATCGTCATCTGATGCGTTGCCGTCCAGTCGCCGGACGGATTGTAGCTGTAGCTCACGTCAAAAGCCGGTGTGAGCGACCAATGCCCGGCTTTGTCCATCAGGAACGCGATGTTCTTGACATGGTCATCCTGATTGCGGGCGATGATATTAAACGTCATGCGGCGGAACTGTTCTTCCACCGCTGCCATCGGCAGGTTTAATTGGCGGATGGTCAGCAATGCTTGCTCGTAGGAATATGCGCCGGCGGAGTTGAAATCAAAATGCGCCAGAGCGCAGAGCGATTGCATGTGCAATTTTTCTCCACCATCAAGCCGGTCGAAGCGCCGAGTCATGAAATGGCGCCGTCCACCTTCCTCCAGCAGTCGGCACTCACTCATGTTCACGCCCGCTGCTTTCGCCATCAGGTAATATGCATATTCAATCGCGCCATAGCCTTTCGGATCTTCCAGTTCTCTGTCCTGGTTGCCGGTGACGCCGTCAAATTTGAGCAGCCAGTAATCAAAGCCGGTTCCCGCTTCGATCTGTCCCGAACGCACTTCATTCATTTCACGGTTCCAAGCGATGATGGCTTTCGCCCGCGCCCCACCGGCGGAGGTGCCGACGCGCAAAATGTCGCTCAACGCAGCTTTGCGTTTCTCGCTGGCAAACGTGGCCTTCAAAATCCGGCGATGGGTCAAAACTTCGGAGGCCAACTTCACCAACGCATCAATCTCAATTTTCTTTGCCCGCTGCGGCTTCGGCCCGATGGCCGGCAGAAATTCCAACGCACCCATGCCGCGCGAACCCGTGTAGCAAAGGCGTTCAACGGCGTTGAAGCTTTCTGAGGTTCGCCCCTGCGTCGCCAGCCACGCGTCAATCAGCGCGTTACCGAACCGGTCTGGCAACGAATCCGCCAGCAGGCCGGGCAGACCGTGAAACGTCCGCTGCGGTAATTCCGGGAAAGCATAGACCCGGTCGCTCAACGGCATCGTGATCGGCGAAATCTCAATGCCGCTTTTTGCAAACGCCGGATCATACTGGAACGCTGCAATGGTGCCGCCATCTTCCAGCGACACGGCTCCAATCGTGCGTCCCCAAAGTTGAACTTCGGCCACCGTCATGGCTCATTCCCCCATTGCCATTTTTTGCCGGAAGCTTTGGCAGGCTTGGTGGTGGAAGCACGCTGACGTTTCTTACCGGCCAGTTTCAATTGCGCCACCGGGCTGGGCACGGGTTCCGGGACAAGCAAATCAAACCGCTCAATCAAGCCGAGCACACGGCACACGCGAATGAAGCCGGACAATTGGGTCGCCACCGCGCCACCCTCAA
>JANYFN010000266.1 GCA_025362675.1 Limisphaerales bacterium | reverse complement strand
CTCAAGCCGTAATCAATGTGCCGCATCTCCGGCAGCTTTTGTTTTTTGTCGTAGATTTTTATTTCGCCGTCGGCAAAGACCACGTTGCTCGTGTCGTATTTGCCTTCGTTGCGATACACGGTCATCAAGCCGAGCTTGCCGCTGCGCTGAAAAAATTCCGCGACGGGCGCGTAGGGAATCGGTAGATACGAATCGCCGTAGAGGATGAAAAATTCCTCGCCGAGCTTGGGCAACGCGCGTTTGATCGCGCCGCCCGTGCCGAGCAATTTTTCGCCGCCCGCCGTCGCTTCGCTATGGCGCGGCGAGTCGAAGGAATAATCCAGCTTGATGCCGCAAGCCTCGCTGCCGAATTCGCGCTGGATCATCTCGCCGAGAAAGCCGATGCACAGCACCGCCTTGCGGATGCCCTGCGCGTGGAGCATTTCAAGTTGATGCGATAAAATGGGCCGGCCGGCGACGGGCACGAGCGACTTGGGAATTTTTTCCGTGATGGGCCGCAGCCGCGTGGCGAGTCCGCCCGCAAGGATGGCGACGGGGATTTGGGAAAGCGAAAGGCTCATGAAATTTTTTATTCGTGCGTTTTCATCAATGACGCGCGCGTTTTATCTGGGTTCTGCCGGCAATCCAGCACGCGATACACGACCGCTTCGTTTCCCGCTTCCAGCCGGTAATAGATCGCGTGCGGAAACCGTTTGGACAACAGCCGGTGAAACCCAAAAACCTGCCGATGAATCCCGGCATACAGCATCAGTGAATCAATGTCCGAGAAAAGCGAATCCAGAAAATAACCGCCGAGACCCTCGCCCTGCTGCTCGTAAAAATCCCGGCCGCGCGCCAGATCGTTGAAGGCGGATGAGAGAACCCTGATTTTCATTGGCCCGACCGCAATTTTGCCTTGGCCTGTTCCCAGTCCAGCACGGCTTCCTCGCCCCGCGCCCGGCGTTCGGCGGTTTCCCGCAGGGCGTCCGCGTGCCACGATGGGGATTCCAATTCCGCCTCGTCCCGGCTCAATTCGGCCCACAAAATTTCCATGAGCTTCAATTTTTCCTGCCGGGGCAACTGCTGGATTTCAAGCGCACTCATGCCGGAAGATTACACCCGCCGCTTCTGCCCGCAAGGGCGAAGCCGCCGCCCGCGAGAATGGCGACGGGAATTGGGGAAAGTGAAAGGCTCATGCAATTTCTAAAATCGAGCCAATCGTTCCCGCCAATAGCCGGGACGCCATTTCATGTGCATCACCGCCACGATCCAGATGTGTTCTGGCTGCTCCAGAAAAATGACGGCGTAAGGAAAAGAATCGCTTAAATGACGGCGCGCGGGCGGGGAGAATTTCCAAAATCGTTTTGGCTGTTCGCAAACCTCGCGCAATAGCCGTTCCATCTCGCGATAAAAGCGGACACCCAGTTCCGGGGAGATTTCAGAATAATAACGGATGGCAGCGGCGAACTCCTCATCCGCCTCGGGATGCAGCAGATGTTTCACAGCCCCGCGATTTTGCGCGCCCGCGCCAGCGATTCCTCCAGCGGCACACCCTTGACCTTGCCGGATTCAATTTCCGCGATGCGCCGGTCGGTTTCCGTTTTCCACGCACCGGACACGGAAGCATCCACGCCGCCGTGACGCGCGACCAGAATGCGGTCAATCAACTCCGCCACCGTGTCACTCGGCATCTCGCGGGTTTCCTCGACGATTTGATCCAAGGTTATTGGCATGGGAAAAGTCTCATCCAACAAATGAATTTTGACAAGCGCGAAGCCAAGCCGCCCGCGCGAATGGCGACGGGAATTTGGGAAAGCCAAAGGCTCATGAAGATTGGAAACATCACTGCCCAACGGCGCGGTAAAACTTTTGGCTCTCGTTCAAATTGGTGTCTGTAAATTGCCAATCGCCACCGACATCAGTAGAATTAGAAAAAATAGATTTCCAAATAACAGGAGATGTCAAATTGGTAGTTATCTGTAAAATATAAGAGTGATTGGCAGTGCCAGAAAATCGTAGGCTTAATTGGTTTGCATTTGTGATGATTCCATTAAAATTTTGTGGCGGAATAAAAACCAATAAATTTGCCTGATTCGTAACAGAAAAATTTGAATTAATGACTATCGCCGAATACACGCCGGCATCGTCCTCAATAATTGAATTGATGGTCAAGTTTGTTGAATCTGCTCCAGCAAATTTGACTGAATTGGTGAGATTGACCCCATCTTTTT
>JANYFN010000264.1 GCA_025362675.1 Limisphaerales bacterium | reverse complement strand
GCAGCGGATATGAATCCGCTCTAATCATTCCCTCCCCCGCTAGCCGTGGGCCTGAGTCAGAATAATTGGAGCGGGCTCACGCCGCGCTGCTACGCGTGGGATGAATTTGACTCCGCGCCATCGGCGCTCAGAATCCGGCATTTCCTAAATGAGCAGCGGATGTGAATCCGCTCTAATCATTCCCTCCCCAGAGAATTTAGAAGAGACTCATACCCGCGGCTTCTTGCCGGGTCTATTAGCGGAGGGAATGGCAGTTTTGGCCGTCGTGACCGTTTTATTCCGCTTGGTTCCGGGGAAGAGGGCGTCTTTAGTCCCAAGGTCACGTCCGGCTTGAGTTTTATTTTAGTGTTTTGCGGCCTTGTTTAGTCGCGACCGAATCTTATCGAGTCGTGCTCAAGTTATCTCGCTGTCTAAGTCATGTTACTAAGTGTTTCCCCTACTAAGTCGCGTGGCGAATTAGTTTTATCATGGCACCATAATGTTTAATCACGACGGGAGTTAGTTGCCAGACATCATTCTAAAACTAGGTTTAACCCTTAGATCCCGGGATAAGGTCGCTAGAAAACTCACCCGCGCGGCCGGTCGCCCGGTTTCCGGCGTAAAACCCCCGGTAAAATCGGGTTTGTTTGGAGGTTGGCGGCCATTGGTAAATCGTTCGTTGGCATGGCCGGTGCTTAGCGAGTGAGTGTCACCAGATGGAGCGTCGGACTAAGATTAGTGTGGCGCAGATAGCTCAAGTTCATTTTGGGGCAAACTACGGGACAACGGAACTATGCAAACTAACTATCGGGTTAATCTCAGCTTCGCGACTTATGCGGGTGCTGACTTGGATAACTTCACCACCATCGTGAGCACGGCGTTGGACGGGAATGCCAGCTTCCCATTGCTGCCATTGACACTGGCAGCTTTAGGTGACCTGCAAACCACTTTTCACGATGCGCTAGCCGCGATGGCGCAAGGTGGCCGACAGGCGACGGCGGAAAAGAATGCCGCGCGGGAAGCGTTGGTCACCGCACTGCGCGCCATCGCGGCTTATGTGCAGGTGGTGGCGGCGCAGGATTTGGCGATGCTGCTATCTTCAGGGTTTCTATCGAACAGCACGACGCGGACACGGTTGCCGTTGATCACGCCGAACATCGTGCAGATTGATAATGGTATGAGCACAGAATTGGTGTTGCGCCTGACGCCGATCGAGAATGCGCGGGCGTATGAGATACAGGTCAAGACGGGCACGACTGATTGGCAGCCAGCGGGAATCTCGACTAACTCGCGCGGCGTGGTGGTAACGGGCCTGACGCCGGGTTTGATTTATACGGTGCAGGTGCGCGCGATCGGCGGCAGCACGGGCTACTCGGATTGGAGCGACCCGGTGAGTCACATGGCGATGTGAGCGGTGAAAGGTTCACTTCGTTTTATGGTATGGCTGACGAGGAATGGTTTGGTTTCTAAACACACAAAAGCCGGAGCGAATAATATCGTTCCGGCTTTTTAAATTTTACAGGCGGGCCAAGGGATCGCGCAGGTTCCGGCCACAGTTTATTCCTCATCAAACTTCCGCTGCACGAGTCCTTCGAGTTCGGCGATGGCAGCGGCGGCATCGTTGCCTTTCACATGGAGCGTGACTTTGCTGCCGGGGCCGGCGGCGAGCATCATCAGGCCCATGATGCTCTTGCCGTTGATTTTTTCGCCGTCCTTTTCCACAAAGATATCGCAGCCAAAACGATTGGCGATTTTCACGAACATGGCGGCGGGACGCGCGTGGATCCCGGATTTATTGATGATCACGATTTCTTTGGTAAGAAATTCTCCATCAGGAATTTTTTTAGCGCTCATGTTGCCTGAAACTTTCATGGACAAGTTAAACTGAGGAGTTTATTTGTGCCACTGAAAACTTGTGGATTCATGGGTTTTTTTGGCCGGCCATGTGGGCTTGCAACCGTTTGTCCAATTCATCCCCGGCGTTATAACCGGATTTCCGCAGCTTGACCTGAAACGCGGCGACCTCGATGAGCCGCGCATTGTCGTGGCCGGGGCGCACGGGAATCGTGATGTGCGGAATGTCCACGCCGAGCACTTCCACCGTTTCTTCATCAATGCCGAGTCGCTCCACGTCTTTCACTTCTTCCCATTGCTTGAGCGTCACGATGAGGTCGAGGCTCTTCTCTTTGCGAATGGCCCGGACGCCGAACATCTGGGCCACATTGATGATGCCGATGCCGCGCACTTCCATGTGGTCGCGCGTCAATTCTGAACTGGTGCAAAGCACATCGCGCCCGTCAATCAAAACAGCCCGCACGACGTCATCCGCCACGAGACTGTAGCCGCGCTCGATCAGGGCGAGCACGGATTCACTTTTGCCGATGCCGCTGGCGCCTTTGATGATGACACCCACGCCCAGGATATCCACCATGCAGCCGTGTTCGCTGGTGCGCGGGGCGAACATCATCTCCAATTCCAGCGTGGCTTTGTTGATGAATTTCATGGTGACCAGCGGCGAAGTGAAAATGGGCACGCCCGCTTGCGACGCCGCTTCCAGAAATTCCTTGTCTGGCTTCAAGTTGCGGCTGAAAACCACGCACGGAATTTTATAGGCAAACAGATAGGCATAACGGGAATGCCGTTCTTCGCGCCGCTGTTCGCGCAGATAAAACACCTCGGCATGGCCCATGACCTGCATGCGTTTGTAAGCGAAATAGCGCGTGAAACCGCTCAACGCGAGACCGGGCCGATTCACCGTAGGCTCCCGGATCACGCGATCCATCCCGCGATCACCGGTCAGCAGCTTCATCCCCAAAGCCGGGCCATGCTCTTTATAAAATTGTTCCACCGTGACGGATTGATGTTCCATAGAATGCGTTTTAAATTTTAAGTTTTTAGGGTTGAGCTAAATCTTTGCGCGCTGTTTTAACGAAAAATTTACAACTCAAAACTTAAAATCATAGGTTGAACTCCGGGCCTAGATAAATCGCCCGCGCCTGCGGATCGTTCGCCAGAAATTCCGCGGTGCCTTCCACCAGCACCTGACCTTTGTGGATGATGTAGCCGCGATCAATCAGCTTCAACGTCTCGCGCACGTTGTGGTCCGTGATCAAAATACCCAGGCCGCGCTCTTTCAAACGGCGGACAATCTTTTGCACCTCATAAACCGCAATCGGGTCAATGCCGCTGAACGGTTCATCCAGCAACAGCAGTTGCGGACTCGTCACCAAGGCGCGCGTGATCTCCAACCGGCGTTTTTCACCGCCGCTCAATTGATACGCTTTGCTCTGGGCGATGGGCGTCAAATCCAATTCCTCCAGCAAATATTGCAAACGCACCTCACGTTCATCGCGCGTCATTTTGCACGTCTCCAAAATCGCCAGAATATTTTCCTCCACCGTCAGCTTGCGGAACACCGACGGTTCCTGCGTGAGATAACCGATGCCCAGCCGCGCACGCTGGTGCATGGGCAGGCCAGTGATTTCTTGATCGCGAAAACAGACGCGCCCCTCGTCCGGTCGCACCACGCCCACGACCATGTTGAACGTGGTGGTCTTGCCCGCGCCGTTGGGTCCGAGCAGGCCCACGATTTCTCCCGCGCCGACACAGACGGAAACGCCATCCACCACGCGCCGCCCGCCATAGGTTTTCGCGAGGTGCTCGGTGGTGAGCAGCAAGCCGGTTTCGATCGCAACCGATTCAGTTTCAGCTTCCATGTTAAAAAAGTTTGATCGGGGATTTATTCGTGCCCGAACCTTCCATGACACTCTGCTTGATGTTCATTCTAAGGTTGCCGGAAGCATTGTAATTGCCGGTGATCAGATTCCATTCAATGTGCGCCGCCGTGGCCGAACCTTTGGCATTCTCGAAATAGGGCAGCGGATTCCCCGTGAGCGTCACGATCGAATTCGTCGCCCCGGCTTGCACGGTGCGCGTATAGACCGCCAGACTGCACGTCGCCCGCGTCGTCTCGCCATTGTTCACCGCCACGATCACGACGTTAGTTTGCGCCTCGATGCGGTTCGGTTCCTCACCGTTCTTGGGGAGATAAACCACCAGCCGGTCGCACAAAACTTTAGCCCGGAGATTTTCTACGAGCACGTGGCCGGTGTAGATCAATAGTCCGTTGGTCGTGATCATCAGCCCGTTCGTCAGGGGATTTTCGGCGATGAAATCAAACCGGTCGGCATTGATCTCCGTATCACCGACCGGCTCTTTCTGAGTTTTTGGTTTCGCCGCCGTTTGCGCCAGGACCGCCAAGCCAATACCGAAGGCCAAGAGGAAAAATAATTTTTTCATAACTTAAATAGACTGTTCGTGCCCAGCTTCACCACTGTGCGGACATTATTCGAGATTGTGAGGGTCACCGGATCTTGCCGCCATAAAAACCCATCGCCCTCGATGTGGATTTTACCATCACCCGATTGCAACACCAGCCGCCCGGCAGAACTCGCGACGCCATCGAAGGGCTGAAGCTCACACTTCGGCGTCTCGGCCACGGCCCGCGTCGAACCATTCGTGTAGAACATCTCGATGCGCACCTGTCTGATTTCCTGCAGGCCGCCGGGCAGGGTTATCGCCGACGCCCCGGAAAAACGCAGCTTGATCTGCTGCTCATTCGGAGCCTCGTAATATTGCTCCGAAGTGAACTCCGTCGTGCGCATATCCTTCACGTTGGCGGGCAAACCGGGCACGGCACGGTCGTCCGCGCCGCGCAGCAGCAAGGCCGCACCGGCAACCACTAAGATGACCGCGAGAAATTTCATTTCATTTCATTTTTCAGCAAACTCACACCAGTCCGGGCGCGTCATGGACTGCGGCGGGAAGCGGAGCGCCACGCCGCCTTCGCCCGCACGAAGGACTGATTGCAACCCGAAATCTTTCCGTCCGCCCGAAAGCAGTGTCGCCGCTGCGCTCTGCCACCGCACTCCAAGACCTCGCGGACGTTTCCGCCCGCAAGGGTATTGGCTCACCCTGCCTTCACCCGGAATATTTTTCCACAAAGTCGGCCCACTTGCCTTGCGCGTGCAAAATCAGTTCCACCGCCTCGCGCACCGCGCCGCGACCGCCCACATTTTTAGTGACGAAATGCGCCGCCGCCTGCGCCTCGGGCACCGCGTCGCCCACGGCCACAGAAAAACCCGCGCGCGTCAGCGGTCCCAAGTCAATGATATCATCTCCGACAAAACAAACCTCGTTCCAACTCATTTTTTCTTGCGCGAGCAATTTTTCAATCGCCGCCGTTTTGCTCGTCGCGTCGCCTTGTTGCACGAGGAAATCAATTTTCAATTCATCCGCGCGCAATTTCGTGGCCAGCGATGGCCGCGCCGAAATCCAGCCGACGCGCAACCCCGCGCGCCGCGCGAG
>JANYFN010000247.1 GCA_025362675.1 Limisphaerales bacterium | reverse complement strand
TAAGGCACCACTTCATCGTGCCGAAGTTGCGAGCTGTCACCAGACGCATCACACTCCGCTCCAAGAATGGCCGCAACCTGCCGGCGGATGAACGGACCCATCTGCGGCCAAGTGATCCGGTGCATTTCGAGAGCGTTGATTCCCGGCGGAATCACCACCGGATGCGAGCGTGCGAAAAATTCTCCGTCATCAATCTGCTCACTGACGCGGTGCATGGTGAGAACCAAATGCGACCGGCCATCGCGCTGCATATCGCCAATGGGGTCGGGTCCCGGATACGAGGGCCACGTGGATCCGCTGTGATGGAAATTAAAAAAGCCGAGTCGCGGCACCTCGGTGATGGGCGCAGGAATTTTCTGCCCAAAGGTTGCCATCAAACACAAGTCCGGTTTCCAATCCTGCGTCATCAACTCATAAAACTCCGGTGATTTTACCCGGCCAGTAAATACCGGCAGATTCTGCGATTGAGCAAATCGACGGACAAGCATTTCGTCCGCTTCCGTGTGCGGATTTTTCCACAAGCGCACTTTGGCGTTGGTGTAGGGCTGAGTCGGGTCATCGGTGGCGACACCGACAACTGTCACTCGGTCGGCGAGCTCGCCGAAAAGTAATTCGCTGAGCACATGATAACCGCCCATAAAACTTCCGAGCACCACCACGCGCGCCGGTCGGTGGGAATTGTTTCGTAGATGGGAGTCGTTTCCGAGTCCAATGACCCCGCCGGTGGGAATCCAGAGCGGCGCGTTCATGGTCGAAGCGATGGCCGCGATTACTTTCGCCGAGGAAATAAAAAATGCAAGTCATTATCTAAAAAAGACTTCCGACTGCACTACGGCACCCATTGCGGACGGTCGAGCGCGTTCAAAACGCCGGTCCGCCGCAACAGTTTTTCGACGTAGGCGACGGATTGCAAATCGTTCTGCTGGTTGAGTTCAGAAATAATTTCCAGACCGTGCTCAAAGAACGATGTGTTCAGCACCGGATGCGCGGAGGGTTCGACCTGCAAATTGAGCGGGCCATCTGCCAACAGCCAGCGCAGCACATTTTTCAGAAACAGCCGGTTGTCCTGATTCGACAATAAACCAAAGTCCCCCGTCTCGAAGACGTGCGGACCGCCAAACAAGGCGAAGCGTCCTTTGCCATACTCATCAAGCAAAACTTCGGAGATGCCTATGCTGAAAGGTATCTATGAAAGAAAAATTTCGGCTCTGCAAACGTAAAAACGTGTTCTATTGCTGCGATGCGGCTAACTGCTGGCGCGCGTGATTTTTTTAAGTAAAAACTAAAACTCGACAGGTGGGACGCTTGTCCCACTACGCACCGCCGGTTCAACTTTGGAATTCGGGTTAAAACGGCTTGGCTTTACGGGCTGCCACGACAGCGGGCTGAAGCTCGATGTGAATGGAGTTGCAAGGAGCGGGTATATGCCCCAAGAAAAGCGTTGCGACTAATTTAGCCGGCGGTTGTATCAATTTCGGCGGCGCACAAGCTGGGTGATTAAATGCGCGAGGGATTGGCTCCCATTGGTTCCTCCCAGCGATAAGTGATCTGTTCTTTGCCGAATCGCCACGCGCGCGGTGTCGTGGTGTGCAACCAGTCCAACGGTTCGCAGCCGCCGGGCGTGCCGCCGGACAAAGCCGTCTGCATCGCCGAGGCAAACGCTTTTTTCTGTTCCGGCTGGATCGTGCGCGGATCGGCGGAGACAAACAGCGCCGTGCCGCTGCGCGCGACGAGGTCAAGGTATTGCCGGTCTAATTCCCACGGCGTCTGCTCCGTGTGCGCGGCGCAGTCGGCGTCGCAGGTGAAAAAAGTTCCATGCTGCGGCAGCCGGAAGGCGAGCGTGTTGATGCCCATGCGCCGGGTGCGTTCCCAAACGCGGCCGGAAGTATCATCGCCGGTGCGCTGGATTTCAAACAGTCCCGCGCCGAGATGACCAATGGTGTTGCAACCGAGCAACAGGGCGTCGCCCGCGCCCGCGCGCAAAGTTTGATAGAGGCGGAGAATAATTTCCGCGTTGGTCAGCGTGGCGTCGTGGAAATTCCAATTTCCCTCGGTCAATTCCGCGCCCATTTCAAAACCCCATTTGCCGAAAATATCGTAAGTGGAAAAATCGTGCTTGATCAGGTCGTAACCCCACGAACGAACTCGCGCAACATCTTCGCGAATCAGCGAAAGATTTTCTGGCAGCGTGAGGTCGAGCGGTTTTTCCTCGGCATGAATTGGCCCGGCCCGTAATCGTTTCGTATCTTCCACGCGCATCAGCGCCGTCGGGCGCATCCAGACGCCGGGACGCACGCCAAATTTTTTTATGTCTGTTGCGAGTCCGGCCATATCGGGAAAACGTTTACGATCGCCCGCCGTCCACGGCCCGCCGGGACAAACCGTGCCGGGCGTCCAGCCGGCGTCAATGACGCAATACGGCAGGTTTTTATGGCCGCCGGCAAGTTCCGCGAGAAACGCCGCGTCGCGTCGCATCGCGTCGGCATCGAAGTTGCGGCCGTAGGCGTAATACCAATTGTTATTGCCGCCGATCGGGTTTGCTGCGAGACGCGGTTTCGGACAGAGCAGCCGGCAAAAACGTGTGAGTGCGGCCATCGGCGTTTCCGTTTTTGTCGTCGCCAGAGTGACGATGGTGGCGGCCAGAATTTCGCGGTCGCCCGGATACGATGGCCCGCCGCCATTGCGGAAATCCAGCCACAACGAAACGCCCGCGGCATCCACCGTCCAAAAGCAAAGCGCGGCGGGTTGGGTTTTCACGCCGGCCATGAAGGTGCGCCCGCTGGCCGTTTCATGCGCGGCGAAATACCATGGCAGAATTCGTTCTGGTTGCAGAAAACGCCATTGCAGGTCGCCGTAGCTGCGCTCCCAATGATCGCCGAGAAACAGCGTCCCGCCGGGAAAAGAAATTTCCCAGCGCAGCACCACGCGCGACAACGGGCCGCGCGGACACGTCACACGAACTTCCTGTCCCGCCACGGTTGCGGCCAGATTTACAACCGCGCGCTCCGAAGTGAATCGTGAACCTTGACGATTGGTCGTCTGAAAATCGTTGCCGTCATGCTCAATCAAAACGCGGGTCGGCAATTCCGGCCACGCGGCCAGCGACGGAGAATTTTTCCTGCCGCCCGCCGACTTGTCCGCTGCGCGGGCGGGGAGTGAAGCCCCGAGCAGCAGCGACCCCGCGCCGAACGTAAGTGAATCGCGGAGAAAAGCGCGGCGTCCAGGGTTGGTGGGTGAATTGGTCATATCAGAGGAAAATCTTTGGCGCGAACGAATACAAATTATTTTTTCCATTCCGGCGTGTCGTGCGCTTGGCGGTCAACGCTCTGAAGTGCGCGGCGCAAATTGAAAGCAGAGCGAGCAATAACGATTTCATGCCAGACATTCAGATTTTCATTTGGCCGGTTCCGGCGGCGACAGTTTCCACACGCACAAATCCGTCACCGGCTGGCCGTTCGCCGTGGCACTGGCGACGATTTTATTTTCGCCCGGCGACAGTGTGATATTTTTCCAAATGAAAACATTATCCACGCCATCGGCTTGCTTACCTTGCGAAACACCATTCACGAACAGCTCCGGGTTTTTCGCGTTAGAATAAATTTTCACGTCCGTAATGGCGTTGGTTCGCTCGGTGAAGCGACGGCTCGCGAGGTAAATCATCGGCTCGTCGTTCCAGTTGGCCTTGTAGAAATAAAATGCGTCCTTCTTGATCTTGCGGTCGCGCGTGACTAAACCCTTGTCATTCAAGCCGGGCGTGCTGCCTTCGTTGCGCGAGGCGACGGCGAAATCAAACATGCACCACACAAAAGTTCCCCAAACATACGGACGCTGTTTCATCGCGGCCCACGCGGATTCGTGGACTTCCGCTTCCCATTCTTCGGGATGCCATTGTCCTTTTGCAATCGGATGTTTTGGATTTTGCTCGTGCTGCGCGGCGTTCGCACCTGCGCCGTATTCGCTCACGCAGAAGCCGCCGGACTTACTGGAGTTGCGGCGCGCGTCGAGGTCGCGCGCGTAATCTTCTTTGTCCCCGCTATACCAGCCCGGATAAATGTTCCAGCCGAGCAGGTCGGGTATCTTGTTCATCTGCGGACGGCCAGCCGTCATCGTCGCCTGAATCGTGAGGCGCGTCGGGTCTTCACCGTGGGCGACGGCGTTCAAGTCCTGCAACTCGCGATGCGGGTCGTCGCTGTTGCCGGCGATTTCATTACCCAAACTCCAAGTGAAAATTGCGGGGTGATTGACACTTTGCCGGATCAAGTCGAGCAATTGGTCGCGCGAGGTGTTGGCAAATTCTGGTGTGGCGCGGACGATGTTGACCTGCGGCAATTCCGCCCAGACCAAAATCCCGGCCTTGTCACATAAGCTGTAAAAATAATCACTGTGCTGATAATGGCAGCAGCGCACGACCGTCGCGCCGATTTCCTTGAGCTGTGCGATGTCCTCGTCCATGTCCGCCTCGGAAATCGCCCAGCCCTTGTCCAAATTATCTTGGTGGCGATTCACGCCATGCAAATGATACGGCTGTCCGTTCAGGAAAAATCCCTTGTCCGGGTCAACGGAATAAAACCTCAGTCCGAGCGGCTGCTCAACCGTGTCCAGCACCACGTCGTCCGCCGAGCGCAACTCGACGATGGCCTTGTAAAGATAAGGGTCTTTGCGCCCGTTCCACAAATGCGGCGACGGCACGGTGACGCGTAGAAAATACGGCGCAGTGTCCGAACGCGCGGGTGAAAATTTTTGTTCGCTGCTCGCGACGGTTTTTCCATCCGCATCCACGACGCTGGCCACGAGCTTCAAGGGCGTTTTGTTTGTCGTGCCGTTGGAGATTTGCGCGGTCACGTCCAGCACGGCTTGCCTTGCGTTTACGCTCGTTTGCAACCACGCCACGCCGGGCGAGCCGTGATCCGTCAGCGAAATATTTTCCGCGCCCGTCACAATCAGATGCACCGGGCGATACAATCCGCCATAGACGGAAAAATCCCCGTCCAGCGGCGCGAGGTCCGGCGCTTTGGAATTGTCCACGCGCACGGCGAGAACGTTCGTGCCGGTGGCGGAAAGAAATTTAGTGATCTCAAAACAAAACGCACCGAAGCCACCGCGATGTTCGCTCACTGGTTTTCCATTCACATAAACATCCGCCACTAAAGTTGCCGCCTCGAAGCGCAGGAAAAATCTTTTTCCCTTTTCCGGCGTCACCAGCAGTTCGCGCCGATACCAGCCCGGCCCGCGATAAATCTTTTTGCCCGCCTGCGCCTCCTGCCAGCCCCAGTTGTGCGGCAGCGTGACGGATTGCCAGCCGTGGTCGTCGAAATCAGCTTTTCCCGCATCGCTGGCGTCGCTCAAACTGAAGCGCCAGCCATCTGCGAGCAGCTGGCTTTCGCGGGCGTGACTGGTCACGGCAGGGTTGAAAACAAATGACAGAGCAACAGCTAAAAATAATAGGGGACGCATACGCAAGACTCTGGAAATTTATCCGCGGGTTATCAAACAATAATTTTAACGACACGCCGGCGCATTGGCTGAAGTTTTACGCGGTTTGATCAAGGCGAAGACAGCCGGTAAAAGACCGCGCCGTTGGCGGGGTTGAGCGGGAGAACAATCTGGTTCGTGGCGGCGGAACCGGAAACGGTGAACCAGTTGGTGCCGAGGCCGGTGGATAGTCCATTCGTCTGCACTTGCAGCAGCCAGCCGCGATGATCTGCCGGCCACGAGAACGTCATCGCAGAACCGCCGCTGGTTGTAAAAGTCAGGAGCGGTGATGACAGCAAGTTCGTCACGGTCACAACGGAGCCGGCGATGAAGCCGCCGTCCAAAGTCGTGGCGGTAATCGTCGTCGTGCCAGCGGCGTTGGCGGTCACGAGTCCGCCGGCACTGACGGTGGCGATGGCGGCGTTGCTGGACGCCCAAGTGAACGAAGGATAAGTCGCGTTCGCCGGCAGCACGGTGGCGGTGAGTTGTCGCGTGCCGGTGACGAAGGTTGAGAATGTGACGGGCGACACGATGACGTTGCTCACGTTCACGGCAGAATCCATATACACCACGCCGCGTCCGACGCTGCTCATATAAACACGACCATAGACATTTTTGTCACCTTCGATGATACCAGCATTGCCGCGTCCGCCGTATTCGTGGGCGTCGTCATTCACGCGCACCCAGTTCGTGCCTTGGTCATTCGAGCGATACATTCCCGAAGTGCTGCCAGCGGTCGGTTTGCCCCAGATGAAGAGCGTGGGATAAGTGCCGCCGGGCGCGGTTTTGCCAAAGGCAAGGGCGTTGCAGACGCTGACGGTGGTGCTGGAAAAATTTGTGCCGGAGTTGGTGGAATATTTCAGGCCGTTGTTATTAAGCGCGATCCAGATGTGGCCTTCAATGCCGGGCGCGGTGCAGAAAGTGGTCGCGCCGCCGGTCCCCGCCGAGCCTAGTTTGACGAAATTCAAGCCGCCGTCGGTGCTGTTATACAAAAAGCCATCGCTGGAATTGTAGGCGTAAAATTTTAATGGATTCACGGCGTCGGCTCGGGGAATGCAGGTAAAATTTATGTTCGTGCTGGCCGTCCAATTCGTGCCGAGATTGGTGGTGACATAGCAGGAAGTGGATTTCCACACCACAGTGGACGCGTCGGGCGAAATCGCCAGATAACCATTGGTCAT
This sequence comes from Limisphaerales bacterium, assembly GCA_025362675.1. Lineage (GTDB taxonomy): Bacteria > Verrucomicrobiota > Verrucomicrobiia > Limisphaerales > UBA11358 > UBA11358. The sequence goes on along the minus strand of JANYFN010000247.1, from coordinate 6,892 downwards.
CACGCCGGGCGTCGAGGGAAACTTCGTCCAGATGACAGGCAGTTGCTTGGAATAATAGGCTTCGCCATTGTTCACCACGCGAGTGATGAAGTTGGTTTGAATCGCGGCATACGCAAAACTCACCGACTGGCTCATGTTCCCCGTAGCGGGTGAAACGGTGATGTCCGTATGGATGAACCCGCCGTAATCGCCGATGGAAGTGAGAAACGGCCCGCCCAGCACGCTCAAAAAATTTATCGGCACAGTTTCCTCCAGACCTTTCACCATAAATTTCCAAACCGAAGTCGTGAGGCCGGAATTTAAATTAGTGGTGCAAAAAATGCCGTTGCCGGAACCGACGAACACGCGGTCAGAATTAAACGGATCCATCTCCAGCGCGCCGCCCCAATTGATTTGGCCGTTCATCCAGGGAAAACCATTGGCGTTAAAGGTTGCTTTGTTGCTCGTAAAAATATCCGTCCAGTTCGTCCCACCGTTGGCGCTGACGTAGATAAGGTCGCCGTAGGTTCCCCACGGTTGGAATTTGTAAATCGAATACGACGAGGCCACGAGCTTGAGCGGATTGGTGGCGCAAACGCTGATGCCGCAATAAGGCTTGAGCGTGCTGGGCGTGCAGTCGAGCCAGACGCCGTTCGTCGTGTTGTAGCGCAGGACGCCGCCGTTGGTGTGCGTGGTCTCGTTGCCGAAAGTGATGTAGAGCTGGCTGTTGACCGCCAACGCGCAACGTTCCGCGTAGGAGTTCGTCGGGCTGTTGGCGAAGGCGGTCCAATTCGTGCCCGCATCATTGCTGACAAAAAAATTTGTGCCGGTGCGATACACGCCGACAAAAATCCGCAGCGTCGGGTTGCCAGCCGTGCCGGTGGTTGGATCAAATTTAACGAAGCTGATACTGTCGCTGGCGCTGGTGATGTTGGTTTTGAAGCTATTGACCGCATTCCACGTCACGCCGGAATCCGTGCTTTTGAAAAGTCCATTCGCGCGGCTGCCGCAAAAAAGAATTGATCCATTATTGGGATCCACCGCGAGCGTCTCGCCTTTCTGCCGGTTGGAGCCATTGCCGTTCGCTTTGAACTCGGCCGTGACATCGGTGATGGCAAACGTCGCGCCATAATCCGTCGAGCGCAGAACGGCGGTGTTGCCACCGTTCCAATACGAAGTGCCGGCGAGGAGATACAATTTATTCGGTGCCGAAGGGTCAACCGCCAGACTCTCGACGCCCTGATAAGTGGTCTGGCTTTCCGAACACCAGTCCAGCAGCGGAATCCACGACTGCGTCGGCTCGTCCCAGCGGTAAGCGCCGCCCACGTCCGTCTTGCAGTAGAAAAGATTCGTCTGGCCAGGGCAACTGATGATGCCCGTCACATAACCGCCGCCGCCCATCGTGACGTTGCCAAAGGCGAGCGGCTGCGCCTGTGCGAGATGGCACAACGTAAACAACAGACACAAGGCGGATAAATTTCTGATGAGATTTTTCATTTTCGCGTCACGAACAACTTACTGTCCGCTGTGCCGGCGGATCGGAAAATGGATGCATGGGTAGTAACTTGGATTCTATTTTTATTTACTCAAACAATAATTTTAACGACATGACGGCTCATTGACTTGTAAGTGTCACGCTGGTCGTTTTCAAGCCAGCGGCCTCGGCTATAAGTTTTATTTTTCCGCCCTTCACGGTTGTTTGCACGATGGCTTGCGCCAGTCCGTTGAAAGCCGAGCGGCTGCTGGCCTTGTCCGGTTCGTGGCTGCTGGGGTCGCCGTTGCCGACGCCGATCAACTTGGCCGGGCCGGTCAGCGTGAAGGTGATTTTATTATCCGCCACCGGCAAGACGCGGCCTTGCGCGTCGAGAATCGCGACGTTCACCACGGACAAATCCGCGTTGTCGGCGGTGAGTTTCGTGCGGTCGGCAGTCAATCGAATCGCAGCGGGAGCGCCGGTTGTTTCAACCGTTTCTTCGATGAGTTTTCCGCCGCGTAAACCTTTCGCGACGAGTCTGCCGGGCGCGTATTTCACTTTCCATTCGAGATGATGCAGCGGCGTGACGGTTTGTTTGCCGAGCGAAACGCCGTTGAGAAATAATTCCACTTCCTCGCAGTTGCTGTGAACCCACACGGAAATTTCCTGACCTTCTTTGCCCGGCCAATTCCAGTGCGGGAAAACGTGCAGCACTGGTTTGTCCGTCCACGCGGCTTGGTAGTAGTAATAGCTGTCCTTGGGAAAACCGCAGATGTCCATGAAACCGTAGTGACAATTGATGTTCGGCCACTCGAACGGACGCGGCTCGCCCTTGTAATCAAACCCGCTCCACACAAAACCGCCCGCCATAAAATCATTCGTCGCCACGACCGGCCACGCCTGCTCCACGGTCTGCCCACCCGGCCCGGCGTTGATGCTGTAAGCGGAAACGTAGCCGCGCGCCTTGTCGCCCGTATAATTTTCCCAGCGGTTCGTCCCGTAAAAACCGCGCGTGCCGATCTCGCTGGCGATTTCCGTGGCGACCATCGGCAGAGTGGGAAACTGCGCGTGAAATTTTTGATAGACCCAAGGATTGTAATTGATGCCCGCCACATCCAGCACGCTCGCGAAACCATTTACGTTGGTGAATCCGCCGTTCATCGCCGCCGTCACGAGGCGCGTGGGATCAAGTTCGTTGACGCGCTGTTTCATCGCCCGCGCCGTCGCCGCGCCTTCGGGCGAGCCTTGCGTCCATTGCTCGTTGCACAGCGACCAGAGGATGATGCTCGGATGATTGCGGTCGTGCATCACGAGGCCGGAGAGATAACGGTTTTCCACGGCAGGGGTGTTTTTCGGCGACTGATCGGCGAACGTGTCGCCGAGATGCCGATTCTCGGCGATGACCAAAATGCCCATGCGGTCGCAGTCATCAAGCATCGCGGGCGCGACGGGATTGTGCGAGAGACGAATCGCGTTGCAGCCCATTTCCTTCAGCCGCTCCAGTCGCCATTCAATCAAACGATCCGGCATCGCGACGCCGACACCCGCGTGATCTTGATGCGCGTTGACGCCTTTGATTTTGACGTGCTTGCCGTTCAGAAAAAAACCGCGCTCTGCATCGAAGCGAACTTGCCGCACGCCGAAACTCGTGGTCACTTGGTCAACCACTTTTCCCGCCACGCTGACGGTGCTGCGAAGCTGGTAGCAATAAGGATTTTCCAGCGACCATAAAGCTGCATTCATCAGGGAAAGTTTTTGCGTCACGTTCTCCTTCGTTCCCGCAGCCAACGACGGCTCCATTTTCTCGGAGATAATTACTTTTCCATTCGCATCCAAAACTTCGCTCAACACCGCCGCTGTGACGATGGCATTGCTCGTGTTCGTCACCTCGGTTTTCACCACGACGAGCGCGTCGGCATTTGCTCCTTCACCGACATTTTCTAAAACAGAATTGACAAAAACTCCATCCGGCGCAATGTGAACCGTGTCGAGCATCACCAGCCGGACACGACGGTAAATGCCTCCGCCCTCATACCACCAGCCGTCCCAACGCGGATCAACCTGCACCGTCAAAAAATTCTCCGCGCCACACTGCACCGCGTCCGTGATGTCAAAACGTGAACTCGAATAACCGCTGTATTCGCTGCCGATTTCGCGGCCATTGAGCCAGTAACGGCTGTTGCTGAAAACGCCGTCGAACTCCAGCCACAGGCGTTTGCCTTTTGCCGCAGCAGGAATGGAAATCGTTTTGCGATACGTCGCCGGTTGCGTCGGCAGAAAACCGTGCAGCCAATACCAAGTGGATTTCGCGCCGGGAACCGGAAATTTATTCGTGGGATTGAACGCGCCTTCGACCACATAATCGTGCGGCACATCCACGCTCCGCCAGCCGTGGTCGTCGAATGTCGGTGCGATGGCGTTGGTGTTTTCACCGAGCTGAAATTTCCAATCCGCATCAAGTGAAATGATTTCGCGCGGTGGCACGAGTTCGGTTTTAGCGAGCGCAACATTGCCAGCCAACGCCGACAGCCACATGGCCGAAAAGATGTTTTTAATCATTTGAATTTTCTCGTCGAATTCCTCGAAGGTTTTTTTGGAATATCCCGAGGCTGCAAGTCTAGGCGGGTCATTTGCCCGCCGCAAACCGTTCGTTCCACGAGGTCGCTGACAAACGTTTATGAACGTGCCGAGACGTTGCTCAGCGTTCCCATCCCTCACTGGTAGATGGTGGCCATGACATTTTGAAAAATTGTGTTGTTGTCGCCCGGCCCCATGCTTGGCCCGCCCGCCGCGTTCCAATGCGTGGCGTCAGGGTTGAACGTATCTGCGTTGCCATACACGCTGGCATGACCGTCGCCCCAGACGACATTGATGGCCTTGGGATTTTTTCCGGCGCGATGCGGGATGTAGTCCCATTGAAAAATCAAATCCGTCATCATGGAGCGTTTGGCCGTAAGCTGGGTGGATTTTTTCGCCACGGTATAACCGAGGGCCGGATTGGCCGCATTCACCAGCTTGTCCGTTTGGGGATAATAGGAATACGTCGAGCGGACGAAGCCGTTGCCCGCGATGGAATACGCCGGCCACACGCCCCCCGGCGTGGACAAATAATTTTCATAATTCAGCGTCGGCGCCAGATTCGCCGTCACGCTCGGACAATAAAACGTCTTGCCCGTTTTGATGAAGCCGCTGCTGAAAAAACTTCCGTGGTTGGTGGGCGCGGCCTGTTCGGCGGGGGTCAGGGCGATACCGTTGCCGCCCAAATTGGGAAAGAGCAGATAGCAGACATACGGCGCAGTGGAAGTCGCCGGATTGTATGCCGCCGGCGGCGTGCGGTCATCCGAATCTCCGGCATAGAGAAACATCCCCGTGCCCATCTGCTTCAGATTGTTCAGGCAGGAAATCCGTTTGGCGCGCTCCTTCGCACTGGACAGCGCAGGCAACAGCATCGCGGCCAAAATGGCGATGATAGCGATGACGACGAGCAATTCGATGAGGGTGAATCCGTGGCGGCGATGGGTCGGTTTTTTAATCATGGTCTTGGTTCAGGAGAATGGAAAATACTATAGCCGCGAAAATAAAAGCGGCACGTCGTTAAAAGGAACGACAGTGCCTGCCGGTCAGCGGCTTGATTCCGTCGAACATTCGGGCAAGCTCTCCGCGTGCATCCATTCCTCAAAATTGTCCGGCGCACGGCGCGCATTTTTTGCGGGTGCGGACTGCTCCTAAGCGGAATAAATTTTTCCACGTTTGCGGCGGACTCCACCAATGCGCCGAATTATTTCATGCGCGTCTGGCAGGTGGAAAAGGGGCTACCGCAAAATAAAGTCACCGCCGTCGTGCAGACGCACGATGGCTATCTGTGGGTGGGAACTTACAGTGGACTGGCGCGGTTTGACGGCGTGCGTTTCACCGTATTCGATGACAAGAACACGCCCGAACTGCACAGCAGTCGCGTGACGAGTCTGTTTGAATCCACCGACCATACGCTCTGGATCGGCCACGAGAACGGCGCGGTCACGACCTGCAAAAACGGAATGTTTCACGCCGAAACGATTCGCGCAGCGTGGAACGGCGTAAAAATTTCCGCCATCACCAGCGATGATAATGACGACTTGTGGCTGCTCGGCGAATCCGGTTCGCTCGCACGAATGCGCGACGGTCTGCTGCTGACGCCGCCCGCCGGCACCGCGACGAAATTGTTGAGCTACGCTCGCTCCACGAACGGAACCATCTGGGTCGCGCGCGACGGCCGGATGTCCGTCTTGGAACACGGACAACTCCACGCGTTTCAAAATTATGGCGGCACCAACAATTTCGTCAGCACCTACGTTCAGGGACTTTGCGCTAGCCGCGATGGCGGTCTCTGGGTGGCGCATGACGGGCGCATCCGCAAATGGCAGGGCAACCAAGCGGTTTTGGATTTGGGCGCGGCTCCCTGGGCGATGTCTTCTTTGACCTGCTTGATCGAAACCAAAAACGGCACGCTGCTCGCCGCGACTTCCAGTAGCGGATTATTTATTTTGTTTCCCGGCACGGGTGAAACACCGCTGCACATCAATCGCATCAACGGTTTTCAAGCGGACTGGATTCTGTCGCTGCTCGAAGACCACGAGGGAAACCTTTGGATCGGCACGGGCGGCAACGGCCTGATCAGCCTGCGCCCGAACAACATTCAAACCGTTCCGAACCCAGAGCGCTGGCGCGGTCGCGCCGTGTTGTCGGTCTATCCCGGACGCAACGGCGACTTGTGGGCTGGCACGGAAGGCGCCGGTTTGTATCGGCTGCAAAACGGCGAGTGGACGAATTTTGGTTTCACCAACGGCATCGGTAATTCCTACGTCTGGTCCATCGCCGAGGACGTGGCGGGGAAATTATTTGTCGGCACCTGGGGCGCGGGATTATTTTTGCGCGACGGCGACCGTTTCAAATTCGCACCAGGCATGGAGAACTTGCAAATGCCGATACCCGCGCTGTTGCCGGCGCGCGACGGCAGCTTGTGGGCCGGCACCGCGCGCGGTCTGCTGCACTATCAAGCTGGAAAAACGAATTGGTTCACGGAAGCAGATGGAAAATCGTTGCGCGATGTGCGCTGCATTGCCGAGGCCACCAACGGCGCGGTGTGGTTCGGCATGGCGGGCAACGGCCTCGCGTGTCTGGAAAATAATCACGTCCGTCAGTTCCGCCAGCGCGACGGCTTGTCGAGCGACTACATCGAGTGTCTGCGTTTTGACGACGACGGCGAGCTCTGGATCGGAACGTTCGGCGGCGGTTTGTGCCGTTTGAAGAACGGGAAATTTTCGGTGATGGATCGCGCACAAGGTTTGCCCAACAGCGTGATCGGCGACATTGAAGACGACGGCCACGGATTTTTATGGATGAGTTCGCACGGTGGAATTATCCGCGCGAGCAAGGCCGAGTTGAACGACTGCGCCGATG
>JANYFN010000205.1 GCA_025362675.1 Limisphaerales bacterium | reverse complement strand
GAAAAATTTGTCTGGCAGGGGAAAGGAGCTGCTCCTTTCTGTCCTTAACCGAAATTAAATTTATGATGCACCCATCGGCATCGGATGATTTATGGACTCACAAATTCAAAGGGCGGGGTAGGGAAGACTACTATCGCCGTTCATCTGGCAGCATGGCTCGCAAAGAAGAAGCGGCGCGTGGTGTTCATAGACGCCGACCCGCAGCAATCCGCCTCGACTTGGATCAAGGAACTTGGCCTGCCAATTGAGCTTCACCAACTCGCTACGCCGGAGGAGATATTTCAACGCGTTACCAAACTGAAAACGGTTGCGCATGACATCGTCATTGACGGCCCCGCAGGACTTTCCACCACCACGCGGGCAATCATGTTAAAAGCCGACCGCGTGTTTCTGCCCTGCGGCCCGTCTATTCTCGATCTCCGCGCCCTCACCAAAGCCGTAGCCTTGCTTAAAGAAGCACAGAAAGCCCGCAAGGGAAAACCCACCGGCGCATTGATTCCGAACCGGCTGCAAAAACGCGGACGCTTGAGCGGTGAGGTTTTGCGTGCCGTCGAAAAAATCGGCGTCCCCATTCTGCCGACGCTATCACTCCGCCAGCCTTTCGCCGATGCAGCGGGGCAGGCGAGTGTGGTTTGGAAAATGGGCATCCTTTCCCGCGCCGCCGCGTATGAAATGGAAGATTTGCTTGAGGAGATGACCCGTGGTTAAACGCCGTTCACTGGACGATGCACTGATAACGCCGGAGGAGCAGGCGTTCTTGTCGGCAGGCATCGCCACGCCAGAAAATCCCGTTCCGAACGAACCGGCCAAATCGGAAGTTGCACCGGCACCATTGCCACCGGTGAAGCCGGAAATTTCAAGAGCCGCCGAGGGCGGTTTGGTTTCGCTAAACATCCGCATTGCGCCGCCCATCATGGCGGCATTGCTTCGCGCTTCGATGGAACGAAAAATCCAACGCCTTGAACCCTACACGCAACGTGACATTGTTTCCGAAGCCTTGGCCGTGTGGCTGAAAACAAACAGCTACGCGTAATTTTTCACCTGAAGATGAGAAGTTTTTTTCTACGGTCGTTTTCTACGGTCGGACCTAAAAACGAAGTAAATCGGTGCAAAGCCCTGCAAAGCGAAATCGTCAGAATCGCCAATTTTCACAGGCGCTTTGTGAGTTTTTGCAACGTCATGCAAAACTGCGCAAACCCCCATTTCTCAATTAGAAATCCGCTGCTCTATCCATTTGAGCTATGGGAGCTACGCAGTAAAATCAATGTTTTTACAGCTTTAACTAAAAACATTTTGACAATCTGATACTGCAATCTGATACTAGTTGCATGAAAACAGCGGTTGCGCGACCCAGCAAGGCCAAACCCGACAAGGTTTGGCAGCCCACGCAATATTCCAATCTGATCCGCTTTGTTTCATCCGGCACATTTTTTGCACGTTTGCGTGTGGGAGGCAATCTCATTCGCAAGAGTTTGCGGACCGATGTGCTGTCCGTCGCCAAGCTCCGGCTGGCTGATTTGGAGAAAAACGAGCGGGGATTTGTTGAAACCCGAAAAACTGCCAGCAAGGGTCGCATGACGTTTGGTGATTGTCTGGCCATTTTCAAAACGCAGACGGAATCCACCCATCTTTTGAAACCGGCGGGCAAACGCTACCACGCCGAAGTCATCAACAGCATTTTGAAATCGTGGCCAGACTTGGCGGCTCTGGACGTGCGCCGCATCAGCGCCAACGACTGCAATACCTGGGCGGCAAAATTCAGCAGCCAATATTCCGGGTCACGCTTCAACGGCACGATTGGTGTGTTGCGCGCCATTTTCAATGTGGCGCTCGCAAATGACACCATCTTTCGTAATCCGGCGATGGGAATTAAACGCGCCAAGATTCGTCCTAAAATTCTGACGCTGCCGGAGCCAAACCAATTTGAAAAATTTTTGGTAGAGTTGGAAAACGGTGCAAGTCGGGATTCCAAAAACTGCGCGAACCTAGTTCGGTTTCTTGCCTTCGGCGGTTTCCGCATCAGCGAATCGGCCAACGTCACTTGGACGGACTGTGATTTTACGAAGCAGGAAATCATCGTGCGCGGTGATCCTGAAACTGGCACAAAAAACTGGAGCATCCGGCGAGTGCCGATGATTGCCGACATGACGGAATTATTGCAACAGCTCCGCGCCAAACGACCGGACGAGAAGCCGGACAACGCGGTGATGCCAATCCGGGAATGTCAGAAAGCGATGGATCGTGCTGCCAAAATTGTCGGGATGAAACGAATCACCCACCATGATTTGCGCCACTTGTTCGCGACGCGCTGTATTGAATCTGGCGTGGACATTCCGACTGTTTCACGCTGGCTTGGCCATAAAGATGGCGGCGCACTCGCGATGAAAGTTTATGGTCATCTGCGTGACAATCATTCTTCCGCGATGACGCAGAAAGTCCGGTTTATCAATAGTAAAGAGGTTGTCGCGAAACAATAAACGCCACGAGCGAATGTGTGATAAATCGTTCTAACCCCGCTCACCTTTTTCCTCAATTTCAATCGTCTTGACGGACGACTCGTGGCCGACAAGCACGACGTAACGATCTAGCGCAGGGAGGACGCGGATGAATTCTACGGCACGGTCTTGCAATGCGAGTGCCAAGTCGCGGAGATGTTTGCCGGTAATTTGCACGGTGCGATTGATGAAGGACAGAGTAAGCGTGTCCTGTCCCTCGCCCGCCTCAAATTTGACGAGTTCGAGGTGGTGATACGGCAGCAGAAGAAAACTTTTTGAATTCAACTCCAGCCGCAGGTTGTCCATCGGAGCGGGATTACTATTGATACCCCGTTTGATTTGGAAGCATTTATTTTCAAGGTTCATACTCTCATGCCTTTGCTTTTTTGTTGGGTTGGCGGCGACGAGATTTCTATGCGCCGCCGGTTGATTGGTGGTTTTGGAATTTCTGGGGCGACAGTCTCGGCAGCTTTAATAGACTTGGTGGGTTTTACTGATTCCGCCACCTTGACCGGCTCGGTTGGCTTCAAAAATTCGGTTTGCGGTGCGGCCTGTGATTGTTTGATGGCTGCTTCCTGCCGGATAAATTCAGCCTGCCGTTCGGCGAATTGACGTTGCGCGTGTTGCACGTTGAGAACGTGAGCCACGTCGCACCTAAACATTCCCGCGAGCTGGTGCGTCGCACTATTCATGTCCAAGGCCAGTGGGCGGGTGCCCGAATGAGTGATGTTTTGCCGAAGCTGG